>NZ_ANAZ01000016.1:0-216550 GCF_000340985.1 Nocardiopsis valliformis DSM 45023
GGCGGTTGGCGGCTGTCGGGAAACGGGGGAGGTGTGGTCGGGGTGGCCAACGGGCCCCGAAGGGGCCAACTACTCATTACCTCGGCCTTCGGCCGGAGCCTTCCACACCTCGGAGCCCAACGCCCGGCCGTGTCGCGGCCGGTCAAGGTCAGCAACGAAAAACGGCAGCGAAGACCCCGGGCTCCCCAGGCCTGCGCGGATCGGGTCGCGTGTCGCGGCCGGTCACGCTTGCCTGCGAACACCAACGGCGACCCGACAGTCCCCCGAGCCCGGTTTCGGCCCCTGTTTCAAAGATGATCTTGCTACCAGAAGCGAAATCAGCGCGCCGATTTCGCTTCTGGTAGCAAGATCATCGGGGATGAGGGGGTTTCGGAAGCAGCGGACAACCCCCAGTCGCGGGTTACGGACCCTCCTGGCCTTCGCAGAGCCAACACCACAGCGCTGAACCCAACCCTTACCGCCGGGTGTCCGATGGCACGCGCGACCGGCCGCGACACGCGGTCCGGTCCGCGCGGGCCTGGGGGAGACTGCCGCCTTCGCCGCCGCTTTTCGTTGCCCGCATTGACCAGCCGCGACACGCGACCCGATCCCCGCAGGGCTGGGGAGGGCTCCGGCCGAAGGCCGAGGTAATGAGTAGTTGCCCCCTTCGGGGCCCGTCTGCCACCCCGCCCCCCTGCCCCCTCGATCTCCCCGAACCCCCGACCCCCTCGATCTCCCCGAACCCGCAGGGCACTGGTGTGCTCCCCGTGTAGGCGGGAACGGGGTCTCCTCCTGCTGGTGGAGCCCGTCTTCAGGAAGTGACATGGCGAAGGGGCGCGACGCCCCCTCCGCGTCGCGCCCCTTGTATGTCGGGTTCTAGGTCTTCGTGCTCGTGGCGATGTGGTTGATCGCCAGCTTGTCGACCAGCTCGGCCAGGGTCTTGGGGACCTCCAGAGGGCCCATGTGTCCCAGGCCGGGGATCACGCGGACTTCTTCGCAGTTCTGGACGAGGTCGCCGATGTGGTGTGCGTGCCACGGGGGAGTGAGTTTGTCTTCGTCGCCGCCGACGACCACGGTGGGCACGGAGATCTCGCGGACCGACTCGTCGAGTTCGAGCTTGGTGATGACGCGGCCCCACTCGCCGCGGGGGATACCGCCGCAGTCGTGTACGAGCTTGGCGCACAGGCGTTTGGTGGCCTTGTCGGTCTTTTTGCCCATGACCAGGAACCTGAAGATCTCGGCGCTGACGGCGTTGGCCGGGCCCAGGGGGAGCGGGGCGGTCAGGAAGATCTTGGCGCCGAGGGTGCCGAGTGAGCCGGGGAGCGGGATGGCGGTGGACCTGCGGGCCAGGTCGGTGCAGCCGGTGTTGGTGAGGAGGACGGCGCCGGCCTTCTCTTTGAAGGTCGCGCGCGAGCTTGCGGCCATGATGGTCATGCCGCCCATGCTGTGCCCCGCGACCAGCGCTTTCTGGCCGTCAGGAACGGTCGCTTCGAGCACCGCGCAGAGGTCGTCGGCGAGCTTGTCGGTGCCGTAACCGGCGCGGGTGATGGGGGTCTGGGTGCGGCCGTGGCCGCGCTGGTCGTACAGGACCACCCGCAGGTTCGGGTCGAGTTCGCGGACGACGGGACCCCAGGAGGCCAGGGAGGTCGCCCAGCAGTGCGCGAACACCACGGTCGGTCCTTCGGCAGGGCCGCGGACCTCGACGTGCAGCTGGGTGCCGTCGGCGGAGCGCACCCTGAGTTCCTGGGCGTGGCCCACGTGTCGTGTCGCCATGGGGGGTTACCTCTCACTCTGGTCACTCGGGAAGGGGAGTCCCCCCAGGACGGCGCGTGACCTGGGGGGACGTTCTGGGGGCCGCGGGGGCGGCCGGGAACTCAGTCGTCGAGTTCGATCTGGGGGACGGCGAAGGGCGGTGTGCCGGATCCGCTGACGGGGTGGCCGCCCCAGAGGTTGGCGCTGTCGAGGACGCCAACCCCTTCGTGGCCGTCCGGGGTGCGCACGATGACGGTGCGCGCTCCGCTCTTGTAGGCCTCGGTGAGGCCGGGGTCGGCCGACAGGCGGCCCTTCCACCGGTAGTCGCCGGTCAGCGGGGAGAAGTGTCCGGCCAGGTGGGCTTTGACCTTGAAGCTCTCCCCGGAGCCGCCGCTCTCCGGGGGATCCTGGAGAACGATGGTGACCGTGCCCCGGTACTCCTCTTCCTCGTCATCGAACCCGCTCATACTGCTTCTCCTTCTCCGGCTCCGACTGTGGTCCCCGGCGTGCTCAGGCCGGGACGGCTTCCTTGTTCTTCCTGGCCGAACGGATGCGGCGCAGGTCGTAGTTGTGCGGGTCGAACCAGCGCGTGCGCAGCGCGAAGTTCCAGGTGAAGGTGGGCCACAGCGTCGTGTTGCGGCCCTCCTCGTTCAGGTACCAGCTGTCACAGCCGCCGGTCACCCACACGGTGCCCTGCATGGACTTGTGCACCATCTCGGTGTAGGCGCGCTGGGCCTCGGGGCGCGGCTCCAGGCGGTCGATCCGGTTCTTGCAGGCGAACTTGAGCGCCTCCATCGTGTACCGGATCTGCGCTTCGATCATGAAGACCTGCGAAGTGTGTCCGAGGCCGGTGTTCGGCCCGGCCAGGACGAACGCGTTGGGGAAGCCGCTGACGGTCGTGCCCCGGAACGCCTGGACGTCGGAGCCCCAGTGCTCGGCCAGCGAGCGGCCCTCGGGGTTGAAGATGCGGTGCGCGATGGGTGGGTCGGTGACCTGGAACCCGGTGCCGAGGATGATCGTGTCCACCTCGTGCTCGGTCTCCCTGCCGGAGGAGTCCCGGGTGACCACGGCGTTTGGGCGGACCTCGACGATGCCCTCGGTGACCACGTCCACGTTGGGCTTGGCCAGCGCGGGGTAGTAGTCGTTGGACATCAGGATGCGCTTGCACCCGGCGCGGAAGGTCGGGGTGAGCTTGCGGCGCAGCTCCGGGTCCTTGACGCTGCGGTTGATATTGGCCCGGCCCAGGCGCTCCACGATCCCCAGCAGCTTGGGGTTCTTCGCGAAACCGAAGATGTAGCTCTCACGGCCCCAGTAGATGCTCTTGCGGGCGATCTGCTGGGCGCCGGGGATGTTCCTGTACAGCCAGTTCTCGGCCTTGGTGATGTCGCGGTCGTGGCGGAACATCACCCAGGGCGCGGTGCGCTGGAACAGCGTCAGCCTGCCCACCTGCGGCTGGATCTTGGGCACGAATTGGATGGCGGAGGCGCCGGTGCCGATCACGGCCACCTTGCGGCCGGTCAGTTCGTGGTCGTGGTCCCACTCGGCGGAGTGGAACAGCTTGCCCTCGAAGGTGCCCAGGCCCTTGATGTCCGGGTAGGTGGGGTCAGCGAGTGGACCGGCGCCGCTGACCAGGAACTGGGCGGTGACGGTGCCGCTGGAGGTCTCGATCCGCCAGCGGTTGCGGTCGGGCTCCCAGCGGGCGGCTTTGACGTCGCTGTCGTAGCGGACGTGCTGGTCGACCCCGTGCTCACCGGCGACCCGCTTCATGTAGTCCCAGATCTCGGGCTGCGGGGAGAAGCTCCGGCTCCAGTTGGGGTTGAGCGCGAAGGAGAACGAGTACAGGTGTGAGGGAACGTCGCAGGCGGCACCCGGGTAGGAGTTGTCGCGCCAGGTCCCGCCGATGCCGTCGGCCCGCTCCAGGATCACGAAGTCCCTGAGCCCGGCCTGCCTGAGGCGGACAGCCATCCCGATTCCGGCGAACCCGGAGCCGATGACGGCGACCCGGTAGTGCGGTACTGCTTCGGTCACGATGCTGTTCCCTTCGTGCGGCCCGGTGCGGCCCTGGACTCCTGCGGATCGGCGGACTCTGCTTGCCGACCCCTGCATACCGACCGGTAAGTATGAGTCCCCCGGGGACGTGGCGCGTTTCGCCCCCGGGGGAGGGGGTGTCGGGAGCTGAGCGCGTGGCGCGTTACGCTCTCAGCCCCCGACGTTTGGGGGACCGCCGTCGGAAGACGTGGCGCGTTTCGCCTTCCGACGACGGCGTTCTGGGGAGAGGTGATCCTCTCGGGGCGGTCTGCGTTCTCGGGGATTCGGGGGTTCTGGGGTGCTGGTTCCAGTCGCTGAGCCCTAGCGGCCGAGCAGACCGGCCTTCTTCCAGAAGTACCTGCCCAGACCCGAGATCGCACCGGCGGTGTCCAGGGTGCCGACGACCTTGCGGGCGGCCCAGGTCTTGGTCTCGACCCAGTGCGGGTTGCCCTTGGCGACCCGGTAGGCTTCCTTGGGGTCGAGCCCGACCTGCTCGTAGACCTTCGGGCTGATCAGGCGGGTCGCGGAGTAGTACGAGACCAGGCCCAGCACGATCCGGCTGTAGGCCTTGTTCAGAGCGCCGCGCTCGGGCCAGTCGCGCTGGAACTCCTCGCGGGCGTAGCGCATGTGGCGCGCTTCCTCGGTCACGTGGATGCGGGCCACGGCGCGCACCAGCGGCAGGATCTGCTCGTCCGGGACGGCCTCGCGCTGGAGCTGGTCCAGGACCTCCTCGACGAACAGCGCGCCCGCGAAGATCAGCGGGCCGTGCGCGATCGCCTTGAAGACGCGGCCGAGGTGGAAGGTGACCGGGTCGAGCCGGTGCGTGTGCCAGCCCAGCTTCTCGACCATCTTCGCGAACATCACCGTGTGGCGGCACTCGTCCGCGATCTCGGTGTACGCGTACTGGACGTGCAGCGAGGTGGGGTCGTTGTGGTAGGCGTGCCGCACCAGCATCTGCATCAGGATCGTCTCGAACCAGATGCCGATGGTGGCGACGCTGGCGACCTCCAGACGGGAGAGCTCCTTGCGTTTCTCGTCGCTGAGCTGGTCCCACAGGTGGGTGCCGTAGATGGAGATGCGCTCGGGGCGGATCGCCCACATGTCCGGGTCGACTGGGGCGTCCCAGTCGATCTCGATGAGGGGGTCGAAGGAGGCCTTGGCGGAGCCGCGCAGGAGGCGCTTGGCGATGTCCTCGCGGTCGGTGACCTTAGGCTTGGCGATTACTTCGGCGGTCATCGGGTTCCTCCTCAGACAGTGCTGATTCAAGAAGTGCTGGCGGCGGGGGCGGGGGCGGCGCTGACGGTCGAGCGGACGGTGGCGCCGGCAGTCGCGCCGGCGGTGGCGCTGGTTTGGGCGTACGGGGAGCCGTGTCGCGCGTGGAGCCCCTGGGCGATCTCCGCCTCCGCGAAGGCGCCGTCCGTGAGGAGCAGACCGAGCTGGAGCGAAACGATCTGTTCGGTGGTGCCGGGGAAGTGCTTGGTCAGGTGGAGGGCCGCGGTACCGAAGGCCGTGCAGGCGACGTCGCGCGGGGCGCGCTTGGCGCCCGCGGCGCGGACCACGGTCATCACGGTGTCGCGCTCGGTCTCGGCGGGGACCAGCCCGTCGAGCGAGGCGCCGGTGGCGCGCGAGCTCTCGTGGATGGGGGTGTCGACGAAGCCCGGGTAGACCGTGGTCACCCCGACGTGCGTGCCGTACTCGGCGCGCAGGCAGTCGGCGTAGGCGGTCACCGCGCGCTTGGAGACGGTGTAGGCGCCGGCCAGCGGCAGCTGGAGGTTGGCCAGCAGCGAGGCGGTGATGATGACGCGGCCCCGGCTCTTGAGCAGAGCGGGCATCGCCGCGGCGGTGACTCGCCAGGTGCCCAGGAGGTTGACCTCCAGCGCCTGGTGGGCGTGGGAGTCGGGCAGGTGGCCGATGTCCACGGACGGGCCGACCCCGGCGTAGTGGATGAGCAGGTCCAGGCGACCGCCGAGCTGCTCGATGGCCTCGGCGACCCCTTCGCGCACCTGAGTGTCGTCGGTGATGTCGCAGGCGATGACACCGGGGGCGGCCTTGCGGTCGATGCCGACGACGTTGACGCCGAGGTGGCGCAGGACCGCCACGGTGGCGCTGCCGAACGCGCCGGAAGCGCCGGTGACGATGGCGTTCTGGCCGGGCAGCCGACTCAGGTGGCGCGGCAAGGGGGTCGTCATGTGATCTCCTCCACAGTCATTGCCGGAACGTTACAACGAGCATTGTCACAATGCAATGGGGTGTCGCCAGAAATTTACTCGCGGGTAAGTTCCGGGTTTCCGGGGTGCTAAGCCGGTCTGACCCACACGGAAGGGGGCCGTGCGTCCGAGCGCACGGCCCCTGGGCTGCTCACCTGCGGCTCTGTGTTTACCGGTGTCTTTGCGGCTGGCGGCTCAATCGATCAGCTGCTCAGCTGCTCAGCTGCTCAGCGGCCGAGCAGGCCCGCCTTCTTCCAGAAGTACCGGCCCAGCCCCGTGATCGCCCCGGCGATGTCCAGGGTCTTCACGACTTTGCGGGAGAGCTCGGTCTTGCTGTCGATGAAGATCGGGTTGCGGTGCGCCACCCGGTAGGCCTCCTTGGGGTCGAGGCCGACCTGCTCGTAGACCTTCGTGTGGATCAGCCGGGTGGCCGAGTAGTACGTGACCAGGCCCAGGACCAGCCGCGAGTAGGCCTTGTCCACGGGGCCGCGCCTGATCCAGTCGCGGTGGAACTCCTCGCGGGCGTAGCGGATGTGCCGGGCCTCCTCGATCACGTGGATGCGGGAGGTGGAGCGCACGACCGGCTCGATGCTGTCGTCGTCGATCATCTCCCGCTGTAGCTGGTCGAGGATCTCCTCGACGAACAGCGCGCCCGCGAAGATCAGCGGGCCGTGCGCGATCGCCTTGAAGAGGTTGCCCAGCACGTGCGCGACCGGGTCGAGGCGGTAGGCCTTGGAGCCCAGCTTCTCGATCGCCTTGGCGAACATGACCGTGTGGCGGCACTCGTCGGCGATCTCGGTGTACGCGTACTGGACATGCAGGGTCGTGGGGTCGTTGTGGTAGGCGTGCCGGACCAGCATCTGCATCAGGATCGTCTCGAACCAGATGCCGGTGGCCATGGTGCTGGCCATTTCCAGGCGGGAGAGCTCCCTGCGCTGGTCTTCGCTGAGCCGGTCCCACAGGTGGGTGCCATAGATGGACACCCGCTCGGGGCGCATGCCCCACTTGTCCTCTAGTGGGGCGTCCCAGTCGATCTCCACGAGGGGATCGAAGGAGGCCTTCGCGGAGCCGCGCAGGAGGCGCTTGGCGATGTCCTCGCGATCGGTGAGTTTCGGTGTCTGCGCGTTTGCCACGGACATGGGGTACCTCCAGGGGGTGTTCCGTGTCGGAGGCGCGCCGAACGGGTGGTTCGAGTGATGTGACCCCGTTCACTCCGATTCTCCTGAACGTTACAATCTTCGTTGACATCGTTCAACGGCACGGAGGGACGGATTTACTGATGAGTACGGCTCTCCGGGGTCTCTAGGCTGGGTTGCATGGCCGAATACCGCATTGACGAACTCGCCCGGCTCGCCGACACGACGGTGCGCAACGTCCGGGTGTACCAGGACCGAGGTCTCCTCGCCCCGCCTCGACGCCAGGGTCGCGTGGGCATCTACTCCGAAGCACATCTGGCGCGCCTGCGGCTGATCGGCCAGCTACTCCGCCGCGGCTACACCTTCGCCAACATCGGTGAGATGTTCCAGGTGTGGGAGCGCGGCGGCGACCTGTCCGAGGTCCTCGGCTTCGAATCCGCGATCGGGGACGCCTGGAGCGACGAGATCGCCGACTACATCAGCCTCGGTGACCTGAGGGAACTGTTCGGCAAGGGGGTGACCCCGAAGACCATAAAGCGTGCGCTCGACCTCGGTGTGCTCGAACGCGACGGTCTGCGCTTCCGGGTGCCCAGCCCGCGCCTGCTGCACGCCGGTGTGGAACTGGTCAAGCTCGGCATGACCGTGGGCTCGGTGCTCGATATAGCCGAGAACCTGCGCGACAAGATCGGTCACGTCTCCGAGCACATGATCCGCCTGGTCTCCGACCACATCATCGCCGAGTACACCGCGGGGAGCGTGCTCCAGCCCGAGGACATCGCGAAGATCGCCGAACTCATCCGCCACGTGCGTCCCCTGGCCCAGCAGGCGGTGGACGCGGTCCTGGCCCAGGAGATGGCCAACCACCTCACCAACATCATGGGCGACCATTTCGCCGACGGGATGGAGACCCTGCGGAGTGAGGGCCTGAGCACCCAGGACGCGGAGGACCCGCACGGCCCCTGAGGCCACAGCAACAGCCACAGCAACAGCAACACAGAGCCGTGCTCCCCGGCACCCGGCTCGCTCTGACCCCCGACAGCTTCGACCCCCGAAGACTTCGACCCTCCGCACAGCGGCCCCCACCGCTCGAACCCGGACAGATCACGGGCCCGGACACCGCTCAGGTGTCCGGGCCCGCGTGCGGCCCGGTTCGGACCGGAACCGGGTCAGATCTTGGGCGTCTCGGCGCCGATCTCGGCCGTCTTCTCCTCGATCTGTTCGGCGATCTCCTCGGCCGTCTCCCCGCCGGGGGGCTCCGTGGAGCTCACCACGGACAGCGGCAGCGACTTCGTGAAGCGCAGCTCGGCGAAGGCACCGGTTGGGACGGCCGGGTTGCGCGGGAAGACCGGCTTGGTACGCCGGTAGTCCTCGCCCTGTGCCGGGCGGGCGTCCTCCTCGCCCTTGTTCGGCCACATCGACATCGCCCGCTCGGCCTGCGCGGTGATGGTCAGGGACGGGTTCACGCCCAGGTTCGCGGTGACCGCCGAACCGTCCACCACATGCAGCCCGGGGTGCCCGTACAGCCGGTGGTAGGGGTCGATCACGCCGCTCTCGGGGCTGTTGCCGATCGGGCAGCCGCCCAGGAAGTGCGCGGTCATCGGGATGTTGAAGATGTCGCCGACGGTGCCGCCCGGGTAGCCGTCGATCCGCTCGGCCAGTCGGGTGGCCGCCTCCTGCCCCTCGGGGATCCAGGTGGGGTTGGGCTCGCCGTGCCCTTGCCGGGAGGTGAGCTTCTTCTTCCCGCCCAGCAGGCCCCGCTTGACCGAGGTGGTCAGCGAGTTGTCCAGGGACTGCATGACCAGCCCGATGATGATCCGCTCGGACCAGCGGCGGTTGGAGAAGCTGCGCATGAACACGTACGGGTGGCGCGCGGCCAGCCCGAGGAAGCGCAGCCAGCGCGGGATCTTCCCGCCGCCCGGCACCTGGATCGCGGTGAGCAGCCCCATCGCGTTGGAGCCCTTGCCGTAGCGGACCGGTTCGATGTGGGTGTTCGCGTTGGGGTGGATGGAGGACGTGATCGCCACGCCCTGGGTGAGGTCCTCGGGTGGCGGCACCTGCTTGCTCATGGCGCCGACCAGGGCCTCGGAGTTGGTCCGGGTCAGGGTGCCCAGCTTTTCGGACAACCGGGGGAGCATCCCGTTGTCCCGCATCCGGTGCAGCAGGGTCTGGGTGTTGTAGGTCCCGGCCGCGACCACGACCTGGCGCGCGGTGAACGTGCGGGCGTTCGACCGGCGCCGCGGCGCGTCCGTGCGCAGGGTGTCCACCGCAAAGCCGCCGCCCTCGGACTTGGGGCGCTCACGCAGCCGCTCGACCGTGGTCAGGGGGTGTACTTCGGCGCCGCCACGCTCCGCGAAGTACAGGTAGTTCTCGGTCAGGGTGTTCTTGGCCCCGTGCCGGCAGCCGGTCATGCACTCGCCGCACTCCTTGCAGGCCTTGCGGTCGGGGCCCGCGCCGCCGAAGTAGGGGTCGCCGACGGACTCGCCGGGGGCCGCCTTGTTGCCTTCGCCGTCCTCCCCGTCGCCGAAGCACACGCCGACGGGGGTGAGGCGGAAGGTGTCACCGACGCCCATGTCCTCGGCGACCGCCTTCAGGTGGACGTCGGAGGGGGTGACGGTGGGGTTGGTGCGCACGCCGAGCATGCGGCGGGCCTGGTCGTAGAAGGGCGACAGCTCCGACTTCCAGTCGGTGATGTGCTGCCACTGCGGGTCATCGAAGAACGCGTCCATCGGGTGGTAGAGCGTGTTCGCGTAGTTGAGGGAGCCGCCGCCGACCCCCGCACCAGCGAGGATCATGACGTCGCGCAGCAGGTGGATGCGCTGGATGCCGTACATCCCGGCCTGCGGGGCCCAGAGGAAGTTCTTCACGTCCCAGGACGAGGACGGGAGCGTCTCGGGTGTGAAACGGCGCCCGGCCTCCAGGACGCCGACGCGGTACCCCTTCTCCGTGAGGCGAAGGGCGCTGACCGACCCGCCGAAGCCGGAGCCGATCACCACCACGTCGTAGTCGAAGGCGTCGTCCGGGGCGGCACCGTTCACGCCGCTGTCATCCGGTTGTGCTCTGCCGTCGGCGGGGTCTTCTATGCGCTGAGGGGACATGGCTTGGGTCTCTCTCCAGGTCGGAAGCGGTTGCCCGTAATGCGCCGGATACGAGTCCGCAACGATGAATGCGCCATCTAGAAATGTGACAACCCATATTGTAATGTTCGTCACTACCGCCGAGTAAGGTGTGTTCCATGTAACACGCGTGGCGTGCTTCGGCGCAAGTTTCGTTCCCCCTCGCCGCTTCCCCCAGCGGCGGAACACTGGAGGTTCACATGCCCAAGGCTCCCGAAGAGGCGCCCGAGGCTACTCAGGACATGCCTGAGCAGCCCGAAGGCAGCGGTGGAACACGCTGGCGCAGATTCGCCCTCGTCGCCGTCCCCGGTTTTGTGGCAGCTGCGGTTCTCGGCGGCATGACCACCCAGGGCCTTCTCGCCGCTTCCTTCGCGGTCTCCGGAGACAGCTTCAAGATGTCCGCGGACTCGCTCGAGGGCAACGGTTTCAGCCAGTACGGCGACGTCGCCAACTCGGTGGACGGCTCCGCCCGCCCCGTCGGCCTGTCCACGATCAACACCGCAGAACTGGACAACCTGTGCATGTCCTCCCTGTGGGATTTGCCCATCGGTGATGCCACTCTCGTCATCAACGCCGGGGCCACCAACCCGGTCCAGGGCAGCAACCTCGTCATCGACATCGAACAGCTCCAGGGCAACGCCGAGTTCAGCGCCATCGAGATCGGCCGTGACGCCAGCACCCTGGACAAGGCGGAGGGCGGTCAGGGCCCCGCGGGTGGTTTCGGACTCCAGTCCGACAGCATCACCGTCTCCGACATGCAGCTGACCACCTGGGCGGTCACCTCCGGTTCCCTGCGCCTGTCCGGACTGAACCTGGCGATCAAGCCCGGTAACCACGAGTGCTTCTGATCCCATGGCCCACGCACTGAACCCGCTTCGCTCGGGATGGGGATGGTTCCGCGACTGGCGACGGACCCGTCCGTTCTGGGGCGGAGTCCTTCTCATCGCGGCCGGCATCGAGTTGCTGGTCGCACCGGCCGCGCAGAGCCTGATCCTGCCGATCGACCTGATCATCTACGCGGGGATCGCCGGGGTGTCCGGTCCGCTCATCGCGTTCCTGTTGATCGTGCTCGGCGTGCTGAGCTGGTTCCAGCCCGCCCAGCACGTGTTCTTCGGCCTGGTCGGGGTCATGCTCGCGCTGGTGTCCTTCGTGACCTCCAACTTCGGTGGGTTCGTCATCGGGATGCTGCTCGGAATCGTCGGCGGGTCTCTCGTGTTCGCGTGGGCACCCGACGCCCGGCGGCGCTCTCGCAAGCGCCGCCGGGCTGCGGCCTCCCCCGAGGACGAGGCGCGCGACGGGGTCGATGACGACACCGACGCCGATGCCGCCGACACGGGCAGCGCTGACGCGGACAGCGACACCAGCAGCACTTCCGCCGGGGACACCCCCGGCACCCGCACCGGCACACGTGCCGAAACCCCCGGTGACCACGGCATCGCGACAGCGGAGACCGAGACCGTCACCGACCCGCAGGGCGGCACCCGGCCCCTGGTCGCGCTCGCCCTGCCACTCGCCGTCGCCGTCGCCGTCGCCTCGGCGCCCGCCCCCAACCTGGGCTGGCCCTGGGACTGGTTCCTCCCCGGGGGCGACGAGGAACAGTCCGAGGAACAGCCCTCCGAGGAACCCTCGGACGAGGCCTCGGAGGAGCCCGGCAGGGGTGACCCCGGAGAGGGTTACCCCGAGGAGCCGGACGACGACGAGGACACCGAGGACGAGACCGACGGCGAGGAGGAGGACGAAGAGGAGGAGCTGGAGGAGGACGAGGACGCCAATCCCGAGGAGTGCCAGCTCAGGATCGGTGACGACGCCGTCACCGAGGACGAGGAAGACTTCCTCGCCGTGGTCCTGGCCTGCCAGGCCGCCCAGGAGGAGGACGAGTACCCGGAGGTCATGGTCGACTCCGACTACGACTGCTTCCGCGGCTCGGTCCGCGACTCCGGCCTCACCGCCGACAGCCTCACCATGTACGGCGCCCGTTACCGGGGTGTGGTGGAGTGCCCGACCGCAGACGGCCCTCAGCGTTACATTCGGCTCACCATGAGCCGCGGCGATATCCGCAACGGCGAACTGTGGTTCGACGACCTCGGTACCCGGCGCAGCCTCGGGCTGCCCACCATGAACCTCACCGGTGACGTGGAGATGCACGTGACACGCATGCACGTGCGGCTGCTGGGCATTCCGCTGACCTTCACGCCGGACTTCCCGCCGCCGCTCCTGCTGCCGATCATGTACGTGACCGGCGTGGAGGTGGACAACCCGATGGCCTCCACCGACTCGATGACCATCCCCAACCTCAACGGTCAGTACGGCGGGACCGCCTAGCTCCCCGACAGACCTCGGGGAACCTCTGCCCCGGAGAACAGCATCAAGAACGGGGGCGCCGCAGCGACGGCGCCCCCGTTTCCCGTTCCCGAAACCGGATCCGAGCCGAACTGGACCGGGTCCCGGCCGGTTGACCGGGACCCGGCTGCTGCGGGCGATTCAGGGACTCACGGGTTCGAACCCGGCCCTCACCTCACCAGTTCTCCGAAATCAGGCGGCTGGGCTGTCCCACATGCGAGACGTACAGCGCGTCCCGGGCCCGGGTGCAGGCCACGAACAGCAGCGTCCGCTCCTGCTGGTAGGCGTGCTCCAGCGCGACCTGGTCGCCCTCGGCCGCCTCGAGCGCGGCCTTGGGCGGCAGGAGGTGGTCGCTCACCCCGACCAGAGCCACGCAGCGGAACTCCTGCCCCTTCATCCGGTGCATCGTGCCGACCCGCACCGCCGCGGTGTCGCCGGCGCCCTCCAACGGGGTGGTCAGTACGCCGCGGGCCGCCAACTCCTTGGTGACCCCGCGCACCACCCACTGGTTGCGCCCGGCCACCGCGATCTCGCTCGGGTTCACCCCGGCCTCCAGCCACACCCGGACCCACTCGCCCAGCGCGGTGAGCTCCTCGGTCCGGCTCTCACAGCCGCGCACCACCGGTGCGGGTCCGCGCAGCAGCGAACGGTAACCGGCCAGGGTGTCGGCGTCGTCATCCATCCCCAGGGCGGCCCGGCGGCCCAGGATCGGCATGCTCCAGTCCAGGATCTCCTGGGTCACCCGGTAGCTGACCCGCAGTCGGTGGCCGCGGCCGCGCACGTTGATGCCGAGCGAGGCCAGCGAGACCCGGTTGTCGGACACCCGCTGGTGCGGGTCGCCCACGATGAACAGGTCGTCGGGGCCCTCCGGGACCGTGGCGCGCAGCATCCGCCACTGCGCCGGGTGCAGGTCCTGGGCCTCGTCCACCACCACGTGCCGGAACAGCGGGCCGGACCGGCCCAGTACCCGGGCGGCCTCACCGGCCAGCTGCGGGTAGGACCACAGTCCTTCCACCCGCATCGCGCCCACGTAGCGCCGCACCGTCTCCCACACCTGCCGCCGGTGCTCGGGCGCCAGGTGCTGGACGCGGCCGCTGCGCTCGCAGCGGATGTAGTCGGGTAGCAGCTCCAGACCCTTGGCCAGGATCACCTGCTCCCACTCGTCCACCAGGAAGCGGCCGGAGAAGGGCAGGCCGTCGGCGAGGGCGACCGCGCGCCAGCGTTGGGCCAGCTCGTCCTTACCGGCCATCCGTGGGGCTGTGCTGGTGTGCGTCTGCACGATGGAGCGGGCCAGGCTGTCGATGGTGGCCACCTTGACCCTGGAGCGGGTGCCGGGGTCGGGCAGCAGCTGGTCCAGACGGTCGGCCAGGGACTGGGCCAGGGCGCGGTTGTAGGTGGTGAGCAGGACGGACTCTCGGGTGTCCCCGGGGTGCGCGGCGGCATCCAGTTCGGCCAGGTGCGCGGCGCGGTACAGGGCCATCACCGTCTTGCCGGTGCCCGGGCCGCCGGTGATCTGTGCCGAACCGTTGAAGTGCGCCTCGGTGATCCGGTGCTGGTCCGGGTGCAGGGTGATCTGCCACTGGGCGAAGGGCGAGCTGAGCGCTCCGGCGAGCTCGGGCGGGCCGATCGGGGTGAGGTCGACGGGGTCGATCCCGGCCTCGACGAGGGTGTCGGGCAGGGCTTCGGGGCGCAGGCTGCGGGCGTAGCGCAGGGCCTCGTCGCGCGGGCGCACGGTGAGCAGCCGGTAGGGCGGGTCATGCGCCTCGTCCTGCCCGGCGTCCTCGGTGCCGGGCTCGACGTCGGGGTCGGGGACGATGACGCCGGACCAGTCGGGGGCGATGCTGACGACCCGGACCCGGGGGTCGGCGGCGCCCGCGACGGACTCCAGTCCGGGCTGGTCACCGGCCTGGTAGGCGCGCATCACGGCCAGGGTGTTGAGCTGGACGTCGGGCGTGAGGCGGGTGAAGTCGCTGAGAAACGTCGGGGCGATCGCGAGGGCGGACACGTCGTGGATTCCTCCGGTCTTCGACCTGATGGCGGCTCTTTCGGACGGTCGGAGCGGATGGTGTCTGGCGAGGGTGGAGCCGGCGGGTGGCTCCGCTCTCACTGGAAAGATGCTCGCCGGGGAATTTGGGCAAACGCCGCTTGGAGGGCGATTCTCGGCGATCGCGCGGATCGCCTTGAGGATGGCATTTTCGCAGTTCAAAGGATGCTTTGCGGAAGGGTGTTCGAGAGTCTCGCGAAGATTTTCGACGGCACCCGCGGAGGGGGATCGTGACCTGCGGTTCTCCAGTCGCGGCCTATGTCCAAAATGCGGGTTATAGTGCTGGCCGAAACTCGCGTCTCGGGGCAGCGCCGTCCTGTTTCTCCTGGGGGAGTTGGGAGAGGGGAGGGCGTCCTGGCCTGCGGGGTGCGGGTGGCCGAAATTCGAGAGTGGGACTGAGGTGGCAGGGGTCCGGAAACATGAGGGAATCCCGGGTCTGGTTTCACAGTCTGGCCGGTTTCGGACACGCTCTGTGCAGGAAGGTGTGCGGTGCGACATTGTGTAGCCACCCGGGGGAGGCACGACGCGTGGTTCAGGACTCTGCCGGGGTCCGTCCTACCCCGGCAGAGTCCTCAACCACGTCCTCAACCACCCTAGAGAAGCGGTACCCAGTCCCCGTGCTCTCCAAAGCGGTGAGGCGCGGGCAAACCGCGGCGGTCCAGGGCGGGGCCGCGCGAGGTGTGAACCCAGGGGCCCCTGAGGCTCGGAACGCATCCTCTTCGCCGGGTACGACAAACGGGCTCTCTCCGCCGTCGGCGCCGCGAACTCGGGAATCCCCGAACCGGCCCCATGCCCTAACGTTGGTGGTGACCAAAACAGGCGGAAGGAGCGGGACGAGCACGTGGCCCCCGACGACATGAACCACATGCGCATCTCGGACACCGAGCGCGACCAGGTAGCCGAGATCCTCCGCGAGGCCGCGGGTGAGGGCCGACTGGACCTCGAAGAACTCGACGAGCGCCTCAGCGCGGTCTACGCCGCCAAGACCTACGCCGATCTGCGGCCCGTCGTGGCCGACCTGCCCGCCGGGGCGGCCGGGTTCGGCGGTCCCGCACCCACCGGAGCAGCCCCGACCGGCGGCGGCCGGGGACTCTCGCCCACGGGCCGTCAACCCCTCGTGGGTGGCCAGCCCCTGGTCCTCAAGGCGCACGGTTACCCCGTCGTGCGCAAGGGCGAGTGGACTGTGCCCCACCGGGTCGAGGTCGATGCCCACTTCAGCACCGCCAGACTCGACTTCCGCGAGGCGCGCCTGACCACCCCGGTCATCGAAGTGTGGCTGGACTCCTCCTGGGGGTCGGCGGACCTGATCCTGCCCGAGGGGGCCACCGCCGAGATCAACATGGACGCCTCGTGGTTCGGCAGCATCCGCTCGGACATCGACTCCATCCCGCGCCACGGCACCCCGCACTTCGTCATCTCCGGCAAGAGCCAGGGCGGCACGCTCAGGGTCCGTTACAAGAAGTCCGGCGGCTGGAGTGACCTCTTCGGGTGACCTCCTGCTCCCGGGGCGGCTGCTCTGGCGGAGGCGGGATCCGTTCGGCTGGCGCACACGGGGCACCCGCGTGCGATTCCGTGGGCTCTACGGTTCTCAGGACGCCGTCCCGCGCCTCGAACCCGCGCCTCGAACCCGCGCCTCGAACCCGCGTGGGGAACTCACCGACGAGGACTCCTGACCCGAGACCGGCGCAACACCGTGGGCGGTCGGCGCCTGCGCTGACACGGCCTGAGGTGTTCGGGCCGTGTGAGCCGGTCGCGTTATCGCCTGGCTGGTGGCGGTGTACCGGATACTGCCGACACGGTCAGCCCTTGAGCCCCGTTGAGGCCACACTGCGCACGAACCAGCGTTGGAAGACCAGGAACACGACGAGCATGGGCAGCACCATCATCACCCCGAAGGCCATGATGTCCCCCCACTGGAACGGCGGCTGCCCCTGGTAGACGCTGATCGCCAGTGGAAGCGGCCGCACAGCGGGATCGCTGACCATGAGCACCGGCCACAAGAACATGCCCCACTGGGTGAGGAAGGACAGGATGGCGACGGTGGCGAAAACGGGTTTGCTCATGGGGACGATGATTTGCACGAAGATCCTTAGGGGGCCGGCGCCGTCCATTCGCCCGGCCTCCTCGATCTCTTTCGGGAGCTTCAGGAAGAAGGAGTAGAAGAGGAAGATGGAGAAGGCGTTGGCGATCAGCGGTACCGATTGCACCGCCAGGGTGTTCCGGAAGTCGTTGAGCAGGTAGAAGAGCGGTACCGCGATCGCCTCGAAGGGGAGTACCACCAGGGCCAGGACCAGGATGAGGACGGCATCGCGCCCCCGCCAGCGAAGCCGGGCCAGGGCGTATGCGGCCAGGGAGTTCACGACCAGGCCTCCCAGGACGACGACGCTGGTCACGATCAGCGACGTGCCCAGGAAGTTCAGGAAGTACCCGGTGCTCGGATTGTTGAACGTGGCGAAGACGCCGGCGTAGTTGTCCAGGGACAAGTCGCTCGGGACAAAGACCGAGAATCCGCCGAGAACCTGGTCATCGGGCTTGAGGCTGCCGACGAACATGTACAGGATCGGTGAGGCGAAGAGCAGCGTTACCGTGCTCATCAGGAGGTAGTCGAGTCCGCGCCGCACGAGCGGGTGGAGCCGCCGCATCGGCTTGCGGCGCGGTGCCGCGGCACGTTCGGGCACGGCCGGTCGGGTGGCGAGCACGGTCATGAGATCTCCCGTTCCTGGGCGACGATGCGGCGCTGCAGCAGGGTGACGGCGAGGACCACCACGAACAGCACGACGGTCATGGCCGCCGCGCGACTGACGTTGCTCTCTGCGAAGGCCGTGGTCACCGCGAGGTGCATCACCGTGCTGGTGGCTCCGTCGGGGCCACCGCGGGTCAGGATGTACACCTGGTCGAACAGGCGGAAGGACAGGATCGTGGTGACCAGGGCGACGAAGACGAGTGTGTTGCGCAGCCCCGGCAGGGTGACCGCCCACAACCTTTGCCAGCGGCCCGCTCCGTCGACTTCCGCGGCCTCGTAGAGCTGTCGGGGGATGCCTTGCAGGCCTGCGAGGATGATGACCATCTGGAAACCGACCCCCTGCCATAGGGACAGCAGCATGATCGACGGCATGGCGGTGCCCGCCGCTCCGAGCCAGTCGTGCGGGGAGAACATGCCGAAGGTCGCGAACCCGAGCACGGAGTTGAGCAGGCCTCCTTGGCTGGGGTCGAAAATGAGCCGCCAGACCGTCGCGATCAATGCCATCGGGAAGACGACCGGCATGAAGAAGAACGTCCGGAACACCGGCATGCCGCGCAGCGGACGGTTGAGCAGGAGTGCGAGCGCCAGGGCGACTGTCGTCTGCAGGGGAACGATGACCGCCGCGAACAGAACGTTGTTGCCCAGCGCTCGGTAGAAGTCGCCGCTGAACTCCGGTGAGACGAGGATGCGCCGGTACTGTTCCAGGGCGAAGAAGTCGGGCTGCCGGAAGGAGTCGAGGCGCACGTTGAACAGTGACAGCCCGATGGCCATGGCGAAGGGCAGCGCCACGAACAGGCCCAGCCCGGCGACGGCGGGCAGGGCCATCAGCGGCCCCGTCCACCCTTCGCCGCGTGCCTTCGGGCGTGTCCGGGGAGCACCCGGCGGAGCGAGAGCGTTCATGGAGGATCCTTAGCGTCGCAGGAATACGCGGGGCCGGGCACCGCACCGGAACCGCGCTCTGTGGCGGGCGCGGCCCGGGTAGAAGGTGCGGCGTCCGGCCGTTGTGGGCCGGGCCGACTACGAGATGGTGAAGGAGTCGTTGTCGGCGAAGTCGGTGTCGATCGCGGTGACCGCGTGGTCGAGTGCTCGGGCGACGTCGCCTCCGTCCCAGATGGTGGTGAAGGCGTCGGCGAACTGGCGTGTGATGACCGGGTATCCGGCGGTCACCGGCCGGGGCACGGACACGCAGTCGGTGTCGACCGGCCCCGCGCCGCACGTCCGCGCCAGCTGGGTGGCGAAGAGTTCCAGGTCTCCGCCCGGACCGTACAGGTCACTCGCCTCGACGGCGGACTTCGTGCCGGGAGGCGCGCCGTTGGCCGCGGTCAGGGCGGCGACCTGTTCGTCCGCCATCAGGAAATCGATGAACGAGCCAGCGGCGGAGCCGTTTTCTGAGGTGCCGGAGACCCCCCACGCCCAGGAGCCCTGACCGGTCTTGACGCCGTTGCCGAAGTCGGGGAGGGGGAGCACGACGAGACCCCTGCCCAGGGCCTCGGAGTAGTTGGGATACTCCCAGTGCCCGACGAGGGACAGCGCGACATCTCCGGAGACGAAGGCGTTGTCGTCGGTGTTGGCGTCGGTGTAGGCGGCCCACTCTTGGACCAGGCTCAGCGCCTCGACGACGGCGGGGCCGTTCAGCGCGCCGTCCGCGCTGTCCCTCTCGATCAGCGAGCCGCCGGCGGACCAGACCACGGGCGAGAACGCGTAGGTCGTCCACTCGCTGCCGGAGCCGAAACCGTAGTTCTGCTTGACGTCCAGGACACGGCCGTCCCCGTCCTCGGCGGCCAGGTCCGCCAGCGCGTTGGTGAACTCCTCCGCGGTCCAGGCGTCCTCCAACCCTTCGGGGTAGCTGATACCAGCCGCGTCGAGGAGGGCTGCGTTGCCGTAGACACCGAGTCCCGAGTCGAACATTCCCAAGCCGTAGAGGGACCCGTCGAGCGTGCCCTGGGAGAGGATCGATTCGGTGGCGTTGGTGACGACCTCCTCGGACACGAAGTCGTCGATCGGGGAGAGCTTGCCGTTGTAGACCAGGCTGGCCATGGTGGGGCCGTCGAATTCGAGTACGTCGGGCAGCTCTTCGGGGCTCGTCGTGGCGATCGTGGTCGCGTAGTCGGCCTCGGGGATGAAAGTGAGCTCCACGGTGACGCCGGGGTGGGCGGAGCCGAAGGCGTCGACGGCGTTCTGGAGGGCGGCGACCTCCCGATCCTGGCCCTGGTGTGCCCAGACCGTGATGATGCCCTCGCCGTCTCCGGGTCCGGCTGCCCCTCCACCGGTGCCGCATCCGGCCATGACGAGGACCGGGGCCGCCAGCGCGGCCACGGCGCGCAGGGCACCACGTGGTTCGGTTCGCTTGGATCGCACGTTCATCTCCTCCTAGGCGGGCACCCGGCGTGTCGGCCGTGTTCGGCGACGGTGCCGCCTCAGGGGGAGGGGCGTGCGCCGGACATCTGGTGTCCTGTGAGCTGTGCCACCAAACGCTAGTCGTGTGAAACAGAAATGCAATCGCTTACATTCACTCGTTGCATCTCCGTTACGAACGATGCACGGTAGGCGCCTAGCTGAACACGGATTGGAGATAAAGCTTCGCTGAACTGCCCGCTGGGTCTGCATGCCTGTCGGGTCTCGTTGGTTGGTATTGTGCAAGCGATTACATTCCCTCTTCACGCTCTCGGTGGCGGCGAAGCCCCGGCGATCCGCAGTACGGCCGCGCCGCTCCGACACCGATCACCGACGGGACCAAGGACCATGCGCTACGCACCCCCGGGAGCCTGCCTCAACGACTTCGCGGTCGTCGGAGGCCCGCCCTACGTCCTCCTGCACCTGCAGGCCCCCTGGACCGAGCATTCCGACGTCAGCCTGCTGGAGACCTCCTACGGTCGGGCGGTCTCCCACGACCTGGTGCGCTGGGAACCGCTCGGACCCGCCTTCGGCGTGGGCCCGTCCGGCGAGTTCGACGACACCAGCGTGTGGACGATGCACCCACTGCGCCACGGGGACGGTTGGGCGATGGCCTACACGGGGGTGCATGATGACGGACACCGTCGGCAGGCCGTGGGCCTGGCACGGACCCGAGCTGACGACGCCTCGGGATGGCGGCGCGTTCGCGGAGTGGTCGTGCGTCCGGACGAACGGTGGTACCGGACCGGCCATCAGGAGGCCTGGCGGGATCCGTGGATCGTCGAGCCGGAGGGCGGGCTCTTCGGGGCCCGCTACGCCATGCTCGTGTGTGCCAGGACCGCGCACGGCCCCGTCGAACGCTCCGGCTGCGTGGGGCTCGCCGTTTCCGACGATCTGCACCAGTGGACCGTGCGACCTCCGCTCCTCGTGCCCGGCGACGTCGACGAGCTGGAGTGCCCCATCCTCGAACGAGTCCCAGGAGGGTGGCTGCTGCTCGGCTCCATCGCTCCCTCCCACCACATCGAGGCGTGGCGGGCCGACAGTCTTGACGGGGAGTGGGAGCGGCTCGGGCCGCTCGCACCGCCCGGCCCCTACGCGCCCCGCCTCGTGGACGGCCCCGGCGGTGAGCGGCTGCTGCTGCATACCGTCCAGCGCCGGTACGGCCTGGCCGACGACGGTGCTCCGTGCCGGGGAATGCTCGCTCAACCCAAGGTTCTGGAGACTGACCAGGACGGTCGCCCCCGGCTCGGCTGGTGGCACGGCGTTGAGACCTACCTGTGCCCGCCCTCGGACCCGGGCGCCCCGGTGTGGGACGCGGTCGTGGACGTCACCGTGGGCGGTGAACCGGCGACGGTCGTGTTCCGGGGCGCGGAGTCGGGGTTCACCGTGGACGTGGCGTCAGACGGGTTGCGGGTGCGGTGCGGGCGGACCGGATCCGTCCAGGAGACGGAGCTGCGTCGCCCCGTCGGGAATCTGCGCGCACTGCTGTTCGGCGAGTACCTGGAACTGTACGCGGACGGGGTCTTCGTGGCCTGTGCCGTGTCCTACGGGCGCGATCCGGGTGCCTGCTGGGCCCGTGGCGCCGACCACCGAACCCTCCCGGTCCAGGTGAGGCGCGTACGGGATCCCTACGCGGACCGTGACGACGTTTCGGTCGCGCTGCGCTCCGACGAACCCGCTCCGGGGCCGCTTCATCGGTCTGCCCTGCCACCCGGCGCGACGCGGCCCCGGGCCGGGACGAGAGCGCACTAGGCTTCGTCTGGGCCGCCAGGTGCCGGTCAGAGGTGGTTGGTGCTGATCGAGGGGAAGAACAGTGGGAGCGAGCCTTGCAGATGTGGCGAACCGGGCCGGCGTCTCCACGGCGACGGTGTCACGCGCTCTTCGCGGTCTGCCCAGCGTCGCCGAGGGCACACGCCTGCGTATCGTGCGCATCGCGCGCGAACTGGACTACACCATCACACCGAGCGCCTCGCGCCTGGCGAGCGGGCGCACCCAGACGATCGCTGTGGTGGCGCCCTACGTAAACCGGTGGTTCTTCGGGCAGCTGATCGTGGGTATCGAAGAGGTTCTCAGGGCGAAGGGCTTCGATCTGTTGCTGTACAACCTCGCCGACGCGGTCAGCCGTGACCGCTTCTTCGAGGCGATGCCGCTGCGGCGCCGGGTTGACGGGGTGGCCGTGCTGAGCATGCCGCTGTCGGAGGAGCAGGCGGCCACCCTGTCCGGGCTCGGCGTGCCCCTGGGGCTGGTGGGAGCGGAGGTGGACGGCTTCGCGTGCGTACGCATCGACGACGTGGCGGGGGCCACCAGTGCCATGCGCCACCTGGTCATGCTGGGTCATCGCGACATCGCGCACATCTGCGGGGGCGGCCCGGTCGCGCACAGTTTCACCACTCCGCGCGACCGCTCCCGCGCCTACCGCGAGGTCCTGCACGAGGCGGGTATCGGCTACCGGCCCGAGTTGGAGGCGGTCGGGGACTACACCGTGGCGGGCGGTGAGCGCGCCATGAGCACCCTCCTCAGCGGCGCCACGCGTCCCACCGCCGTCTTCGCGCAGTCGGACGAGATGGCCTTCGGGGCGCTCCAGGCCATCCGTCGCAGCGGTCTGCGGGTTCCCGATGACATCTCGCTGGTCGGCTTCGACAACCACGAACTCGCCGACGTCCTGGAGTTGACGACCGTCGAGCAGCCCGTGGCCGAGCAGGGAAACCTCATCGCCCAGATCCTCGTCGACCTCCTGGAATCCGGTGGTGAGCCTCCACCGACCATGACGCTTCCCACCCGCCTGGTGGTCCGCGGCAGCACGCGCCCCGTTCAGGCGACCCCTCACCAGACGGTGAACGGAGGCCGGACCGGGTCCGACTGACCCCGTGCCAACTGAAGCCTGCGGCGCCGGGAGAGGCAACGCGAGGGGCTTGAACACACGCCTGCCCCGATCGGGAGGGTGTCCGCCTCGAGAGCTGAGACACCGGACCGCCCACTACTGCCGTGCGCCATGATGGTGTGGCCGCGCGGCAGGGGCCGCGCGCCGAACGGGGAGGACACTCGGCTGTGGGTATCTGGATCGTGGCGGCCGGAGCAGGCGTGCTCGCCCTCGGACTGTCGCCCTTCGCTTGGACCTACTTGGCCAGTACGGGTCGGCGCGGGAGCGTGGAGACCGTGCCCCACCGGCCCGTCGCGGTGGTGCTCGGCGCCGCCGCTTGGGCCGACGGCCCCTCCCCGCTGCTCGCACGCCGCCTCGACCTGGCTGTGCGGCTGATGGAGACCGGAAAGGTCGACCGCGTCCTGGTCTCCGGGGACAACCGGGAGGTCTCCCGCCGCGAGACCGACACCATGACCGACTACCTGGTGACCCGGGGCGTGCCTGCTGACCGGGTGACGGCGGACCCGTTCGGCTACCGCACCTGGGACACCTGTGTGCGGATCAAGGGGCTCTACGGGGTGGACGCGGCGACCATGGTCACGCAGTCCTTCCACCTTCCTCGCACCGTCTCCCTGGCCCGAGCCGCCGGGATCGACGCCGTGGGCGTGGGCGACCCCAGCCTCGGCGCCCGCCGCCGCTCCACCCTCATCGGTTACGCCCGGGAGGTCGGCGCGGCCGCCAAGGCGCTGAAGGACGCCGTCCTGCGCCCCGAACCCGCCCGCGGCGAGCTCACCGACAAGGACAGCTGAGGGCTCCTGAAGCCCTCCTGAAAGACCCCGTTCCCGCGTAACTCCGCAGTCGAGCCGCGAACAGGGGAGTTACGCGGCCCTCAGCCGCTACCCAGCACCCTCGGAGCTCACGAAAACCCACGCTGAGCAGGGGGTTCAGCATCCGCATCTCCGTTATTCGGTCGTGATGCGCGGTGTCGTGCCGCGCAACATTCCCCGGTCCACTCTGGCGGTCCGCGACACAGAGGGGAAACCGGAATGAAAACCCGGACCATCACCGACACAGCGGTGGACCTGCGCGAGGGGCGTGTCACCGCGACCGAGCTCGTCGAGGAGGGCCTCGCCAACGCCGACGCCCGTGACGGCGAGCTCGGTGTCTACATCACCCGCTTCGACGACTCCGCGAGGGAAGCCGCCCGCGCCGCTGACGAACGCATCGCCAGTGGAGCTCCGATCCGCCCGCTCGAAGGGATCCCCGTCGGGATCAAGGACAACATGGCTGCCAGGGGCGGGCCCACGACCGCGAACAGCCTCATCCTGGACCCCGCCTGGGGGGAGACCGCCGGTGACGCCGCCGTCGTCAGGCGAGTGAAGGAGGCCGGCGGTATCGTGACGGGCAAGGTCACGACGATGGAGTTCGCGGCCGGGATCCCGGACGCCGCCAAGCCCTTCCCGGTGCCGCGCAACGCCTGGGACAGCGACCGATGGGCTGGCGGCTCCAGTTCGGGCTCCGGCTCGGGGGTCGCCGCGGGCATGTTCCTCGGCGCGCTCGGCACCGACACGGCCGGAAGCATCCGTATGCCCGCCGCCTACAACGGCATTACCGGGCTCAAGCCCACGTTCGGCCGGGTCCCGAGGTCGGGCATCGTTCCGTTGGCCCACACCCTGGACCACATCGGTCCCATGGCGCGCAGCGCCGCGGACTGCGCTCTGCTCCTGTCCGTACTCGCTGGTGCCGACGCCTCTGACGGGTTCGCTTCGCGGGAGCCCGTTGACGACTACCCGGGTGCTCTCAACGGTGATCTCACCGGTGTGCGTATCGGCGTGGACGACCTGGACCGGTACGCCCTCCAGGGCATCGATCCCGCGCAGCCCGCGCTCTTCGCGAACGCCCTGCGCCAGCTCGAGGAGGCTGGTGCGACGATCGTCCCGGTAACGCTGCCGATGTACGAGGAAGCCTCCGTCATCGACCTCGTTGTGATGGCGAGCGAGGCGCTCACCTACCACCTGCCCGACCTCAAGGAACGGTGGGACGACTACAGCCAGGGGCTCCGAGTGAGCCTGGGAGCCGCCTCCGTGCTCAGCGCGGCCGACTACATTCAGGCCCAGCGGGTGCGCCGCGTCGTTCGGGAGCGGGTCGCCGCAGTCTTCCACGAAGTCGATCTCGTCATCACTCCGACCGGGCACCAAGGGGCACCAGCGCTCGCTGACTTCTCCGGGGCGGAACCGCTCAACGCCATGCGGTCCATCCACACGCTCTACTGGAACCCGGTCGGTGTGCCGACCCTTGCGGTGCCCATCGGCCTCTCCACCGAGCACACCCCGCTCTCCCTCACCATCGCGGGGCGCGCCTGGGAGGACGCGCTGGTGCTGCGCGCGGGCGACGCCCTCCAGCGGCGGACGGACTTCCATCTCCAGGAGCCCGGCCCGGTCCCGGCCGCCGCGTGAACGACGGCCGTAACGAGAACCACGACAGGAGACACCGATGAACCTTCAGGACCTGGCCACCGACCCGACGGAGCGGGAGGCGATCGTGGCGCTGCAACAGCAGTTCCTCGCCCTTGCCCAGCTGCTTCACGACGTTCCTGAGAAGAGGTACACCGAACCGGCTTTCGGGTTCGACGTCGCCCACTGATCCCACCGGTCCCGCTGAGCCGGGCGGCGGGCGGCCTACACCTCCGGTGGGGCCGTCCGCCGACGCGTCCGCGAGATACCGACGAAGTCCAGCCGCAGCTCGCGTTGGAAGTGGCACAGTGCCAGGCCGAACACCTCGCCCTCGCCGTTACGCAGCGTCTGCTCCAGCCACAGCACGGGTTCGCCCGCCTCGACATCCAGGAGCGGTGCGACGCTCCTGTCGGCACGGGACGCCTGCACGGCCACGTCAAAGGCGTCGAACCCGATGCCCGCGTGCTCCAGCAGCGCGTAGAGGTCGGAGTCGAACGCGGTCTCGTCCAACAGGGAGGCTTCCCCGGCGCGCAGGTAGTTGGTGACCACCCCGACCGGTTGATCACCCCGGACGAGCACGTAGTCGACGCACAGGCAGGGGTCACCCGTTTCCACCCCGTCGAGTTCCCGGGCCACGACGGGCCGTGCCGGGACCAGGCCCCAGAAAAGGACCCGGGGGCGGCCTGGGACGGCGCCCACGTGCTCGGCCAGGGGGGTTCGGGGCGGGGGGAGGTCGGTCGGCAGCTTGCGCTGGTCTCCGATGGCGAGGGTGCCCAGCCCCGGGCGCCGGAGGACCAGCCCTGCCTCCACCAGCCGTCTCAGCGCCTCGCGCACGGTGTCCCGGCTCGCGTCGTAGGTCCTCATCAGGAGGGGTTCGTTGGGCAGGCGGGCCCGGCCCTCATCGGCCCGAGACACCATCTCGAACCGGATCAGGTCCTGGAGCCGCCGCAGGGTCTTGTCCTGAGGGTCGTCCTCGTCCGATCGGGATCCCCACGCGTGCATAACCTGTGCCTTTCTGAGCCGCCTGAACAGCAATCTATCGGGCGTCGGGGCCCGGTGGCCTGCGCCGGGCCACCCCCGAGAGCCCACCGAAAGGTTCCCCCGGGGCCGGTGAGAAGCACGACCCCGCCGCCGATTCGCGCAGAACCCCTGAGCCGGGATAATCGGGCCTATGAACGCGACCACGGGAAACGAAGAAAACGACAACACGGAGAACGTGGAGAGCGCGGAGGCGGTGGACTGGGCCGCTCTGGCCCCCGACGGCGGCGAGCGCATCCCCGAGCTGCTCGCACAGGTCGCGGCCAGCGACAGCGCCCTGTCCGACCTCCACGACATCATCCACTTCCCCGCACCCGGTCACCGGGCCGCCCCCGAGGCCGTGGACCGCCTGGTCGACATCGCGATCGCCGAAGAGACCCCGCCCACCGACCGCTGGCGCCCGCTGAGCCTCCTCCTCGAGCTGGTCAGCGCGCACGCCGAGGACCGCTTCCCGCAAGCCAGGGACCTCGACCAGTGGCGCGACGAGGTGGCCTGGGCCGTCTCCAACGACGCGGAGAAGGTCCGCGCGCAGTATCGCACCTGGATGGAGGAGGCCCCCGACGAGCAGTACTTCCACCGGATGCGCAACCGGCTCGCCGTGCTGGAGGCCGACGACGGCGCCGAGCTCCTGCAGGCCGAGCTGGACACCTACGAGGCCGTCCTGGCCCGGGTCCCCGACCTGGTCACCCTGCTCAAGGGCGGCGCCAACCGGGGCGGCCTGGACCGCGCGGGGGAGTGGGTCAGCTACCTGCTGGGCTTCCTGCCCGCCGACGCCGAGCGCATCTCCTCCGAGATCACCGGTGCCTCGCAGATGCTGCTCGCCAAGGATCTGCGCCCCACACCCAAGGCCCCGACCTCGATGCGCGAGATGATGACCCAGGGCCTGGACAGCGGTGAGCCGCTGCCCGCGGAGCTGTTCGCGCTCGGTCTGGTCGCCGACCCCGCGGACGTCGACACCACCGTCGCCCTGACCCACCAGATGGCCAGTGGCAACCTCTACAACTCCTTCGCCGCCTCGGTGGCGCTGGTCCTGATCCACGGCGAGAACACCCCGCGCGAGGGGCTGCGCCGGATCGGCCGCGGCGGCGGGACCTCGGTGGGCTACGAGGGTCTGTTCAACGAGTCGTGGCCGCACTGCGGCAACCGCTCCCCGCAGGTCCTGGGCTTCCTGGCGCTGGGTCGCGCCGGGGACCGCGCCCGCCGGCTGCGCCTGGACATCCTGCCCGGTCTGATCAAGGGCGAGGACGAGTCGCGCGCCTTGGTCACCGGTGCGGCCCTGGAGATCGTCCTGGGCCCCCGCTCCAAGGGCTACACGGCGGAGGAGCACGCCCAGGCCGAGTACGAGGAGGAGACGCTGAAGGTCCTGTGGACCATCGCCGAACTCCCGGCCTCGGCGTGGGAGGACGAGGAGTTCACCGCGACCCTGCGCGCCTGGGCGCTGCCGGATGGCATGGAGGAGTTCTGCGCCCTGGTCGGCGTGGAGTCCGAGCCGGAGGCCGAGGAGGCTCCCGAGGCCCCCGCCCCGCAGCAGCCGCAGGCGCCCACCAGCCTGTTCGATCGCCTCTTCGGCGGGGGCCGCTGACCCCTACGGCTGAACCCCAGACGGACCAGCCACGGCGAAACCCGCTCCCGGAGCCCCGAACAGGCACGGGCGCGGGTTTCGCCGTCTGTTCAGCCCTTCGGGTCAGCGCGCCTCTTCTCCGGCGTGCGCGGCCAGGGCGTCGTCCACACCGCTCTCGTAGTCGCCTAGGAACCTGGGGTCGGGCTGGAATACCACGGTGCCCAGCGCCCGAACCGACGCCGGGACCTCGCGGGCCCACCCGTAGACGGTGGCGAAAGCGCGTTCGCTCATGCTGGAACCGCCCACCCCGACCGTGTCGATCCCCGCCGCCCGGCACAGGCGCACCGCGCGCGGCAGGTGGAACTCCTGGGTGAGGACCGTGGCCTCCTCCACCCCGAACACCTCCTTGGCGCGGGCGCACGAGTCCCACGTGGAGAACCCGGCGTGGTCACCGACCACCCGGTCCTCCGGGATACCCGCGTCCACCAGGTAGTCGCGCATGGTGTCGGTCTCGTTGTAGTGCTCGACCCCGTTGTCCCCGGTGACCAGCACCGCCTGGACGCTTCCGGCCTCGTACAGCTCCACCGCCAGGTCCAGGCGCTGGGCCAGCAGATAGCTGGGCAGGCCGTCCGGACGCACCCCCGCGCCCAGGACGATCGCCACCGGCCGGTCGGGCACCGTCTCGGCGGTGTGGCGCTGGTCGCCGGTGGAGGCCAGCATCCACACGAACGGCACACACGCCAGGATCAGGGCGGACACGGCCAGCAGGGCCAACAGACGGTGCCGTCGCGGCAGCGCCCCGGAGCTGCCCTCCGCGGCGTCGTTCTCGGGTACGCGGTCCTCGGATGCGGGGTCGACGTCGGGATTCTGGGATTCGGAGGTCGTCACATCAGGGGAGACGACCGGAACCCTGCCGGAGTTCCGAGCGATGCTCGGCACCGGTGTCCGGAACTCAAGCGTGCATACGGCGGAGCGCGGACATCGCGCTGTCCACGGCCTGCTCGTCGGTCAGCCCCGCGACCCGGTGGGCCTGGTCCCCGCCGTTGAAACCGAGCAGAACCGGCCGGCCGAACGCCTTGTACCCGTTGACCCAGTAGGACCACAGCCCCGGGTCCTCGGGGTCCGACCACTCGATGACGTCGGCGTCGGCCGCCCAGAACACCTCGGGGAACCAGAGCCAGAGTTTGTCGAGCAGGCCCATACCGAGGGTGTCGACGGCCGCCCGCTTCTCCTCGGGCAGCTCGGGGGTGAAGGTCACCGACCCGGACTTGAGTACCCCCAGCGGCAGCGTGACCACACAGTGGTCGCCGGGGACCTCCTCCCCGTCCCGCAGTCGGACCACGGTCCCCTCGGTGTCGTACCCGACCCCGGTCACGACCGCGCCGGTGCGCACGGGCAGACCGTCGCGGACCTGTTCCACCAGCCGGTCGTAGCCGTCGGGCAGGAGCAGGTCGCCGCCGCGTCCGCCCACGCCCTCCTCGTCGGCGGTGATGGACAGCTGGTGCGGTTCGGCCCCGTACTCCTGCGCGTAGACCATGTTGGCCGCCGAGCGCAGCGCGGGCGAGGGGTCCGGCGGCAGTACCGCGGAGATGGGGGCGGTGTCGGCGTCGGGCCGGTCGTCCATGTCCTTGGTGAGCCGTCCCAGCTCACGCAGCGCCGCCCGGTCCCGCCCGGCGGCGTTGTCGTAGTCGAACGGCAGCGCCCGGCCACCGGAGCGCCGCAGCACCTTGGTCATCTTGTTGCCCTTGTGCCCGTGGATCCAGGAGGCGCCGAGGTCGGCCGGCATACCGTCCACCCACGTGGTCCAGGCCCGGCCGCCGACCCGCTCCCGCGCCTCCAGCACGGTCACCCGCAGCCCCGCCTTCACGAGCTTGCGGGCACAGGCCAGCCCCGCGAACCCCGCCCCCACCACGGTGACGCTCTGCCCCTCCCGGGCGGTCTCCAGGATCTCCCGGGCGGCCCGGCGCCCGCTCAACAGGGCTCCGGCGGTGGTGGCGGGCGCCTGGGCCGAGGTCGCCTCCCCGGCGAAGTGCACCCGCCCGCCCACCGACTCGGCCAGGTGCGTGCGCACGTGGGCACCGAGCGGGTTCGGCGGCAGGTACGAGTACGAACCGAGGGCGAAGGGGTCCCGCGACCACGAGGTACGAAGGAAACGGCTGGGCTGGGGGAACATACGCGCGAAAAACCTTTCTTCCGGTGCGGCTGTCCAAGGTTAGAGTCTGCGCATGCCTGCACAGTCACACAATCCTGCACAGCCACACAGCTCTGCACAGTCTCAAAGTTCTGCACGGTCACACGATGACGAACTCTCCCCGCGGCTGCGCGCGATCGCCGACCTCATGCCCGGCGGCATGCGAGAAGGCGCAGGGATGCACGAGTACGACGGCCGGGCCGCCGACCTCTCCCCGAAGGGGGTGAGCGCCGCCCTGGCGAAGCTGGGCGGCCAACCCCTGGCCGACCCCCACGACGAGGCCCACCTCTCCGCCTTCGAGAACGCCCTCCGCTACGAGCTGGGCGAACTCCAGTGGCACCGCGCTAACCCGCTCTACCACGCCGGTGAGATGGACCTGTCCGGCTACGACCGCGAGTACGCGCCCGAAGCCGAGCGCGACGCCGCCCGCACCGCACACCTGCGGCTCTGGCCGAGTCTGGCCGACAACGCGACCGCCGCACTGGACTGCCTCTCGGCACCCATCGCGCAGTCTCTCCTTGGCGCGGTCCGGGGGCTGGCCGAAGGTATCCCGGACAGCGTCCCTGAGGACGTGCGCCGCGAGGCCCTGGCAGCCCACGCACGGCTGCTGGACCACGTCGAGCACGCCGCCGAACACGGCCCGGACAGCGCCGCGCTGGGCACCGAGGCGCTGAGCCGTCTGATGGGTACCGGCGAGGCCATGGAGGTGGACCTCGACGCCCTGGCCGCACGCGCCGACGCCGAACGCGACCGCTTGCGCGCCAAGCTCGCCGAGGCCACCGAGCGGCTGGCCCCGGGGCGCGACCCGATGGAGTTCAGCCGCGAACTCACCCGACAGCACCCCGACACCGACGGGGTCCTCGGCGCCGCCCGCACCTGGACGCGGATCGCCCTCGACTTCACCGAGGAACGTGGGCTGGCCCCCTACGGCGATGGCGAGTGCCGGGTGGACGTGCCCCCGCCCGCGCTGCGCTGGGCCACCGCGATGATGGCCTGGTCCGGGCCCTGGGAGCAGGACAACCCGTCCTTCTACTACATCACCCCGCCCGACTCGGAGCTGTCCGAGACGGAGGCCGCCGAGTGGCTGGAGCAGTTCAGCCACACGACCCTCCCGGCGGTCAGCGTCCACGAGGTCGCGCCCGGCCACTTCTCGCACGGGCGTGCCCTGCGCCGCGCCCCGAGCGAGGTCCGGCGGGCCCTGCACTCCATGACCTTCGCCGAGGGCTGGGCGCACTACGCCGAGGAGATGTGTCTGGAGGAGGGCTTCGGCGCGTACGCGGCCGAGCGGCTCGGGGACCCGGACTGGACCGCCGACCACTTCGAGATCGGCGTGTGGTTGGAGGCGCTCATCCGCGTCACCCGGCTGTCCGTGGCCATCGGCATGCACACCGGCACGATGACCGTGGAGGAGGCGGCGGCCCGCTTCAGCGAGGACACCCCGCTCCAGGGACCGGCGGCCCTCTCTGAGGCCCGGCGCGCCACGTTCGACCCCACCTACGGCCGCTACACCTGGGGAAAGCTGGAGATCATGGCGCTACGCGAACGCGCCAGGGAACAGTGGGGGAGTGAGTTCTCCCTGCCCCGCTTCCACCGCGCCCTCCTGGAGCTCGGCTCCCCGCCCCTGGGCCTGATCCCCGCCGCCCTGGACACCTGACCCCCGTCCGCGAAACACCAGGCGGCCCCTCTCCCGGGATGATCTTGCTACCAGAAGCCCGGAGCCACTGGAACCCAAGGCGCCGAACTTGCTTCTGGTAGCAAGATCACGGGGAATACGGGGGAGCCACCCCCATCAACGATCTAGGTGTGCTCAACCTCTGTGGTCAGCATGCCTGGATCCCCGGGGCCTGCTGGCCCGGCAGGCCCAGCTCGGTCAGGGCCGCGCGCACCCGGCCGCGGCCCTTCTCCAGAGCCCGCGCCGCCGTGGCCGCGTCCACCTCGGCCAGCAGCGACACCAGCGCCGTCCGGGTGTCGCCTTCGGCCCCCGTCAACGCCTCGGCACACGTCTGCTCGTCCAGGCCGGTGGCCTCCACCAGGATGGTCACCACTCGCCCGCGAAGCTTGCCGTTGGTGGCGTCCACACCCACCATCAGGTTCGAGTAGGTCCGCCCCATCCGCACCATCACCGCGGTCGAGAACGCGTTGAGCAGGAGCTTCTGCGCGGTGCCCGCCTTCATCCGGGTGGACCCGGCGATCACCTCGGCGCCCGTGGACACACCCACGTGCACGTCGGCGCCCCCGGCCAGCGGGGCGTCCGGGTTCGCGCTGATCAACACCGTGGCGGCCGACCGCTTACGGGCCGCCTCCAGCGCACCGCCCACGTAAGGGGTCCGCCCGCTGGCCGCCAGGCCGACCACCAGCGAACCGGGGGCCACTCCGGACGCGTCGATCCGACCGGACTCCCAGTCGTCCTCGATCCCCTCCACGGCGCGCACCAGCGCCTCGCCGCCGCCCGCGTGGTGGGCCACCACCCACTCCGCGGGAACTCCGTAGGTCGGCGGCAGTTCCGCGGCGTCCTGCGCGGCGATCCGCCCCGAGGTTCCCGCCCCGAAGTAGTGGATGGCCGCGCCCTTCTCCAGCGCCGCCACCCCCAGCTCCACCGCGCGGGCCAGCTCCGGCAGCACCGCGCCCACAGCCGCCGCGACGGTGGTGTCCTCGGCGTTGATCTGCCGCAGGATGTCCAGCGCCGGGATCATGTCGATGTCGTAGGTACCCGAGTTACGGGCCTCGGTGGGCGCCCGCACGATCACGGCGTCAGTGCTACCGGACCCGCTACCCGCTCCTCGGCCCGGCCCGCTGCCGGGCCCCCGTCCGTCCGGTCCCCGGTCCTGCGGGTTCTGTTCCGTGCCGCCCTGCACTGCGCTCTCCTGTTCGGTCCGCACCCGTGCTTGTCCTTCCATCCGGCCGCGCCGGGCCGCGCCCGGAAGGGCCGAACCACGGAACCGACGCGGGTAGCGGGTCAGTCGTCGTTTCCGGTGGTGCCGTCGTTGTCGGTGGCGGGTGAACCGCTCCGCCGACGTCTGCGGTCGTCGCTGAGCCGCAGCCCCCGCACCGCCTCGTAGGTGGTCTCCAAAGCGCTCATGCTGTCCGTGTACCGGATCTGCGCGAGCCCCACGAACAGGCAGTCCACCACCGTCAGCTGGGCCAGCCGGGAGGCCGTGGCACCCGAGCGGAACAGGGTCTCCCGCGCCGCCGTGGTGAGCACGTGGTCGGCGAAACCGATGGGGGACCGGGGGAAGTTGGTGATCGCCACCGTCCGCGCGCCCCTGCGGCCCGCCTCGGACAGCGCCTGCACGGTGTCGATGGTGGTGCCGCGGTGCGAGATCCCGATCGCCACGTCACCCTCCTCCAGCAGGGCCGCGCTGGTCAGCATCACGTGCGCGTCCGACCACGCGAACGACGTCAGCCCGATCCGGTGCAGCTTCTGCTGGAGGTCGGCGCCGACGAACGCGCTCGCGCCCACCCCGTACACGTCGATCCGCCGCGCGTTCGACATCGTGTCGATGACCGAGCGCAGGACCTCCACGTCCATGGCCGCACCGGTCTCCTCCACCGCGCGGGCGTCGGTGTAGGCGATCTTCTGGACGACGGTGATGAGGGTGTCGTCGGGGTTGATGTCGCTGGCCAGCTCCGCGGAGTCGGCACGCGCCCCCCGCGCCTGCCCGGCCTCGGTAGCCAGGGCCAGCCGCAGCTCGCGGTAGCCGCTGAAGTCGATGGTGCGGCAGAACCGGATGACGGTGGCCTCGGAGGTCGCACAGTCCTTGGCGAGTTGCGTGATGGAGGAGGCCGCGGCGCGTTCGGGGTCGTCCACGACCCGTTGGGCCACCCGCTGTTCGGCGGGGGCCAGGGAAGGGAGCAGTGACCTGATCCGGAGGACCGTCGTCGGGACCGGTGACGAGGAAACGTCACCCCGGTTCGCACGGTCACCAGACGACTTCGGAATTTGCGCCATGGAGGAAAGTTTCTTTCGGTCGTGGTGCTGAGTCAACGCACTGACGGGAAAAACCGGGAGATTCAAGGATTTCAAGGGACGGCCCGTGCGGCAAGTGGCCCTGTTCTGATTGCGTGATCCCAGCTCAGGCGGCACCCTGGGAGGGAGGCGACACGTCGGCACCCGAACACATCCGTGTCGGCCTCACAGGGGGGATGAATCCGTGTCGCTGCTCGACCCGCCGGGAACACGGGACGAGGCGACCGTCGAACTCGAACCCGCCGAACCCGCTCGGCTGGAACCCGCTTCCCAGGGACTCTACGTCAGTCTCTTGGGCCGCTTCGGGGTCCAGGTCGACGGTGTCTCGCTGAGCCTGCGTGGGGACCGCCGCCGCGCCCTCCTGGCCACCCTGTTACTCAACACCGGCCGGGTCGTGTCCACCGACGACCTCATCGCCCGCGTCTGGGACACCCCGGGCCAGGCCGCCCGGGGCACACTCCAGGTCCACATCGCCCGGGCCCGCGCCCTTTTCGAACAGCACCTGGGCGCCCCGCTCATCCAGGGCGCCGACGGCGGCTATCGGATCGACCTGGACCACCACCGCTCCGATCTCCTGCTCTTCCGCGCCCTGGCCGGCCGGGCGGACCTGGCCGCCGCCCGTGGGGAGACCGACACCCACGCCGACCTCCTCTCCCACGCCCTGCGCCTGTGGCGCGGCCCGGTCCTGGCCGACGTCGCCGCGCCGCTGCTGCACACACAGGACGTCCCGCGCCTGAACGAGGAGCTTCTGCGAGTGGCCGAACGGGGGTTCGACGCAGCCTTGGCCCGGGGCGAGCACGAACGCGTCGCCGCCAGCATCGGCCCCATCGCTGCAGACCACCCCGAACGCGAACCCCTCATCCGGGTCCAGATGATCGCCCTCTACCGGGCCGGACGCCAGAGCGAGGCCCTACGGGTCTACGCCAGGGCCCGCTCCGTGCTCGCCGAACGCTTGGGCGCCAACCCCGGCCGCGAACTCCAGGAGACCTTCCACGGAATCCTGCGCGGTGATCTCGACTCCAGGCTCGGTCTGCGCTCCCGAGCGGAGGGCGTCGTCTGGCCCGGGGCGGCCCTGCGGAGTGCCGCCCCGCCGGTGGCCCTCCGATCGACAACCCCGGAACCGGGAACCACCGATCCGGGAACCACCGGGTCAGGAACGGCTGTGCCCCGTCAGCGGGCCCACCCCGATACCAAGCCCTGCGCCGCCCGGCGCGGACCCGAACCCGCCACCGGGCCCGCCACCTGCCTCATCCCGGCCGAACTCCCCGCGGCCCCCCGCACCCTGGTCGGCCGCGCCGACACCCTGGCCGAGATCGACCGCCTCGTGGACCCCTGTTCCCCCGTGCCCGGCAGCGTCCTGGTCCGGGGCCCGGCCGGGGCGGGCAGCAGCGCCCTGGCCGTGCGCTGGGCGCACTCGGTGGCCACCCACTTCCCCGACGGCCAGCTCTACGTCAACCTGCGCGGCCCCGACGGTGGCCCCCTCCACCCCGCGGACGTCCTGGGCCGCCTCGTCCGCTCCCTGTCCGCGGGGACGGCCAACCCCAGAAACCCTGACTCCGCGGACCCGGACCGCGGTTTCACCGAACCCGACGAGGCCGCCGCCCGGGTGCGCTCCCTGATGGCGGGGCGCCGGGTGCTGCTCGTGCTCGACAACGCCGCCACCGCCCACCAGGTACGGCCCCTGCTCCCGGGTACCCCGGGGAGCTCGGCCGTGGTGGCCAGCCGTCACTGGCTGGCCGACCTGCTGATCCGGGACGGGCTGCGGGCCGTTCCGGTGGACGCTTTGCCGCAGGCACACGCGGTCGCCCTGTTGCGCTCCCTGCTGGGATCCGGCCGCTGCCCACCGCACGCGCTGCGGCGGATCGCGGAGCTGGCGGGTGGTCTTCCCTTGGCGCTGCGGATGGCGGTGGCCTGGTTGGACGCCCATCCGGAGCACCCCGCCGCGGAGCTGGTCCGGCTGGTGGAACGGGCGGACCCGGCGCACGGCGTCTCGCCCACGGCCCGGATGGCCGCCGTGCTGCGCGCCGGGCCCTTGGGGTCGGGCACGGCCGCGGGGAAGTACCGACCGGGCTCCGAACCCCGCTCCTGAGTCTTCGCGGTCGGTCTTACGGGCGGCTTTCAGGCAGAGAAAATTCTCGGCCCGGGAAAGCGGAGTCACAGCAGTCACATCAGCCACAACGGCGCTCACAAGGGGTTTTCGAAAAGTCCGGGTTCCGGCCAGCCCAATGGAGAGTTGTGAGATCGACCAGATCTGCCCCAGGGGGTGCTCAGCGGTCTCATGAGTCGCTAGTGTCAGCTCCATGACGCAGAACAACGATCCCAATCTCGACCCGGACCCGGCGGGAACCACGCAGCACTTCCGCCGGTTCGTCGACGACAACCCCGAGCCCGAGGAGGCTCCGCGCCGCCCGATCCTGCCGCTGGTGCTGGCGGGCGTCGGTGTCGTCCTGACCATCGGCATCATCATCGCCCTGGTCATGGCCTTCTCCTAAACCGGAGCAGGCCGCCCGGACCGCGCCCGTCAGGTTCGAAAGAGCCCGAGGGGCGAGGGCCGCGATGTGACGGGGCCGACCCCGGCCGGCCCCGAAACCGGTTCGCGACCACCTCACGCTCCTGCTAGAGTTAACTTCGTTGCCGCAGAGAGCCGCAGGGCTCACAGCGAAAACAGGCGTCATTAGCTCAGTTGGTTAGAGCAGCTGACTCTTAATCAGCGGGTCCGGGGTTCGAGTCCCTGATGACGCACAGCAGTACGACGGCCCCGGTCGGAGGACATCACGTCCACCGACCGGGGCCGTTCCCGTATGCCCGGGCTGCGCCCCGAGGGTGGGGTCTCCGAGGTGCGTCGGAGAACCCCGCCCGGAGTGCCACCCGAGAGTCCGGAGTGCCACCCGAGAGTGCTGCCCGGGCAGCTGTTTCCCCGCCTGAGCCCCGCTCATGCGGGCGTCCTGCATGGCGTGGCGCACATCGGGCCCTTCCTGGCTCGGAGGGCTCAAAAGTTCCGGTAGAGTTAACTCCGTTGCCGCAGAAAGCCGCAGGGCTCACAGCGAAAACAGGCGCCATTAGCTCAGTTGGTCAGAGCAGCTGACTCTTAATCAGCGGGTCCGGGGTTCGAGTCCCTGATGGCGCACAGCAGTACGACGGCCCCGGTCGGAGGACATCGCGTCCACCGACCGGGGCCGTTCCCGTTGCACTACCTGCCTTCGCCGCCCTCACCGCCCCCGCACGGCGCGGTATCCCCCCGAATCCCGTTGACACCGCGTACCAGCTGGTGAATTCTTTTCCTGCCCGCCACCCCCCGACCGGCGGGCCCCTTCACGAAGAATCCGGAGCTCCTCCATGTCCTCCCCCACCCCTGCCCTCCTTTCCCCTGCCCTGCGTAACACCTCCCTCGCCCTCCTCGCCGCCGGTGCGGCCGTGAGCCTCTCCGCCTGCGGCCTGGTCAACGCCTTCCTCGGGACCGGCAACGCCATGGACGTCGAGGTCGGGGACTGCTTCAACGAGGAGGAGATGTTCGCCGTTCCCGGCGGTGAGAACGAGGAGGTCAGCGACGTCCCGCTGATCGACTGCGCCGAGCCGCACAACGCCGAGTTCTTCTACGCCGAGGACCTTCCCGACGGAGACTTCCCGGGCGACACCTCTGTGAGGAGGTCGGCTGAGGAGATCTGTGAAGGAAGCGCCCTCGACGATTTCCTCGGTGAGAACGTCACCGAGTCCGACATCTTCATCGGCAGTCTCCAGCCGAACGTCGAGACCTGGGACCTTCTCGACGACCGCGAGATCCTCTGCTACGTCGTGGTCGACGGCGATCCGGTCACCGGCAGTCTCGGAGTTGCCAACCCCTGACCCGTTCGAACCGGCTTCGGCCCTGCCGGGGCCGGTTCGCGAACTGGGCGAAACCTTCTGCTGTCCGGACGCGTCTGGATAAGTAACGCCGATTCACTCTTCCGGGTCGGTGGGAGACCAACGATCCAGTGGAGCCGTCATGTTGTCCGAAGCGCGTCACCCCCTGCTCGGCCGTATCGCCCTGGCGACTGTGGCCGCCGGTGCCGCACTGTCCCTCTCGGCGTGCGGACTGCCCCTGCTTCCCCCCGCCTTCACCGACAGTGCTGAGGACCCCGGCCCCGCGGCCGAGCCCGCGGAGACCGAGGAGCCGGTTGAGACGGAGGAGCCCGAGCCCTTCGAGACCGAGGAGCCGGTCGAGGTGGAGCCCGAGGACCAGGACGTGATGATCCTGGCCGTCGGCGACTGCCTCAACGAGTGGACCACCGACTACGACGACACGGTCAGCAGCGTCCCCATCGTGGACTGCGACGAGCCGCACGACTTCGAGGTCTACTACGAGGGCGTGGTCGACGAGAGCGGTGCCTACCCGGGCGAGGACGAGCTCTCCGACATGGTCGACGAGGGCTGTATCGACGCCTTCGAGGACTTCGTCGGCTCCCCGTACCTGACCTCGGCCCTCGACCAGACCTCGCTGTGGCCCACCGAGGAGGGCTGGGAGATGGGCAGCCGCGACTACCTGTGCCTGGTCGGGCACATGGACGGCAGCCAGTCCACCGGCAGCCTGGAGGACTCGCAGCTGTAGCCGTCGCCGGTCGACCCGGCGGTAGCCCTCTGGAACGTGAACGGCCCGCGCCATCCGGTGGCGCGGGCCGTTTTGTCGTGGTCCCGCCAACGGGTGCTTACCGGCTGACCCCAGGGCCCGGCCTCACGGTCCGGCGCGGTTCCCGCTCCCCAGCGGGCCCACGAACACCTGCTCCAGGGGTTCGGTGACCTCTGGCGCGAGTGCGGTCGGGGCGTTGTCCGCGTGGGAGGTAAGCGGCTCCGCGGAGCGGGGGATCCCCGTGCACTCCTTGTCGCCGGGTACCTCGCCGTCGATCAGGTAGGCCGCCACGACCTCGTTCACACAGGGATAGCCGAGTTCCTCGGTGAACTGGTCAGGCATGAAGGCGAACCTGTGCCCGCCCTCGTCCACGACGGTGAGCAGCGGACTGTCCAGCCGTTCGGCGAGGGCTGGTCCGCCCGCGTAATGGGTGTTGGCGTCGAGGTCGGCGGCGATGACCAGGGCTTCGGGATAGCCATCCCGCACCAGTTCGACCGCGGGCTCGGTCGGCGGGTTCCGAGTGAAGGTGCACGCCTGCGGGGTGGCCCAGAGCGCCCCGGAGCTGTACGGGTGGTCGTCGCCGTACGCGCGGGCCTGTGCGTGGTACTGACTGATCCGGTCTGGCCACTCGGCTTGGTTGACGGGGTAGCCGGGGGAGGCTTCGCCTGCCGGGTCGGCGGCGGCGGGGAGGACCGCCGTCAGAGAGAGGGCCAGTCCGGTGGCGGTGGCCACCGAGGCCGTTCGGATGATGGTGCGTGCTCGGGGCACGGGGGTTCCCCTCCGTTCTGCGACCACCGGGATGGGGCGGGGGCTGGGGCCCGTTTCGGCAGGCGTGTGTAGTGGTGCCGTAACAGTACGAAGCGTCTCAAGAGCCACAACACCCACAAATGTCATGTGTGACTCAGGTGGCCGGATGCGGCCAGATGCCCTTGGGAACTATGGGTTGGTTTGTTGTCTTCTGTTCTTTTTGTGATGCCGATCGGGTCGCGCAAAAGACGCCGTTTGGTCACGAGGGTGGTGTGGGGCACACGGGTGGCGTTACCGTGATGTTCTATTAGGAAAGTTTCCTAACAAAAAATCGCCATGCCCCCACGGTCCCCGACACCGCCGTGCCCCCTTGCTCGAAGGAGCCCCGTGGCCACCGAAATCGCGGCCTCCCCACCACCGGACACAGGTGGATCCGGGCCCGCCGCCCCCCGGAAGAACAACCCCCTCCTGAACCGGATCTGGCGCAACTACGTCTTCGTGAAGGTCCGCAAGGCCTTCGTCGTGGTCTTCGTGGTGGCCAACGTGACGTTCTTCCTCGGCCGCGCGATGCCGGGCGACCCCATCGACGTCATGGCGGGCCGTCTCACCCAGGGCGGCATGTCGATGAACGAGGCGCGGGCCATCGCGATGAACTCGCTGGCCTACGACCCGGAGGCGTCCCTCCTGCGGCAGTGGTGGGAGTTCCTCGTCGGGCTCGCCACGCTCGACCTCGGCAACACGATCAACCGCCCCGCCTTCAGCGTCACCGAGGCCATCGGCGCCTACCTCCCCTGGACCCTCTTCAGCATCGGCGCAGGCACCCTCATCGCCATCGTCCTCGGCCTCGCGCTGGGCATGGTCATGGCCTACCGCCGCAACCAGTTCCTCGACCACGTGCTCAGCGTGGTCGCCTCGGTCCTGGGCGCCGTCCCGAACTACCTCATCGCGATGCTCCTCGTCGTCGTCGGCGGCATGTACCTGGGCTGGTTCAACCCGATCGAACTCCGCGGCACCCTCAGCCCCGGCGTCCAGCCCGGGTTCACGCTCATCTTCATCGGCGACGCGTTCTACCACGCGGCCCTGCCGATCTTCACCTACGTGCTCGCCATCATCGGCACCTGGATGCTCGTCATGAAGGCCTCCACCACCGAGGTGCTCGGCGAGGACTACGTGACCGTCGCTCGGGCCCGGGGCCTGCGGGACAGCCGCATCGCCACCGCCTACGTCGGCCGCAACGCCGTCCTGCCGCTGGTCGCCCAGATCGCGATCTCCTTCGGCACCCTCGTCGGCGGCGCGATCTTCGTCGAACAGGTCCTGGTCTACAAGGGCGTGGGCGGACTCCTGCTCGACGCGGTCAACTACCGCGACTACCCGCTCCTCCAGGGGCTGCTCATCATCATCACCTCGTGCGTGGTGATCGCCAACCTCGCCGCGGACCTGCTCTACAGCAGGCTCGACCCTCGTATCCGGAAGTAGAGGGACGCACGCATGGCAGTCACCACCGCAACCGGTCCCGCGCCCGCCACAGGCGTCTGGGGCAGCATCTGGCAGGGCATCACCCGCAGCACCAGCGGGTTCATCGGGCTCTGCCTGGTCCTGAGCGTCCTGCTCTTCTCCTTCGTGGGCCCCCTGCTCATCGACAACCACAACCCCACGGACGTCAGCAAGATCTGGGGTCCGATGAGCTCCGAGCACTGGCTCGGCACCAACCACGAGGGCAAGGACACCCTCACCCAGCTCATCCTCGGCGGACGCGAACCCATCATGGTCGGTCTCATGGCCGCCCTCATCACCGTCGCCATCGCGGTCACCCTCGGCGCGATCGCCGGCTACGTCCGGGGCAGGGTCGACCACTTCCTGCTCCAGCTGACCGACATCACGATGACCATCCCCTTCATCGTTCTGATGCTGGTCATCGCCTCCTTCTACCGGACCTCCTCCCCGATGGTGGTCTCCTTCATCATCGGCCTGGTCACCTGGCCTTACCTGATGCGGTCCATCCGCGCGCAGGTCCTCACCCTGAAGGAACGCGAGTTCATCGAGGCCGCCCGCCTCCAGGACCTGGGCACCACCCGCATCCTGTGCGTCGAGGTGCTGCCCAACATGGCGGGCTACATCTTCATCAACTTCATCATCGCCATCACCAACGCCATCTACGCGGTCGTCGGCATGTACCTGCTGGGCCTGCTGCCCAGCACCGCCGACAACTGGGGGCTGATGATCCAGCAGGCCTGGGACAACAACGCCTTCCTCCTGCCCCAGGCGGCACCCTTCCTCGTCGCCCCGATGGTGATGATCATGCTCTTCCAGATCGGGCTGGTCACCATGACCCGCTCCCTGGAACAGGCCCTCAACCCACGACTCCGGGACAGGTGAGCCCAGTGAACGACCACCCCACCGCCCGGGACAGCGACAACGGGGCCCTGCTGTCGGTCCGCGGGGTCGACGTCGGCTACCGCACCGGCCGCAGGACCCGGGTCACCGCGGTCCACGACGTCTCCTTCGACCTCTACCCCGGCCAGTCCATGGCCCTGGTCGGCGAGTCCGGCTGCGGAAAGACCACCCTCGGCCTCGGACTGCTGCGGCTGCTGCCGCGCACCGGGGTCGTCCCCAAGGGCGAGATCCTCTTCCGCCGCAAGGACGGCACCCGCGTGGACGTCCGCACCCTGGAGAAGGAGAAGCTGCGCCGCTTCCGCTGGAACGAGGCGGCCATGGTCTTCCAGGGCGCCATGAACGCCTTCAACCCGGTGCTCAAGATCGAGGAGCACTTCCTCGATACCTTCCGCGCCCACGAGCGCGCCGGGCGGCGCCGCCCCCGCAAGGAGATCCTCGAACGCTCCGCCGAGCTGCTGGAGATGGTCCGCCTCGACCCGGTTCGGGTACTGGGCAGCTTCCCGCACGAGCTCTCCGGCGGTATGCGCCAGCGCAGCCTCATCGCCCTGGCCCTGGCCCTCGAACCCCAGCTGCTCATCCTCGACGAGCCCACCACGGCCCTGGACATCCTCACCCAGCGCTCCATCGTGGAACGCCTCGCCGAGCTGCGCGAGGAGCTGCACTTCTCGATGGTCTTCATCACCCACGACCTCGGCCTGGCCGCCGAGCTCGCCGACCGCGTCGGCACCATGTACGCGGGACGGCTCATCGAGACCGGCACCACCCGGGACATCTTCTACCGCTCCCGGCACCCCTACACCTCGGCTCTGATCAACTCCGTGCCGCCGGTCGTGGGCGACCTCCACGTGCCCGAGTCCCTGCCCGGCGGCCCGCCCAGCTTGAACGCGCTGCCCCCGGGCTGCTCCTTCGCGCCCCGTTGCGCCCACGCTCTCGACTCCTGTACCGCCACCCGTCCCGTGCTCGAGGTGCTCAAGCACCGCGACGCGGGCCTGAGCCACACGGCGGCCTGCTTCCGCTCCACCGACGCCGCACTCCACGCCGAGGGGGTCTCCCGTTGATTGACCGGACCGTCAACCCCGCCCACGCCGAACCGCGCCACGACGACACCGCCCCGCGCGCCGCCAGCACGGTTGAACCGGCCCCCGGGACCGTCATCGGCGCCGCCGCGACCGCCCGGGCCCTCGGCTCCGATGAGCGCCGCGCCGAACCGCCGGTGCTGTCCCTCAAGGGCGCCCAGCAGATCTTCAAGACCTCGAGAGGCGAGGTCCCCGCCGTCGCCGGGGTCGACCTGGAGGTCCGCCCCGGCCAGGTGCTCTGCCTGGTGGGGGAGTCCGGCTGCGGCAAGACCACCACCGCCCGCATGGCCGCCGCCCTGTCCGACCCCACCGCGGGCGAGGTCCTGTTCCGCGGCAAGGACGTCGCCACGATGAACAAGCAGGAGCGGGCCGCCTTCCGGCGCTCGGTCCAGTACATCCACCAGGACCCCTACGCCTCCCTCAATCCGGTCCGCACCGTCTACTCCACGGTCTCCGCCGGACTGCGCCGCCACAAGCTGGTCAAGGGCCGCGACGAGGCCCGCCGCGTCACCACCGAACTCCTGGAGCGCGTCGACCTCACCCCGGCCGAGGACTACCTGGACAAGTACCCCCACCAGATGTCCGGCGGCCAGCGCCAGCGCGTCGCCGTGGCTCGCGCTCTGGCGATGAACCCCGAGGTGATCATCGCCGACGAGTCCACGTCGATGCTGGACGTGTCCATCCGGGTCAGCCTCCTGAACACCCTGGGCAGGCTCCGCGACGAACTCGGCGTGAGCTTCCTGTTCATCACCCACGACCTCGCCGTGGCCAAGTACTTCGCCTGGCGGGGCGAGATCGCGGTCATGTACCTCGGCAAGGTCGTGGAGCACGGACCCACCCCGCACGTGGTGAACGATCCCCAGCACCCCTACACCAAGGCGCTCATCTCCGCGGTCTGCGAGCCGGACCCGGACCTGGCGAAGAACAAGGAGCGGGTCCGGCTGCGCAGCGCGGACATCCCCGACCTCACGGACCTGCCGCCAGGCTGCGACTTCCACCCGCGCTGCCCGATCTACGCCCAGGGCAGCTGCGACACCGTACGGCCTCCGCTGGTCCGCAGCCACGACCGGTTGCTGGCCTGCCACGTCGTCACCAGGGGGTGAGGTGAGTTGCTGCTCCTCATCGGACGCTTCGGCCTGTTTGTCGGAGCGTTCCTCACCCTCGCATGCACCCTCACGGCCGTGTTCACCTCCCCCGGCACAGCCGAGTTCGTCATCAGCGTCGTCACCATCGGTATCGGCCTGGTCGTACTCGCCCTCGGCTGGATCGCCGTCCTTCTCGAAAGGAAACGCCAAGAATGACCCCCACCCCCTCGAACAACGCCCTCCTGAACGAGCTGAGCAGGAGGCGGCTGCTCAAGGCCGTCGGTTTCGGCGCCGTTGGTGTGGCGGGCGCCAGCGCCCTGTCCGCCTGCTCCGGTGGTAACGGTGACAGCGACGGCGTGACCAGGTTTGCCGGCGTCTTCGACTTCGATCTGGACTCCCAGACCCGCAACGTGCACGTCGAGGACGGCGCGCTGCTGATGAACTCCGTCTACCGGGACCTCTTCCTGTGCAGTGGCGCCTTCTACAACTGGGGCGCGCACGAGTGGGACTACCTCCTGTTGGAAGGGCACGAGTGGGACGGCGACGACCTGATCGTCTCCCTGCGCTCGGGTCTGAAATGGAGCGACGGCACGGACCTGAACGCCGACGACATGGTCCGCAGCTACGCCATGCGCGTCCTGGAGGCCCCCTCGTGGGGGACCGGGTTCCCGCAGGTCCAGGACCTGGAGAAGCTGGACGACCTGAGCGTACGACTCGGCTTCGAGGACCCGTTCCCCAACATCGAACTGAGCATCCTCAAACACCGCATCGTCTCCAAGACCACGTACGCGGACTTCGGCGAGCAGGCCCTGGAGCTCGTCAACGGCGGAGTCCGCCAGGGCGACGACGATCACCTCGAGTGGAACGCCGAGTTCATCGAGTTCAACCCGGATGAGATCGTGTGCAGCGGTCCCTACAAGTTCGACCGGGCGCAGATGACGGACGCGCGGATCACGCTAGTGCGCAACGAGGACGGCTACCGCGGTACGGAGGTCAACTTCGACGAGGTCGTCGTCCACAAGGGTGACAACCGGCAGTCCGCCCTTCTCGTGCAGCAGGGCGAGGTCGACTACTCCACCCTGGCGCCCTCCGCCGCGGACCAGCAGGCCTTCCAGGGGGTCGATGGCTTCCGGTGGATCGAGCACCCTGGTTACGACGGCTGCGGCCTGATGTTCAACTACGCCGCCAAGCCCGAGCTGAAGGACGTGCGCGTGCGCAAGGCGCTCGCCTACGTCCTCGACGGCGACCAGATCGGCCAGGTGGCCCGAGGTGAGGCCTACGGCCGGGTCACGCACTACGCGGGCCTGGCCGACATCCAGGCGGAGGAGGTCTTCAGCGCCGAGGAGCTCGAGGACTTCGAGACTTTCGACCAGGACATCGACAAGGCCACGGAGCTGCTGGAGGAGGCCGGTTGGACCAAGGAGGACGGCAAGTGGTACCTCCCCGACGGCGATGAGGCCAGTTTCGAGGTCATCGGTGTCTCGGGTTGGGGCGACTTCGAGCTGACCGCCACCCAGGTCGAGGAGGCATGGAACAGCTTCGGTATCAAGACCGAGGCGCGCAACGTCCCCGAGGACAACCCGTGGGGTATTTGGGCCGCCGGTGACTTCGAGGTCGCCGTGCGCCACTGGGGCAACCCCGAGCTGCCCGACTACTGGGGCGCCTTCCAGATGAACTTCCTCGCTGAGAACGCGGGTACCGAGGACTCTCCGGGACAGTCCTTCGACCTCAAGGTGGAGAGCCCCTCACAGGGCGAGGTCGACCTGGAGGAGTTGGTGGACACCGCCCGGCGTGCCGAGTCCGAGGAGGACCAGAAGGAGGCCGTGCGGGTCATGGCGATCGTCTTCAACGAGTTGCTGCCGCGTATTCCGATCTGGACCTACAAGTATCTCGCTCCGGCCATCGAGGGCGTGCGTGTCCAGGCGTTCGACGATGACCACCCGGCCGCGCAGAACGACATCTACGAGGACAACCCCATCATCCTGGCGCTGATCCAGGGTGATCTGACCCCAAACGAGGGCTGATTCCCGAACCCCTCTCGGCCCGACCGGGCAGGATGAGTGATCCCCTGTAGGGGCGAGTGCCTGCGGCCTCGCCCCTACAGGCGTGTTCGGAAGCGGTACCGGGACGGACCCGAACGTGAGTCCGTGGGATTACGGGCATGCGGGATTTTGTCCATCGGGAGGGCCTTTTATGCGCGTTCGGGCGCAATGAAGGTAGTGTCCCCCGTGCATTCGCACGCGCATTCGCGTTGTCACCCTCCGACCCCGTCCGTCCCTGGAGACCAGGGCCCCCTGAGCGCCTCGGGGCCCCGACTCCGGCCTCCTCGGGCGACTCCACACCCCGCTCCACACCCCTTGTTCGCCCCCCTGCTCCTGCTCCTCGAAAGGACTGGTGCACTATGCCCAAGGACCTGTACGAACTCGGAGAGGTTCCGCCGCTGGGCCACGTGCCCGAGCGGATGCACGCCTTCACCATCCGTCGGGAGCGCTACGGCGAGCCCCGCGACGCCTTCGCCCGCGAGATCGTGCCGGTGCCGGGGCTCAAGCCGGGCCACGTCCTCGTCTACACGATGGCCGCGGGCATCAACTACAACAACATCTGGGCGGCCAAGGGCCACCCGGCGGACGTCATCGCTGTGCGGGAGAAGGCAGGGGAGCCAGAGGGGTACCACATCGGTGGTTCCGACGGCTCCGGCGTGGTCTGGGCCGTGGGGGAGGGCGTGCGCGGGGTCGAGGTCGGCGACCACGTCATCACCGCCCCGGGCCAGTGGGACGAGAGCGCGGACGACATCCGCATGGGCGGCGACCCCATCGCCTCCAAGAGCATGCGCGTGTGGGGCTACGAGCAGAACTTCGGGTCCTTCGGCCAGTTCGCCCTGGTCCAGGACGTCCAGTGCCACCGCAAACCGGACAATCTGACCTGGGAGGTCGCGGCCGGTTTCCTGGCCAGCGCCGCCACTTCCTACCGGCAGCTCTTCGGCTGGTACCCCAACGTCGTGCGCCCGGGCGACCCGGTACTGATCTGGGGTGGCGCGGGCGGTCTGGGCACTTCCGCGATCCAGCTGGCTCGCCAGGCGGGCGGCAAGCCGATTGCCGTGGTCTCCACCCCGGAGAAGGCCGAGCTGTGCCGCGAACTCGGCGCCGTCGGCACGATCCTGCGCACCGAGTTCGACCACTGGGGCCGGGTCCCCGACGAGAGCGACCCCCAGGCCTTCGCCTCGTGGATGCGCGGTGCGCGGTCCTTCGGCAGGAAGTTCTGGGAGGAGCTGGGGGAGCGGCGTTCGCCCCGGATCGTCTTCGAGCACACCGGGGCCGACACCCTGCCCACCTCTCTCTACCTGTGCGACAACTCCGGGATGGTGGTGATCTGCGGTGCCACCTCGGGTTTCCAAGCCGACGTGGACCTGCGCTTCCTGTGGATGCGGCTCAAGCGACTCCAGGGCTCGCACTTCGCCTCGCCCGCGCAGTGCCGCATGGTGATCGATCTGGTCGCGGGTGGCCAGCTCGACCCCTGTGTGACCAAGACCGTACCCTTCGACGAGATCGGCGAGGCGCACCAATTGATGCGGGACAACAAGCAGTCGCCGGGGAACACGGCGGCCCTGGTCAACGCTGCTCCGGGGCAGTTCGGGCTGGACCTGTGACCCGGATCGCGAGCTGACGTCTCCCGCTGGCGCAGGGACATCCGGGTGTCACTGAGAGAGAGGTGACACCCGGCAAGAATCCGACAAAGCACCTCAAATCGGCCGGATTTCGCATGGGTTGAGCAGCTTATTTCTCAGTGTTCCCGCACGTCAGAAGGGTACCGACCGGCGCTCTTTCGGTGCTTCTTTGATTCTTCTGTCAAACTGGGCATCCTTTGTTAGTCTGACGAACCGAACGACGGTTCCCGGTGGAAGAACGGCAATTGTGTGGAGCGCGGACACTTGTCCTGCGGATCGGGCTCGCGGCGCCGATCCCGCTGCCACACCGCGCATGCGCTCCCACCGCGGACGGAGCCGTCGAGGCGTTCCCCCGGCGTTCGGGACGCCTGGTCGTATCACGGGTCGAAAAAGACCCAGGAAACGATTTCCTCCCTGGTCAGGGCGGTGGTGCGGGGCCACCGCCAATCCGCCCACCTGATTCGAGGAGACGAGATTGTGGCACAGGCGCAGTCACCGCACGAGCGCGATGACCACTCCCTGGCCAAGATGAAGTCGACGGAGGATGGGCACGGAACCAGGCGTGAGGGAAGGTTTCGCCGGGCCATCTCCCGGATGGTCAAGTCCCAGACATCCTCGTCATCGGAGAGCGAGCAAGGACATCCCGTGCATCAGCCCGTGCATCCGCACTCGCGGAACCCCGACCAGACGGCGGACGGCGAGGAGACAGCCGTGACGGAGCCCCCCACCGGACCCTTCTCCGCGTCCGCCGAGAACGGTTACCGCCCCACCTCCCGGACGAGCGTCCCGAACCCCTACACGACCAGGAGCGTCGACGTCGACGATGTCGACACCGGCGCCAACCCGGTCGGTCAGTGGCGCGGCGTCGGACTGGACGAGCCCGAACCGCGCAACCCGTACACCCCCGCCACCACGGACACCATGACCGACAACCCCACACCGGAGGGCCCCACCATGCCAGGGAGCCCCATGCCAGGTAACACAGAGCGGCCCGAGGCCCCTGTGCAGTCGGCGGCACCGGCCTCTTCCGCCCCCGAGCCCGCGGCCGACCACCGGTCGACGCCGGGGCAGCAGACCGCCCACGAACCCCACCGCCCCGAAGCCCAGCTACCCGAGCCCCAGGCCCAGCTCCACGAATCCCGGCCCCAGTGGCCCGTGGCCGAGTCCGAAGCGTCCGGGAACCAGTGGGAGCCGCCGCAGGCGCCCTACGAGCCGCAACGGTACGCGGACCGCTCGCAGGCGCCCTACGGGCCGCCGCACCGCGACCAGGCCCACATCCAGGGGCCGGAGCGGGGACAGGACCACTGGCCCACCAGGCACGACCCCCAGGCCCCCCGCGGGTACCGGGGCCACCCGGACCCGAACGGCTACCGGGATCATCAGAATTACCAGGAGACACCGGGCTACCAGGGGCAGGGGTACCCGTACCCGGGCCACCCGGGCCAGGGCTACCCGGCAGACCGGCGCGGCCCCCAGTACTCGGGCAGCCAGTACTCCGATAGCCCGTACCCCAACAGCCCGTACCCCGAGAGCCAGCAGGGGCGTCCCGGCCACGCCGGCCACCCGGGAGACCCGCGCGGCTACCAGGGCCAGCCGCCCGCACCCTACCCGTATCCGCAGGCCGAGTACCCGCCGCAGCCGCCCGTGCCGCCGCTACAGCATTATCCGGTGCACTACGCCCATCCGCAGCCACTGCCCTACCAGAGCGCATATACGCTGCCCTACCAGCCGCCCGGTTACGTCCTCCCGGGACAGCCGGTGATCTACCCGGGCCAGTTCGGTGCCTACGGCCAACCCCACCCGTACGGTCAGCCGGTGCAGCACGTGATCGTGCTCGCCGCCGGACAGCAGCCGCAGGTGGTCACCGCCGAGTCGGCCGCCACGCTCTTCGCGGAGCGCAGCGAACCGACTGTCTCCCAGGAGGTGCGTCAGGACAAGGCGCTCACCCGTTCAGGGACGGACGAAGAGGCCGCCCCCGAGCACTCCGAGGGGTCGGCCCAGGCGCAGCCGTCCGCCAAGTCCCCGAAACAGACCGACCCGGCGGCCGCGGTCGACGCACCCGTTGCCGAGCATCCGGTCAAGGACACCGCCGAGGAGACCACGGCGGAGAAAGCCGAGGCAGCCGCGGCGGCCAAGGCGGAGGTGGCTGAGGCCGTCTCCGAGGCCCTGCTCAACCCGGAGGACGGATCCGGGGGCAAAATCCTCAACGAGGCGCTCGCCGGGCTGGCCATGCGCGACCTCTCCCTGGTCGACGCGCTACTGGAGACGGTCGAGGCGCTGGAGACCGATGCCCAGGACCCCGACCTCCTGGACAAGCTCTTCCAGATCGACAACTTCGCCACCCGTATGCGACGCAACGGGGAGAACTTCCTGGTGCTGACCGGGCACGACGGCGGCGAGTCCGACGCCCACGACGAGATCGTCCCCCTGCTCGACGTCGCCCGCGCCGCGACCTCGGAGATCAAGGACTATCCCAGGGTCAGCCTGGGCAAGCTCCCGCAGGCTTCCATCACCGGTCTGGCCGCCGACGACATCAGTCACCTCCTGGCCGAGTTGCTGGACAACGCCACCGCCAACTCGCCCGAGCACTCACAGGTGGTGATCAGCGCCCGCGAGCTGGAAGACGGCCGCCTGATGATCATCGTCGAGGACGAGGGCGTGGGCATCCCCGAGGAACAGCTGGCCGAACTCAACGGCCGCCTCAGCGGTGAGCCGGTCCTGGACGACGAGGTGCCCAAGCACATGGGCCTGTACGTGGCCAGCCGGATCGCGAAGAAGCACGGCCTGGAGACCAGGCTGGAGCCGCGCTCCTTCCGCGGGCTCAGCGCCTTCACGATCGTCCCCAAGGGGCTCCTGCGCGTGGCCACGCCCCGCCAGCCCGGACAGACCCGTACCTCCATGATTCCCAGCACGAGCGCCCCCGTGACCTCGACCGGCCCCATCCCGCAGCAGCCCGCCAACGGCAAGCCGGTCAACGGCAGCGGCAGCAACGTAGCCGCCGCTCCCGGCGCCTCCAAGGACGCACCGCCCGCGACCACCGGCGGTACCTCCGCGGTCACCGCCGCCGGCCTGCCCCGGCGCAGCGCCACCCCGCACGGTTCGCCGCTGCGGATGATGCCGCACCCCGGAGCGCTCTCGGAGACCCCGCCGCCCCCGCCGAAGGGCCGGGAGGACACCCCGCCCAAGCTCACCGGGCAGGCCCGGGCGGAGCAGATCCGCGACGAGATCGGCGACTTCCTCGACGGGGAACGCGCCGCCATCGAGGGCGAGGAGCTCGAGGGCGACAAGGAATGACCTCCAACGCTGCGGCCCGCGCCCTGGGCGCGGGCCCCCACACCCCAGACCCCCAGCGAACACGACACTCGGCCGAGGCAGGTAGAGCACAAGCATGACTGAATCCACGAACGACAGCGTTGAGAACTTCTCGTGGCTCATCGACCGGTTCGTCCGGGACGTGCGCGGTGTGGAGCACGCCGTGGTGGTCTCCTCCGACGGCCTGGTCCTGACCCACTCCAGCGACTTCCCCGAGGAGCACGCCGAGCAGCTCGCGGCGATCTCCAGCGGTCTGCACAGCCTGGCGGTCGGCGGGGCCAGTTTGTTCCAGCGAGGAGAGTGCGAGCAGCTCCTCGTCCGCTTCAACCACGGCCACCTCTTCATCATGGCCATCAGTGACGGTTCCTGCATGGCGGTGCTCACCGCACCCGGTACCGAGCTGAAGATCGTCGGTTTCCAGATGGCCAAGCTCGTGGACAACGTCGCCCACGTACTCACTCCGCAGCTGCGCTCGCAGCTGCGCGAGGTCATCCAGAACTGACGACGGTGACCCGTAACGGTTCGGCAGGAATGAGGTTGCCGCGGCTATGAGCTTCCGCAGGCGAAGGAGTAACCGTGTTCGCCCGTTCACCTTCACGGGTGGGCGGACGCGGTCACGGCATCCGCTGATGGTGCAAACCCTGGTCTCGACGTCCGAGCCCGGGCAGGAACCTCCTGGCACCCTCATGCCGGAGTCGATCAGTATTTACAAACTGTGCCGGGAGACAAGGTCTCTCGCCGAGGTGTCGGCCGAGCTGAACATCCCCCTGGGAGTCACTCAGGTTCTGGTCAGTGACCTGGCCGAGCAGGACCTGGTGTACATCCACCCGACCATCACCGGCAGCAGTCCGTCCGAAAACCAGGTTCTGGAGAGGGCTCTTCGTGGTCTCGAACGACTTTTCCAGTGACAACAGGTCGAATCGCAAGAAGATGTCGAGCAAGATCGTCATCGCCGGTGGCTTCGGTGCCGGCAAGACGACCTTGGTGCGCTCGGTGTCGGAGATTCCGCCGGTCACGACTGAAGCGATCATGACCGAGGCCAGTGTCGGGCACGACGACACCTCGGTCACACCCGACAAGACGACGACCACCGTCGCGATGGACTTTGGCCGCATCACCATCGACGACGAACTGGTTATGTACATGTTCGGCACGCCGGGCCAGGCCCGGTTCTGGTTCATGTGGGACGATCTGGTCCGCGGCGCCGTGGGCGCCGTCGTCGTGGTCGACTGCCGCAGGCTCGCGGATTCCTTCGACGCCGTCGACTACTTCGAGACCAGCAAACGCATTCCCTGCATCGTTGCGCTGAACAAGTTCGAGGGCCGTCTGGACTACACCTCCGAGCAGGTCCGCGAGGCTCTGGAAGTCAGCCCGGAGGTCCCTATCATCGATTTCGACGCCAGGCACAGGACGTCCGGCGGCGACGTGCTCAAGACGCTGTTGCGGTACGCGCTCGAGCACAACCGTGCGAGCGAGCCCGTCGCCTGACAGACAGGGAGCGTGTGGACCCCCAACCGGTCGATCCTCCCCACGGCCCCGTAGGTTCCCCAGGAAAGTTAGCGACACAATGCGCAAGATCCTTATCGTCGGCGCTGGCCACGCCGGTCTGCACCTGGCTCACGGTCTCCTGACCCATGGCTACGACGTCACGGTGATCACGGGGCAGTCCTCGACTGAGATCCGTACGGGGCGGTCCTCCGTCACGCAGTTCACCCTCCCCACGTCGCTGAATCACGAGCGTGAGTACGACCTCGACCTGTGGAGCGTGCTCTGTCCGCAGGTCCGCAACCAGAGGATCCACCTCTATCCCGGCAAGGACAAACCAGCCCTGTCCTTCGTGGGCCGGACAGGCAAGGCCAACGACTACATGGTGTCGGTGGACCGCCGGGTGAAGATGGCCGACTGGCTGGAGTTCTTCGAGGACCGCGGGGGCAAGGTCGTCATCCACGGCGTCACCGTGACCGACCTCGACTACTTCTCCCGCATGTTTGACCTGATCATCGTCGCGGTCGGCCACGGAGAGCTCGGCCAGCTGTTCGACTACGACCAGAGCCGGTTCAGCGGAGCCAGGCCCCGGTCCATGGCCCAGGCACTGATCTACGACGTCTGGCCGGACGCCGGCGACGACCCCAACGTCGGCTGGGCGGCCTCGGCCGCCGACGCCGGGAACACCATCCTCATGCCGATCCTCAGCCAGGAGGGCCCCTGCCACGCCCTGGTCATGGTGGACAAGCGTGGCGGGCCCATGGACGCCTGGCCCGACCGGCCGGGCCCCGAGGAACAGCTGCGCCGTATGAAGGACCTGATGCGTCGCTACGCGCCGGAGTACTACGAGCGCATCAAGGACGCGGCGTTGGTGGAAGGGTTCGGCAGTACCCTGACCGACGAGGTCACGCCCCAGGTGCGCAACCCCGTCGGTGTCCTGCCCTCCGGAGGGAGGGTGCTGGGTATGGCCGACGTCGTCGTCACGATGGACCCCTACGTCGGCCAGAGCTGGAACAACTCCATGCACTGCGCGAAGGCCTACCTTGAGGCGATCATGGAGCACGGGGACCGCGATTTCGACGAGGACTTCCTGGTCAGTGCGTTCGATCGGTTCTGGGAATTCGGTCTGCACAACCAGCTGTGGTCGGAAATGAATTCCACTATGTGGGACCAGGGTGACCTGCCGGATTACTTCCACGATCTCATCGATGGTGCTCAGCGCTACCCGGAGATCGCGGACCGGTGGATTCAGGGCTGGGACCACCCGCCTGACTACGCCTCTTGGCTTCTTCAGCCGGAGGAGGCGCTGAAGTACCTGGCCGAAGTCCGGGCGCGCAACGGAGGGTGAGCCAGGCCTGGAACACTTCGGCATGCCCAATGTCCACGGACATTGGGCATTTCTATTCGGTAACGAAGTTGTTAAATCCCTGGTTGTGTCGCGTTCTGAATGTGGTGGCGCCAATGACCGAAAACTAGGGTTCCGTTGTCATCTGTCCTGAATCGCGGATACCATCCACCCTGCGTATGACTCAAAACCGCATGTGAGGTACATGTGGTTCATGTGTCAATGGAGTCGTATGCGGCTTGCTTGTCCTGTCTGTCGATTCTCCGGAGCACGCGGGTTTCGCCGACGGGGCCCGTGACGGTCACTTCTGGACCTGAACTGTGCAAAGAGGGCGGTGCGCGTGCATCTTCACGTGACGGGCAAGCCAACCCCGTGACATGACCCCGGGCCGGGACCCGCCCGGGGGAGCACGTCGAGTTCGACCGGAGGAACGCGATGACCAGGGACGTTGACAGCGGTAACGTGACCCGCTCGCCCATCGCGGTCGTGGGCTTGGCCTGCCGTCTTCCGGGGGCTTCGACCCCGGACTCCTTCTGGCGGCTGCTGTGCGAGGGCCGTGAGGCCATCACCCCGCCGCCGGAACGGCTCGGGTGGACCCCGCTTGAGCGGGACCACCGGTGGGGCGGCTACCTGGACCGCGCGGAGGACTTCGACGCCGCCTTCTTCGGAGTCTCCTCGCGTGAGGCGGTGGCCATGGATCCCCAGCAGCGGCTGATGCTCGAACTCAGCTGGGAGGCGGTCGAGAACGCGCGCACCGCCCCCGACAGCCTGCGCGGCACGAGGACCGGTGTCTTCACCGGGGCGGTCTCTTCCGACTACTCGCTCCTCCTGCGGGACACACCCGCATCACACCACAGCCTGACCGGCGGCCAGCGCGGCATGATCGCCAACCGCGTCTCCTACTCGCTCGGCCTGCGAGGGCCGAGTATGACCGTGGACAGCGGGCAGTCCTCTTCCCTGGTCAGCGTGCACACGGCGATGGAGAGCCTGCGCAGCGGCGAGTGCGACCTTGCGCTGGCCGGCGGTGTCAACCTCATTCTGCTGCCCGAGAGCACCGAGTACGTGGCCCAGTTCGGTGGCCTCTCGCCCGACGCCCACTGCTACACCTTCGACGCTCGCGCCAACGGATACGTCCGCGGCGAGGGCGGGGCCGTGGTCGTCCTCAAACCGTTCGACCGTGCGCTGGCCGACGGCGACCACGTTTACGCGGTCCTGGCCGGCGGCGCGATCAACAACTCCGGCCCCACCTCCTACCTGGCCCGACCCGAACCCGAGGGTCAGGCGGAGGCCGTGCGGGCGGCCCACCGCAGGGCAGGGATCGACCCCTCGCAGGTGGGCTACGTCGAACTGCACGGCACGGGCACCCCGGTGGGCGACCCGGTCGAGGCCACCGCGCTCGGCACGGTCTTCTCCGGGTGCTCCGGCGCCCTGCGGGTGGGCTCGGCCAAGACCAACGTGGGACACCTGGAGGGCGCGGCCGGGATCGTCGGCCTGTTGAAGGTCGTGCTCAGCCTTTCCCACGGCCTGCTGCCCCCCACCCGGAACTTCGCCGAACCCAATCCCGCAATCGACCTCGAAGGGCTGGGACTGGTTCCGCAGACCGTCCGGGAGCCGTGGCCGACCGACACCCCGCTGGCGGGCGTGTCCTCCTTCGGCATGGGCGGGACCAACTGCCACCTCGTACTGGCCCCGCCGCCCCGGCGCTCTCCGGACACACCCAACCCGGCCTCGGGGGAGGGCACGCTCGACCCCGTGCCCTGGGTCCTCTCGGCCCGTTCAGAGGAGGCGCTGCGCGCCCAGGCGTCGGTCCTGCACTCCTTCGTGTCCAAGAGGCCCGGCCTGCGACCCGAGGACGTGGGTTACTCACTGGCCGCCACCCGCACGGTCATGGAGCACCGCGCGGTCATCCTCGCCTCCGCGGGTAGCGGCACGCGCGAACTGGAGTCCGTCCGGCCCTCCGGCGCCCCGGTCATCGTCCGTGACGGACGTGGTCCGGTGCTGGTCTTCCCAGGACAGGGCGGGCAGTGGGAGGGCATGGCCCGCGCCCTCCTGGACGGCGACGGCCAGCTCGCCCGGGTCTTCGGCCGCAGACTCCGGGAGTGCGAGCGAGCCCTGGACCCCCACGTGGACTGGTCCCTCACCCGGGTGCTGCGCGGGGAGCCGGGGGCGCCGCGCTACGCCGGTCCCGGGGCCCGCGTGGACGTCGTCCAGCCGGTCCTGTGGGCGGTCATGGTGGCGCTGGCCCGGGTGTGGGAGGCCATGGGGGTGCGCCCCGCAGCGGTGATCGGCCACTCCCAGGGCGAGATCGCCGCGGCCCATGTGGCCGGGGTGCTGACCGTGGAGGACGCCGCCAAGGTGGTGGCTCTGCGCAGCCAGGCCCTCACCGCGCTCGGCGGCAGCGGGGCCATGGCCTCGCTCGGACTGTCCGCGGAGCACGCCCAGGAACTCCTCGACTCACTGACCGACCTCCACCTGGCCGCGGTCAACGGCCCCGAGTCCGTGGTGGTCTCCGGTAGCCCCGCCTCGGTGCGCGCCGCCGTGGACCACTGTGTGGACGCCGGAGTGCACGCCGCGCTGGTCGACGTCGACTACGCCTCGCACTCCGCGCACGTCGAACAGGTTCGCGAAACCCTGCTCGAACAGCTGGCCGACATCAGGCCGCGCCCGGCCCGGCTCCCGGTCCTGTCGACCCTGACCGGCGGGGAACTGGGTGAGGACGGGCCGGCCATGGACGCCCGGTACTGGTACCTGGGGCTGCGCAACCCCGTCCGCTTCGCCGACACCGTGGCCTTGGCCGCGGCCGACGGCCACACCGCCTTCGTCGAGGTCGGTCCGCATCCGGTCCTCGCCCACGGGATCGAGCGCGTGCTGGCCGCCCGCCAGGTGCGCGGCGCGGTCCTGGAGACCCTGCGCCGGGACCGGGGAGACCAGGCCCAGCTGCTGACCGCGGCCGCCCAGGCGTTCACCTCCGGTCTGGACGTGGACTGGGAGAACCTGTTCAGGGGGTCGGGCGCGCACCGGATCGACCTGCCCACCTACCCCTTCCAGCGCACCCGTTATTGGCCCGAGCGCATCCCGGCCGTGCGGACCGCGGAGGCCCCGGCGGAACCCGGAACCGTTGACGAGACGGTGTCCCCGGCGGGCGGCGGCACCGTTCGGCTGGTGGCGTCCCTGAGCGCCCGGATCCTCGAAGAGGACGGTCTGGACCCCGCGGACGAACAGCGCGCCTTCCGTGACCTCGGCTTCGACTCCATCATGCTGCTGGAGCTGGCCGACCTCGTGGAGGAGGAGACCGGGATCCGCCTGGACGACGCCGTCCTCTTCGAGCTGCCCACTCCGGCCGCGCTCGCCGGACACCTCGCCCGGGAACTGGGCGAGGAGCCGGGCGGGTCGGCACCCCAACCGGTGGAGTCCGCGCCGCGCACCCCGGCCGCCCCGGTCGGTTCGATGCCCGCGGTCTCCGGCGACGACCCGATCGCCATCACCGCGATGGCCTGCCGACTGCCCGGCGGGGTGCGCTCCCCGGAACAGCTGTGGCGGTTGGTGGAGGAGGGAACCGATGCCATCGGGCCCTTCCCGGAGAACCGGGGCTGGGACCTCGACTCGCTCTACGACCCCGAACCCGGCACCCCCGGGCGCACCTACACGCGCGAGGGCGGATTCCTCCACGACGCCGACCTCTTCGACCCCGGCTTCTTCGGGATCAGCCCTCGGGAGGCGGACGCCATGGACCCCCAGCAGCGGCTGCTGCTGGAGACCTCCTGGGAGGCGGTCAGGCGGGCCGGCATGGACCCCGCGAGCCTGCGCGGCCAGCAGGTGGGCGTGTTCGTCGGTGCGATGCCCACCGAGTACGGTGCGCGCCTGGCCGACCCGGCCAGCAGCACGGACGGCGGGTACCGGCTCACCGGCAGCACCCTGAGCGTGGCCTCCGGCCGCATCGCCTACGTGCTCGGTCTGAACGGCCCTGCCCTGACCATCGACACCGCCTGCTCGGGATCACTGGTCGCCCTGCACCAGGCGGCCGCGGCCCTGCGCCGGGGCGAGTGCTCCATGGCCCTGGCCAGTGGCGCGACCGTTATGGCCACCCCCGGCATGTTCCTGGAGTTCTCCGCCCAGCGCGGCCTGTCCCCGGACGGACGCTGCCGCGCCTTCGGTGCCGGGGCCGAGGGGACATCCTGGTCGGAGGGGGTCGGTGTGCTCCTGCTCGAACCGGCTTCCCAGGCGCGCCGCAACGGTCGGCCCGTGCTGGCTCTGCTGCGGGGCAGCGCCGTCAACTCCGACGGGGCCTCCAACGGCCTGACCGCCCCCAACCCGGAGGCCCAGGAGCGGGTGATCCGGCAGGCCCTGGCCTCGGCAGGGCTGGCCCCCGGTGAGGTGGACGCGGTCGAGGCGCACGGTACGGGCACCCGGCTCGGCGACCCCATCGAGGCCCGTGCCCTGATGTCGGTCTACGGTGGTGAGCGCGAGCACGACCTGCTGCTGGGTTCGCTCAAGTCCAACATCGGCCACACCCAGGCCGCCGCGGGGGTGGCCGGGGTGATCAAGACCGTGGAGGCGCTGCGACACGGACGCCTGCCCCGGACCCTGCACGCCGAGGAGCCCACCGACCGGGTCGAGTGGAAGGGCAGCGGTGTCCGGCTGCTGTCCGAGGGGGCGGAGTGGCCCGATACCGGTCGTCCCCGGCGGGCGGCGGTGTCCTCCTTCGGGATCAGCGGTACCAACGCGCACGTGGTGTTGGAGGGGGTGGCTGACGAGGGCGCCCCGGTCACGGTGCCCGACGACCCCTTCCGACGGTCCCGCCACTGGCTGACGCCGAGCGAGCCGGAGGCCCGACCGGCGGAGCCGGCGGCGCCACTGCTCGACGAAGGACTCACCCTGGCGGACGGGGGAGTGGTGTTCCGGGGGCGGATCTCCGTCGCGGACCATCCCTGGGCGGCCGACCACCGTGTGCTCGGCCGGGTGATGTTCCCCGGGACCGCGCTACTGGACCTGGTCGCCAGGGCCGGGCGGAGCGTCGGCGGGGACACCGTCGCCGACCTGGTGCTGGAGGCCCCTCTGATACTGGGCCGGGACGGGACGGCGGAGATCCAGATCATCGTCGCCGCTCGCGACGTGCTGGGGCACCGCGAGGTGAACGTGTACGCACGGCGCGGGGCCCGTGACGACACCCCGTGGATACGGTACGCCTCTGGCTCCGTGACCGGCGCGCACCCTGCCGATGCCGCCGCCGGAGACACCGCCCCGGAGACCGGCGATGACCTCGGTACTCTGCCGCCGGAGGGCGCCGAGCGGATCCCGGTCGACTACACCGACCTGCGCGCCCTGGGTTATGACTACGGTCCGGCCTTCCAAGGGCTGCGGTCGGCGCACCGGCACGGGGACGAACTCTTCCTGGAGGTCGGGCTACCGGACACCGCCGGTGGGAACGGGGCTTTCCACGGTCCTCACCCGGCCCTGACCGACGCCGTCCTGCACGCGGTGCTGCCCGGGGGCGATGCCGAGGTCCGCCACGGCCCCATAGTGCCGTTCGCCTGGACCGGGGTCCGGCTGGCTCCGGCCGGAGGAGAGGAACCTTCCCGGAGCCTGAGGGCGCGACTCACTCCGCTGGGCGACGACCGCTACCGGCTGCTCGCCACCGACAGCGGGGGCGTTCCGCTCTGGACCGTGGACGAGCTGGTCCTGCGGCCTCTAGACGAGGACGCGCTGCCCGAGCCCGAGCCGGGCGAACTCCCGGAACTGTACGAGCTGGTGTGGGAGCAGGTGGCACCGCCTTCGGAACCGGAGGCCGAGGGCCCGTCTCCCAGGCCCCTGCCCGCTCTTGGTGATCTGGACCCCCAGGAACCCGTACCGGCGCTGGTCTGTGTCGAACTGCCCGCCTCCGCGGTCTACGCCGAGGGCGACGCCCTGCCCGACGCGGTCCGGCAGGGGCTGGAATCGGCCCTGGAATCGGTCCGCGCGTGGCTGGCGGACGAGCGCACGGCTGACTCCCGACTGGTCCTGGTCACCTGGAGGGCGGTGACCACCCACCGCGGGGAGCCGTTCCCCGGGGTCGCCGCCGGTCCGGTCTGGGGCCTGCTCCGTACGGCCCAGCGCGAGCACCCCGGTCGTCTGGTGCTGCTGGACTCCGACGGTGCCGAGGAGTCCCACCAGGTGCTGGGCGCGGCGCTCGGACTCGACGAACCGCAGATCGCCCTGCGTGCGGGCACCGTCCTGGTACCCCGGCTGAGAAGGTCGACGGACGCTGCGGAGGGGGTCCTGGCCCCGCCCGGTCGTCTGTGGCGCGCGGACACCCGGAGCCCGGGCTCGCTGGACGCACTGGAGGCCGTGCCCTCGCCCGCGGCCGGGGCTCCGCTGGCCCCCTCCGAGGTGCGCCTGTCCGTCCGGGCCGCCGGAGTGAACTTCCACGACGTGGTCACCGCCCTGGGCGTGGTCGACGACGGTGTGGGGGTCGGCATCGAGGGCGCCGGGGTCGTCCTGGAGACCGGCGCGGACGTGATGGACCTGGCCCCCGGCGATCGGGTGGCCGGAATGTTCGACGGAGCCTTCGGGCCCTTCGCCGTGGCGAACCGCGCCCGACTGGCCCGGATACCCGAGGGGTGGACCTTCGAGCAGGCGGCGGCCGTCCCGGTGGCCTTCCTGAGCGCCTACCACGGTTTGGTGGACCTGGCCGCGGTGCGCCCCGGCGAGAGCGTGCTCGTGCACGCGGCCGCCGGGGGCGTGGGCACCGCCGCCGTCCAGCTCGCCCAACACATGGGCGCCAGGGTGTTCGGCACCGCCAGCCCGCACAAGTGGTCCAGGCTGGCCGCCTACGGCCTGACCCCGGAGCGGCTGGCCTCCTCCCGCACGCTGGAGTTCGAGTCCCGGTTGAAGGAGGCCAACGACGGTCGGGGCCTGGATGTGGTCCTCAACTCGCTGACCGGCGAGTTCGTGGACGCCTCGTTGCGCCTGTTGCGCTCGCCCAAGGACGGTCGCGGACCGGGGGGCCGGTTCGTGGAGATGGGCAAGACCGATATCCGCGATGCCGACGGAGTGGCGGCCGAGTACCCGGGTTGCACCTACGACGCGTTCAGCCTGCCGGACGTGGACCCGGAACGGATCGGCCACATGCTCGCCCGGGTGATGGAGCTGTTCGAGGAGGGCGCCCTCCACCCGCTGCCCACCACCGTGTACGACATCGGCGAGGTCCAGGAGGCCTTCCGCGCTCTCCAGCGCGGCGAGACCGTCGGAAAGCTGGTCCTGCGCATCCCCGCGCCCTTCCCGATCGAGGGCACGACGCTGATCACCGGAGGCACCGGAGGGCTCGGCCACCGCCTGGCCCGCCACCTGGTCACCGGGTACGGGGTCCGGAACCTGCTGCTGCTCGGCCGCCGCGGCCCGGACACCCCCGGCCAGGCGGAGCGGACCGCCCAGCTTGAGGCGCTCGGCACCCGCGTGGAGGTCGTCGCCTGCGACGCGGCCGATCGCGAGGACCTGGCCCGTGTGCTGGCCGAGGTGCCGCGGGAGCGCCCGCTGTGCGCCGTGGTGCACGCCGCCGGCGCCCTCGACGACGCCACGGTCACCTCTTTGACCACCGAACAGCTGCACGCCGTGCTCCGGCCCAAGGTCGACGCGGCGTGGAACCTGCACGAGCTCACCGACGATCTGGCGTCCTTCGTCCTGTTCTCCTCCGCCGTTGGGGTGCTGGGCAACCCGGGGCAGGCGAACTACGCGGCAGCCAACGCCTTCTGCGACACCCTGGCCCACCTCAGGCGTGAGGCCGGTAAGCCGGCCGTCTCGCTGTCGTGGGGACTCTGGGCCGGAGGCAGCGGGATGACGGGTCACTTGGACGGGGCCGATCTCGCCGCTCTCGGTCGGAACGGACTGCAGCCGATGCGGCCCAGCGCGGCGCTCGGCCTCTTCGACACCGCCCTTGCCCGAAACCCGGTCCACGCCGTGCCCGCGTGGCTCACCCCGGCCGCCGACGTCAGCGTCTTCCGAGGGCTGCTGCCCGAACCCGGGGCCGGGCCCGCCCCGGTCTCCGCTGCTGCTTCCGGAGCCGGGGGTGGGGCCGGAGCAGGTGAGCTCGGGGACCCCGCCGCGCGCTTCGCTGCCATGGAGGCGGGAGAACGGACCCGTGCCCTGCTGGAGGAGGTCCGCGCGCACACCGCCGTGGTCCTGGGCCACCGGGCCGAATCGGCGGTCCGTGTGGACCCCGACCGCCCCTTCACCGAACAGGGTACGGACTCCCTCACCGGCGTCGAGCTGCGCAATCGGCTCAGCACAGCGGTCGGTGTGCGAGTACCGGCCACGGCCGTCTTTGACCACCCCACACCCCGGGCCCTGGCCCGGCTGCTCGACAGTCTCGTGAACCCGGAACCCCCGGCTGAGACCGGGCGGACCGAGACGCCTCCGGCGGAGGACGGAGGCCAGGACGCCATCGATGCCATGGGCGTCGACGAATTGGTGGACCTCGCTCTGCGGGGACCGAGCGTATGACGAGGAGACTGGGGTTGAGCAGCGAAAGCGAACGCCTGGTAGCGGCACTCAGGACCGCGATGAAGGAGAACTCGCGCCTGCGTGCCGAACTGGAAGGCGGTTCCGTGCCGGAGCCGATCGCGATCGTGGGTACGGGCTGCCGCCTTCCCGGGGGTGTCGACACCCCGGAACAGCTGTGGGAAATGGTCTCCGAAGGGCGGGAGGCGGTCGGCCCCTTCCCTGACGACCGCGGCTGGGACCTGGCCGGACTCCTGGCCGAGGGAGAAGACGGCCGACGCGTCGACATGGACCGGGGCTCTTTCCTGCGGGACGTCTTCGACTTCGACCCGGCCTTCTTCGGCATATCGCCCCGCGAGGCCGAGGCGATGGACCCCCAGCAGCGGATCCTGCTCGAACTCGCCTGGGAGACGATCGAACGCGCGGGTATCGCGCCGGACTCCCTGGCCGGCAGCGACACCGGTGTCTACGTCGGGCTGAACCAGCAGGAGTACGGTCCACCGGTCCACCGGATGACCACAGACGGCCTCACCCTGACCGGGGTTTCGGCGAGTGTCGCCTCCGGCCGCATCTCCTACTGCCTGGGCCTGGTCGGTCCGGCGCTCACGGTGGACACCGCCTGTTCGTCCTCGCTGGTGGCCCTGCACCTGGCCGTGCGCGCCCTGCGCGATGGCGACTGCTCGCTCGCCCTGGCCGGGGGCGCCACGGTCATGTCGGGCCCCGGTACCCTCACCGAGTTCACCCGGCTGCGGGGGGTGGCCCCCGACGGCCGCTGCAAGGCGTTCTCCCGGGACGCCGACGGCGCCGCGTTCTCGGAGGGTGCTGGTCTGGTCGTCCTGGAACGCCTGTCCGACGCGCGCCGCAACGGCCGTCAGGTCCTCGCGGTGATCAGGGGCGGAGCGGTCAACCAGGACGGTGCGTCCAACGGGCTCACCGCGCCCAACGGCCCCTCCCAGACCCGCGTGATCGGCCGCGCCCTGGCCGATTCCGGTCTGGCCCCGGCCGACGTCGACCTGGTCGAGGCACACGGCACCGGGACGGCCCTGGGCGACCCCATCGAGGCCCAGGCGCTGATAGCCGCCTACGGCCGGGACCGCACCGAGGACCGGCCGCTCTGGCTGGGCTCGCTCAAGTCCAACATCGGGCACCCGCAGGCCGCCGCCGGGGTGGCCGGGGTGATCAAGACGGTCGAGGCGCTACGCCACGGCGTCATGCCCCCCACCCTGCACGCGGACCGGCCCACCACCCACGTCGACTGGGACGGCGGGATCCGACTGCTGCACGAACCGCGCCCCTGGACCGGCGGTGACCGGCCGCGCAGGGCCGCCGTCTCCTCGTTCGGGATGAGCGGCACCAACGCCCACCTGATCCTGGAGCAGGCCCCCGACCCCGGGGGCGCCGATCCCAAAGCCCGCGTTCCGGAGAAGGACGCTTCGTCGGGCCGCCCGTGCGCGGCCTCGGTGACCGGGGCCACCGCCTGGCCGCTGTCCGCCCGCACCCCCCAGGCCCTGGCTGCCCAGGCCGTGCGGCTGCACGAGCACGCCCGCGCCCGGCCCGGCCTCGACCCGGCGGACGTCGCCCTGTCCCTGTCCACGATCCGGTCGGCGCTGGAATACCGGGCGGTGGTCGTCGGCGGTGACCGCGACCAGCTCCTCACGGCGCTGTCCTCCCTGGAGACGGGGGCCCCGGGGGCGACCACCGCCACCGGCCGGGCCCGTCCCGACCGGCGCCCCGTGTTGGTCTTCCCCGGTCAGGGCGGGCAGTGGGAGGGCATGGCGGTCGAATTGCTGGACTCCTCGTCCGAGTTCGCCCGGCACATGGCGGCCTGCGAACGCGCTCTTGCACCCCATGTCGGGTGGCGGCTGGCCGACGTGCTCCGAGGCGCTGACGGCGCGCCCTCCCTCGACCGCGTGGACGTCGTCCAGCCCGCACTATGGGCGGTCATGGTCTCCCTGGCCCGGCTGTGGATGGTCCACGGACTGACCCCGGCCGCCGTGGTCGGGCACTCACAGGGAGAGGTCGCCGCCGCGCACATCGCCGGTGCCCTGACCCTGGAGGACGCGGCGAAGGTGGTGGCCCTGCGCAGCCGTGCCGTGCTCGACCTGGCCGGAACTGGGGCGATGGCCTCGGTCGCCAGTCCTGCGGCGGCCGTGCGAGAGCGCCTGGACACGTGGGCGGACCGGGTCGTCGTGGCCGGCGTCAACAGCCCGTCGAACACGGTCGTGGCGGGCGAAGCCGAAGCCGTGGCCCAGCTGGTCAAGGAGTGCGAGGCCGATGGTGTCCGAGCCAGGATGATCGCCGTGGACTACGCGTCGCACTCGCCGTCCGTGGACGTCCTGCGCAACCGGATCGAGTCGGAGCTGTCCGGGATCGCCCCCGAACGGCCGGGAATCCCCCTGTACTCCACCCTGACCGGCGCTCTCCTGGACGGGCAGCTGCTCGACGCGGCCTACTGGTTCCGGGGCCTGCGCGAACCCGTGCGCTTCGCCGAGGCCACCGAGGCCCTGGTCGCCGCCGGACACGACGTGTTTGTCGAGGTCGGGCCGCACCCGGTGCTGACACCCTCGGTCCAGGAGACCGCCGAGGCCGCGGGGGCCGAGGAGACGGTCGCCTTCGGCACCCTGCGCAGGGACGAGGGCGGGCCGGTCCGCTTCCTGACCTCCCTGGGCCAGGCCCACAGCCACGGGGTAGACCTCGACTGGACTCCGCTCTTCGGTCCGGACGCCGCTCAGGTCGCCCTGCCCACCTACGCCTTTCAACGCCAGCGCTACTGGCGGCCGGGCCCCGGTGGCGACCGGGCCCGGGAAGACGCCCACGACTCTTCCTCCGGAGCCGGTTCCGGTGCTTGCGCCGACGAGTGGACCTACCGCGAGGAGTGGGTGCCCGTCCCGGCATCCGCCGAGGCCCCCACTGCCCCGCCCGCTCAGACAGCCCTGCCGGGTGCGGCCGGTGGCCGGGGCACCTGGCTGCTGGTCGGCTCCCGGCTCGGCCCGGCCCTCCGGAGCTGTGTTTCCGCCCTCGAGGCGCGCGGCCACCGCACGCGCGTCCTCGACCTGCCGGACGGTGCTGGGCGCGAGGCCGTGACCGCCCTGGTCGAAGGCGCCCGGGACGGTGCCGGGAGTATCGCCGGGGTCCTGCTGACCACCGCCCTGGACCGGGCACACGGGGACACGGATCCCGGAGACACCGCTCCCGGTGAGGTCGCGCCCCCGTCCGAAGCGCCCGCCCACCGGGACGCCGTCCTCGTTCTCCAGGCCCTGCTCGGCACTGGGACCGACGCGCGGCTGTGGTGCCTCACCAGCGGCGCGGTCGACAGCGGGTCCGGGGCGAGCGATCCCGCCGCCGCGCTGCTGTGGGGCTTCGGCCGGGTGGCGGCCCAGGAGCACACGGACCGGTGGGGCGGTCTGGTCGACCTCCCCGACCCCGACGACGCGGAGAGCGGGGCCGCCCTGGCCACGGTCCTGACCGGTGAGGCCGCGGTCGGCGAGGACCAGCTCGCGGTGCGCGGGCGGACCCTGTCGGCCCGGCGGCTCGCCCGCGTCCCGGTCAGCGGGACCGGGATCCGGGACTGGAGGCCCTCGGGTACGGCCCTGGTCACCGGTGGTACCGGTGGCCTGGGCGCGCACACGGCGCGCTGGCTCGCGGCGCGAGGTGCGGAGCACCTTCTTCTGCTCAGCCGCCGCGGTCCCGACGCCCCGGGCGCCGGGGAACTCACCGCTGAGTTGCGCGCGGCGGGTGCGGAGGTCACCCTGGTCGCCTGTGACGTCGGTGACCGGGCCCAGCTCGCCGAGGCGCTGTCCCGCATCCCGGAGAGCCTCCCCCTCACGGCGGTCTTCCACACCGCCGCGGAACTGGACGATGCCCCCGTGGCAGACCTCGGCCCGGAGTCCATCGGCCGTGTCCTGCGCGCCAAGGCGGACGGAGCCGTGCATCTGCACGCGCTCACGCGAGGTCTGGACCTGTCGGCCTTCGTGTTGTTCTCGTCGGTGGGTGCCGTCTTCGGTGTGACCGGCCAGGGCAACTACGCGCCCGGCAACGTCTTCTGCGAGTCCTTCGCCCACTACCGCCGGTCCCTGGGGCTGCCCGCGACATCGATCGCCTGGGGCGCCTGGAAGGGGGCCGGGATGGCCGGTCGCGAGGCGGTGGCGGGTCTCCTGAGCCGACACGGACTGCCCACGATGGAACCGGCACCCGCGGTGGAGGGGCTGCGCCGGGCCCTGGACCACGATCTGACCGCGCTGGCCGTCGCCGACATCGACTGGCCGCGTTTTCGGGTGGCCTTCACCGCGAACCGGCCCAGCCCCCTGATCACCGACCTCGCCTCGGCCGGGGCCGGGGCGCCGTCCGGCCAGACGGCCGGTTCCTCCCCGGAGACGGTCGTCACTGACCTGCGGACCCGGTTGTCCGGTGCGGCACGGGCCGAACGCGTCCGCGTGCTCACCGAGCACGTGTGCGAACACGTGGCGGCCGTCCTCGGATACGGATCAGGCGGGGCCGTTCCGGCCGACCGCGGCCTGAAGGACCTGGGCATGGACTCGGTCACGGCGGTGGAACTGCGCAATCGGCTCTCCGCGCTCACCGGGGTCCGCCTTCCCCCGGCGGTCGCCTTCGACCACCCCACCTGCGCCGCACTGGCCCGACACGTCGAGGAACGGGTGTTCGGCAGCGCGGAGCAGGTCGTCCTGGAACGCCTCGACGGACTCGTCGCCGCCTTTGACGAGTTCAAGGGCGAGACCGGGGGCGGATCCGGTGCCGCCGGGGCCTCCGCCGTCGCGGACCGTCTCCGTGCTCTGCTACTGCGCCTGGAGCCGGATACCCCGACCCTTCGGGAGCCGGGGTCGGACGACCCCGACCTGGAGAGGGCCTCCAGGGAGGAGCTCTTCGCGCTCATCGACGAGACCCTGGGCGACTGATTCCCACCCGGGGCGGGCGTACCCCGCCCCGGGTGACCGAGTTCTGCCAGCCACCACACGAAGACCAGCGACAAGCACAGCCCAACCCCGGCACCCCGGTGCCGCGACGTGAATCGGCGAGGCATGCCCATGACCGACGACGCACAGGTTCTCGACTACCTCAAACGGGTCACCGCCGACCTGCGGCGCACCCGCGCCGAGCTCACGCGGCTGCGGGAGCGCCACAACGAGCCGATCGCCGTGGTGGGCATGGGCTGCCGCCTGCCCGGAGGAGTGAACAGCCCGGAGGAACTCTGGGACCTGCTGGAACGGGGCGCCGACGCCATCGGTGACCTGCCGGACGACCGGGGCTGGGACGTGGAGGACATGCGCGGCCGTCCGGGCATGTCCGCGGGCGGGGGTTTCCTCGACGACGCGGCCGGTTTCGATGCCGCCTTCTTCGGTATCTCGCCGCGCGAGGCCGAGGCGATGGACCCCCAGCAGCGGCTCATGCTGGAGGTGACCTGGGAGTCCCTCGAACGCGCCGGGATCGACCCCGCGTCCCTGGCGCAGACGCCCACCGGCGTCTTCACCGGGATCAGCACGACCGACTACGCCCGTACCACCACCTCGGGCCGGGTGCCCATGCCCGAGGGAGCGGAGGGGTACCTGATGACCGGCACCGCCGCCAGCGTGGCCTCGGGTCGGATCGCCTACACCCTGGGGCTGCGGGGGCCCGCGCTGACCGTGGACACTGCCTGTTCCTCCTCGCTGACCGCCGTTCAGCTCGCCGTGCGGTCCCTGCGCCAGGGAGAGTGCTCTCTGGCGCTGGCGGGCGGGGCGACCGTGATGTCGGGGCCGTCTCTCTTCGTGGAGTCCGCGAAGCAGGGGGTGCTCTCCGCGGACGGTCGTTGCAAGGCCTTCGGCGCCGGGGCCGACGGCACCGGGTTCGCTGAGGGGGCCGCCGCCCTCGTCCTGGAACGGCTCTCGGACGCCGAGCGCGCCGGGCACCGGGTCCTGGCGGTGATCCGGGGCGGCGCGGTCAATCAGGACGGCGCCTCCAGCGGGCTGACCGCCCCCAACGGCCCCGCGCAATCGCGGGTGGTCCGGGCCGCGCTGGCCGACGCCGGGCTGAGCCCCGACGACATCGACGCGGTGGAGGCGCACGGAACCGGGACCGAACTCGGCGACCCGATCGAGGCCGAGGCCCTCCTGGAGGTGTTCGGTGACCGGCCGGGGGACCCCCTGTGGCTGGGTTCCGTCAAGTCCAACCTGGGGCACACCCAGGCGGCGGCCGGGGCGGTCGGGATCATGAAGCTGGTGCTGGCCCTTGGTCGTGAGCGGCTGCCGCGAACCCTGCACGCCGAAGAACCCTCGCCCCTGGTGGACTGGGCCTCGGGCGGTGTGCGGCCGCTGTCCGGGTCAAGGGACTGGCAGCGCGGCGAGCGCGTGCGCCGCGCGGGTGTGTCGTCCTTCGGGATCAGCGGGACCAACGTCCACATCGTGCTGGAGGAGGCCCCGGAACCCTCCCCCGGAACGGGCGGCGTCGCCTCGGGGACTCCGGACGCCTCGGAGACCCAGGAGAGCTCGTCGGACTCCGGGCCACTGGCCGGGCCGTTGGTCAAGGGGCGGACCGCCTGGCTGCTGTCCGCCCGCGACAAGACGGCGCTCAGCGAACAGGCCGCCCGGCTGGCCGACCACCCGGGCGGCGCGGCGCCGCCCGCCGACGTCGCCCGCGCCCTGGCCAGCACACGCGGCCGGTTCGTCCGGCGCGCGGCCGTCATCGGCGCCGACCCCGAGTCCCTCACCGCAGGGCTGCGTGCCCTGGCAGGGAGCGCGGGAACGGACGGGTGCGCGGCGGGCGTGGTCACCGGCGAGGCCCGCCGGTCCGGCCGCTCCGAACAACCGGTCTTCGTCTTCCCCGGCCAGGGCGGTCAGTGGGCGGGCATGGCCAAAGGCCTGATGGCTGACTCCCCGGTCTTCGCCGCGTCCGTGGCCGAGTGCGAACAGGCCCTGGCCCCCCACGTCGACTGGTCCCTGTCCGCGGTCCTGCGCGAGGACCCCGGAGCCCCGCGGTTCATGGGAGAGGACGCCCCCGTGGACGTCCTGCAACCGGCCCTGTGGGCGGTGCTGGTCTCCCTGGCCCGGCTGTGGCGGGCCGCGGGTGTCGAGCCTTCCGCCGTGGTCGGCCACTCCCAGGGCGAGGTGGCGGCCGCCTGCGTGTCCGGGATCCTTTCGCTCGAGGACGGGGCCCGGGTGGTCGTGGCCCGCTCGCGCGCGCTCGGCAAGGTCGCGGGTGAGGGCGGCATCGCTGTGGTGGGACTGGGCATGGACGAGGTCGCGGGCCTGATCGAGGGGCAGGAGGGACAGCTCGCCCTCGCAGGCGCCAACGGCCCCGAGACCAGCACGGTCGCGGGCAGTGCCGAGGCAGTCCACGGGTTCGTGGCCGCCCGTGAGAAGGACGGGACCTTCGTGCGGCGCATCCCGGTCGACTACACCTCGCACTGCTTCCTCGTGGACCGGGTCGAGGAGGAGGTGCGGGCCGCCCTGGCCGACCTCCGGCCCCGGCCGGGCACCGTACCCCTGTATTCCACCGTGGCACCCTCACCCACCTGGAAACCCGGGGACGAACCGTCGGCGGAGCCCGTGGACGGGACTTCGCTCGACGCCGGTTACTGGTACCGGAACCTGCGCCACGGCGTGCTCCTCGAACCGGTGGTCCGCCGCCTGGCGCCGGTCAGCCACGCGTTCGTCGAGGTCGGCGCGCACCCGGTGCTGTCGGTGCCGCTGAGCCAGACCCTTGAGGCCGCCGGGGCCGCGGACCTCCCGGTGGTGCACACCCTGCGCCGGGACGAGGACACCGGCGACCGCTTCCTGGCGGCGCTGGCCGAAGCCCACTGCCAGGGGATCGGCGTCGACTGGGAACGGGTGCTGGGCGATGGCGGCCGCGATGTCGACCTTCCCACCTACCCCTTCCAGCACCGGAGGTACTGGCTGGACGAGCCCCGACTCTCGGGTGACCCCTCCTCGGTCGGCCTCAGCGCCGCCGACCACCCCCTGATCGGCGCCTGGACCCCGATCGGCGCGACCGGCCAGACCCTCTTCACCGGTCGGCTCGACCCCGCGTGTGCTCCCTGGCTGACCGAACACACGGTTTCCGGGCGGACGATCCTGCCCGGAACCGCCGCGGTGGAGCTGCTCCTGCACGTCGGACGGCTCTGCGACCGGCCCGAGATCGCCGAACTGACCCTGAGCGCCCCCCTGGAACTCGATCCTGAGGGGCCGGGCACCCCGGTCCAGGTCATCGTGGAGGCCCCCGACCTGCGTGGAACGCGTGCCTTCCGCCTCCTGTCGTCCTCCGCCGACGGGCAGGAGTGGGCCACGCACGCCGAGGGCCTGCTGGCCCCAGCCACCAGGACCCCCGCCCCGTCCCCCCTCACCCCGGGCCCGGAGGCCACCGAACTCACGGTGGCGGACGCCTACGCGCTCTTCGAGGCCCGGGGCATCGGGTACGGGCCCGCCTTCCAGGGGTTGCGCGCCGTCCGGGCCGACGGCCCTCGGACGTGGGCCGAGGCCGGGCCCGACCCCCTGCCCGCCGACGCCGAGGCGATGACCGGCCCGCATCCTGTCCTGCTCGACGCCGGGCTCCAGTCCCTGCTTCTGCGCGAGGCGGAAGCCGACCAGGCTCCCCGGCTCCTGATGCCCTTCGGCTGGAGCGGGGTGCGGCTGCACGCGCCGGGCGCCCCGGGGCGGGTCCGGGTCCAGCTCACCCGGACCGGTGAGGACACCTACGGGATCCTGGTCACCGACCCCGAGGGGGTACCGGTCCTGAGCGTGGATTCCCTCTCCGTCCGGGAAGCCGCCCCGGCGGCCCAGGCGGACCAGGACGCGCTCTTCCACCAGGACTGGGAGGAGATCGCGATACCCGGGGGGACCGTTCTCCCCGATCCCGGAACCTGGGCGGTGGCGGGTAATCTGGCCGGTGTGGACCGTCGGCCGCAGGAGTGCGCCGAGGCGCCCGACGTGATCGTGCTGGCCCCAGGTGACGAGGGTGCCGGTTCCGGCGGTACCCAGAGCCCCGAACAGGCGAACGCCGACCCCGAGCGGGCCCTCGAACGGCTGACCGGTGCCCTGGAACAGCTGCGGGGCTGGGTGGACGACGACCGCTACGCCGCCACTAGGTTCGTCGTGCTCACCCGCGGCGCCGTCAGCCTGCCTGGCGATACCAGTCTGCCCGCGGACCCGTCCGGCGCGGCGCTGTGGGGGCTCATCGCTTCCGCCGAGACCGAGAACCCCGGCCGGTTCCTGCTGCTGGACACCGACCTGACCGGTTCCGAGACCGGCACCGAACTGATCGCCGCGGCGTTGCGCACCGGGGAACCCCGGCTGGCCGTCCGGGGCGGGCGGCTCCACGCGCCGCGTCTGGCCCGCAGCCGCTCCGAGTCGGACACCGCCACCCTCCCGCCCGCCCGCAGCCCGGGCTGGCGGCTGCACGCCGACGGCCGGGGCGTCCTCGACGGCCTCACCTACGTCCCCGTGCCCGAACGTTCGCTCGCCCCGCACGAGGTGCGGGTCGCCGTCCGCGCCGCCGGCCTGAACTTCCGCGACGTCCTGATGACCGTGGGTATGTACCCCGAGCCCGGCGACATCGGCAACGAGGGTTCCGGAGTGGTGCTGGAGACCGGGGGCGAGGCCGGCGACCTGCGTCCGGGCGACCGGGTGATGGGGCTCTTCCCCGGCGCCTTCGGCCCGGTCGCGGTGGCCGACCACCGGTACCTGGCCAGGGTCCCCGAGGGCTGGGACCACGCCGAGGCGGCCGCCGTCCCCGCCGTGTACCTGACCGCCTACCTCGCCCTGGTCGAGGAGGCCGGGCTGCGTGAGGGCGAGACCGTGCTCGTCCACTCCGCCGCGGGCGGGGTGGGCCAGGCTGCGCTCGGCCTGGCCCGGCACCTGGGCGCCCGGGTGCTCGCCACGGCCAGCCCCGAGAAGTGGGACCTGCTCCGCTCGTCCGGACTGGGCGAGGCCGAGATCGCGCACTCGCGTGAACTCGGCTTCGAGAAGCAGTTCCGCGCGGCCGCCGACACCGTGGACGTGGTCCTCAACTCCCTCACGGGCGAGGCGATCCCCGCCTCGCTGAGGCTGCTCGGACCGGGCGGCCGGTTCGTGGAACTGGGCCGCAACGAGCTGCTCGGCGCGGACGGCGTCCCCGAGGGCATCGTCTACCGGGCCTTCAACGTCCTGGAGTCGGGGCCGGACCGGATCCAGCGGGCCTTCGCCGCCCTGTTGCCGCTCCTCACAGCCGGCACCCTGCCCCGCGCCCCCCTCACCCGGTACCCGATCGAGGAGGCCCCGGAGGCGTTCCAGGTCATGCAGCGCGGCCGCAACGTCGGCAAGGCGGTCTTGGAGCTGGCCACCCGCTTCCGCCCCGGTGGAACGGTTCTGATCACCGGTGCCACCGGTCGGCTCGGTGCCCTGGTCGCCCGTCACCTGGTCGTCCGGCACGGTGTCGACGACCTCCTCCTGATCAGCCGCCAGGGCCCCCGCGCCCCGGGGGCCGATGCTCTGGTCGCCGACCTCACCGCCCTGGGCGCCGGGGTCCGGGTCGAGGCCTGCGACGTCTCCGACGCCGAGCGGTTGGGGGACCTTCTCGCCGAGGTACCGGTCTCGGCCGTCGTGCACGCGGCCGCGGTGATCGACGACGCCACCTTCACCGGTCTGTCCGCGGACACGGTCGCCCGCGTGATGGGCCCCAAGGCCGCGGGCGCCTGGAACCTGCATCGGCTCACCGCCCACAGCGACCTGGACGCGTTCGTCCTGTTCTCCTCCGCCGCCGGGGTGTTCGGCAGCGCGGGCCAGGCGGCCTACTCGGCCGCCAACGCCTACCTTGATGCCCTCGCCGCGCACCGCCGCGAGCGGGGCCTGCCGGCCCAGTCCCTGGCCTGGGGGCGCTGGTTGGTGGAGTCGGGGGAGTTCGCGGAGATGAGCGAGGTGTCCGCGAACCGGATGGCCCGTACCTGGGGGGTCCAGGGGATCGGCGACCGCGAGGGGTGCGCGCTCCTGGACGCCGCGCTGGCCTCGGACCGCGCCCATCTGGTGCCCTCCCCGCTGGACCTGGTCGGGCTGCGCACCCGAGCGGTCACCCAGGGATCGATACCACCGCTGATGCGAGGGCTGGTACGCGCCCCCGACCGGACCGGACGCGCTACCGAAGAGGTGGTCGCGGTTCCGCCCGGCGCCGAGCGCCGGGAGCTGCTCACCCGGCTGGTGTGCGAACGGGCCGCGGAGATCCTGGGCTACCTGGAGTACGGCGCCCACCAGGAGTTCCCCGGGTCCGGGTTCGACTCGCTGACCGCCGTGGAACTGCGCAACCACCTCCAGGAGATCACCGGGCTGCGCCTGCCCGCCACCCTGGTGTTCCAGTTCCCCACACCCCGGGCCCTGGCGCACCACCTCGACCAAGAGATGGGCGGACCCGCCCCGGTGGCGGGCGGGGCGACCACCGTTGACGGAGCCCGCGGCGGTCGGAGCCGCGAGGCGAAGTCCGACGACAGCTTGATCGGCCTCTTCTTGGACGCGTGTGCCGCACACCGCCCCAAGGAGGCCGTGGACCTCGCCCTTGCCGCCTCCCGCTCCCGCGCGGTCTTCACCGGGGCGTCGCGGTCCGCCGCCACCACGCTGGCCACGGGTCCGGAGGAACCCGTCCTGATCTGCCACCCGTCACTGGTCATGACCTCCGGCCCGCACGAGTTCTCACGGTTCGCCAGCCGGTGGCAGGGACGACGCAGGGTCCACGTGCTCTCCGCTCCGGGCTACCTGGAGGGCGAGGAACTCCCCGCTGACCTGGACACCTTCGTGCGGACCCAGGCCGACCAGGCTCTCGCCGCGGCCGACGGGCGCCCGTTCATCCTGGTGGGCCGCTCCTCCGGCGGCTGGACGGCCCACGCCGTCGCCGAGGAGCTCTCCAGCCGGGGGACCCCGCCCGCCAAGGCCATCCTGCTCGACACGGTGGTGCCCGGCGACGACGACCTTCTGCCCATGGTGACGGAGTTCGTCACCGAACGGGCGCACGAGTTCGAACTCCTGGACACCACCCGCCTGACCGCGATGGGCGCCTACCTCGACCTGTTCTCCACCTGGCGTCCTTCGGAGTGGTCGGGTCCGACGGTCCAGGTACGGCCCACCGAGGCGGTGGTCACCGCGGCCGGGACCAAACTCGGCCTGGACTGGAGCTGGCCGATCGCCCACGACTGGGTCGAGGTCCCGGGTGACCACTTCACCATGTTGGAGGAGCACGCTCTGCGCACCGCCGAGGAGGTCGACCGGATCGTTTCCGAGGGAAGGAAGCCGAACCGGACCGTCTCCAGGTGGACGACTCTGAAGCGGGCCGTCTCCAAGAGGAAGAGCTCGAGGTGAACCGAGATGGGGCACGGGTGCCCTCCCGGTGGGTCCACCGGGAGGGCACCGACCTGCACGTCCTGGACACCGCGGGGGCGGGCCCGCCGGTCGGATCCTGCACGGCCTGGCCGGGAGCGCGCGCGAGTTCTGGCCCACGGAGCGGGCCCTGGCACCACACTTCCGAGTGCTCCTGGTCGACCAGCGCGGCCACGGCCGCAGTACCACCCGCCCCGCGGACCTCCAGGGCGCACCCCACGACGCCCACCTGGACCCCGGGGCCGGTGGATCCCCGTCCTCAGGGAGTGGCTCACCAGACCGCTGTGAACCTGTGCTTGATCACCAGCGAAGAGGATTCCCTGTTCCGCGGGCATCCTGTACAGGTTTCTGTATTGTTTCAGCGGGATCGTGCAGGACGCGGAGCAGGGGGCGGAGCTCATCGTGACCCGTCGCCGCGAGCCAGTGGCCGCGGTGGTCGCCTACGAACGGTTGACGGAGCCTGAGCAGGCTGAGGCCGACCTCAAGGACCTCGCTCTGCTCCTCACCCGCAGCATGAGTGACAGCGGTGAGCGCACATCACTCGACGACGTGCTGACCGCGTTCGGGCACACCCGATCTTCACTCGAAGAACTGCCTGAGGACTGATGGCCGAGATCACCTTCACCGATGCCGCCATCGATGATCTCCGGCGTATCGGTCCCGACGCTGTGTCCCGGGTTCTCAAGAAGCTCCTACTTCTGGCGGAAAACCCAGAAGCGGTGTATCCCCTGGACCTGTGGGCCGAATACCGATCCCGCCCGCAGTAGAGAATTCTCCTGGGCAGCCGTTCGGACAGGGACCCGGAACAAACCCCACCGGCCGGGCGTTCACCTGAAAGTGCGCCCGGGGCCTTCCCCTCCGCCCGGGAGACACCGCGCCCGGCGTGCCGTTGAAACCCCGCCCGCCGGGAAAACCGGTTGCCAGCCCTCTTAACCTTGGTTATTGATGAGCACCACCACGCCCGCGCCCGCCGCGGACCAACTCCGTTCCCGGCTGCGCGACCTCATGCCCGCCGACCGGCACCGGCTCCGTCGTCGTATCGACGGCCTGGCCAGGATCCGTGACGAGCGCCGCCGCGCCTCCGTGACCACGCAGATCGCGGGGGACATCGACCGCGCCGAGCTCCGTGTGGGTCTGCGCCGCGAGGCCGTGCCCGAGCTCAGCTACCCCGAAGAGCTCCCGGTCAGCGCCCGGCGCGAGGACATCGCCGAGGCCATCCGGGACAACCAGGTCGTCATCGTCGCCGGTGAGACCGGTTCCGGCAAGACCACCCAGCTGCCCAAGATCTGCCTGGAGCTGGGGCGCGGCGTCATGGGCACGGTCGGGCACACCCAGCCCCGGCGGCTGGCGGCCCGCACGGTCGCCGAGCGCATCGCCGACGAGATCGGCACCCCGTTGGGCGAGACGGTCGGCTACAAGGTCCGGTTCACCGATTCCTCCAACGACAGCACGCTGGTCAAGCTGATGACCGACGGCATCCTGCTGGCCGAGATCCAGCACGACCGCATGCTGCGCCAGTACGACACGCTCATCATCGACGAGGCGCACGAGCGCAGCCTCAACATCGACTTCCTGCTCGGCTACATCAAGCAGCTCCTGCCCAAGCGGCCGGACCTGAAGATCATCATCACCTCGGCGACCATCGACCCCGAGCGGTTCTCCCGCCACTTCGACGACGCCCCCATCGTCGAGGTCTCCGGGCGCACCTACCCGGTCGAGGTCCGCTACCGGCCCATCTCCGAGGACATCCTCGACCCCGAGGAGAAGAATCCCGGTCCGGGAACCGACAGGGACCAGACCCAGGCGATCCTGGACGCCGTCGACGAGCTCTCCACCGAGGACCCCGGCGATATCCTGGTCTTCCTCAGCGGCGAACGCGAGATCCGCGACACCGCCGAGGCCCTCGAAAAGAAGAAGATCCGCGGCCTGGAGGTCCTGCCCCTCTACGCCCGCCTGTCCGTGGCCGAGCAGAAGCGCGTCTGGTCCCGGCACAGCGGCCGCCGCGTCGTGCTTGCCACCAACGTCGCCGAGACCTCGCTGACGGTCCCCGGCATCAAGTACGTCATCGACCCCGGCACCGCGCGCATCTCCCGGTACTCCCACCGCACCAAGGTGCAGCGCCTGCCCATCGAGGCGGTCTCGCAGGCCTCCGCCAACCAGCGCAAGGGCCGCTGCGGCCGTGTGTCCGAGGGCATCTGTATCCGCCTGTACTCCGAGGAGGACTTCCTCTCCCGCCCGGAGTACACCGACCCCGAGATCCTGCGCACCAACCTCGCCTCGGTCATCCTCCAGATGGCCCACCTGGGCCTGGGCGACGTCGCCGCCTTCCCGTTCGTGGACGGCCCCGACCACCGCCAGATCAAGGACGGCGTCAACCTGCTGGCCGAACTCGGCGCGCTCCAGCCCGAGGTCGCCCGGACCAAGACGTCCAAGGGGGACGGGGACACCGACGGCAAGCAGGGTTCGGACCGGCAGGGCTCGAAGCAGCGCCGCCTGACCCCGATCGGCCGCCGCCTCGCCCAGCTGCCCATCGACCCCCGCCTGGGCCGCATGGTCCTGGAGGCCGAGAAACGCGACTGCCTGGCCGAGGTCATGGTCATCACCTCGGCCCTGTCCATCCAGGACCCGCGCGAGCGCCCCACGGAGAAGCAGCAGCAGGCCCAGCAGGCCCACGCCCGGTTCGTGGACAAGGAATCGGACTTCCTGGCGTTCCTCAACCTGTGGAACCACCTGCGCGACAAGCAGCAGGAGCTGTCCGGCAACCAGTTCCGCCGGATGTGCCGCGAGGAGTTCCTCAACTACCTGCGCGTACGCGAGTGGCAGGACATCCACGGCCAGCTCAAGCAGGTGCTGCGCACGATGGACATCGAGGTCCCGCCGCTGCGCGAGCAGGCCGCCGACCCGCGCGACGTGCACATGTCGCTGCTGGCCGGGCTGCTCTCGCACGTGGGCCTCAAGGACCCGGACAAGCACGAGTACCTGGGCGGCCGCGGGGCGCGCTTCGCGATCTTCCCCGGCTCCGCCCTGTTCAAGAAACAGCCCCGCTTCGTGATGGTCGGCGAACTCGTCGAGACCTCCAAGCTCTGGGGCCGCATGGTCGCCAAGATCGAGCCCGAGTGGGCCGAGGAGCTCGGCGTCGACATCGTCAAGCGCAGCTACAGCGAACCGCACTGGGAGCGCAAGCGCGGCGCCGTCATGGCCTTCGAACGCGTCACCCTGTACGGGGTGCCGATCGTCGTGCAGCGCAAGGTGTCCTACGGAAAGATCGACCCCGAGCTCTCCCGCGAGCTGTTCATCCGCCGCGCCCTGGTGGAGGGCGACTGGGAGACCCGGCACCAGTTCTTCCACGACAACCGCAAGCTCCTCGACGAGGTCGAGGACCTGGAGCACCGCGCCCGCCGCCGCGACATCGTCGTGGACGACAACACGCTCTTCGACTTCTACGACCGCCGCGTCGCCGACTCCGCGATCTCCGCCGCCCACTTCGACTCCTGGTGGAAGAAGGCCCGCCGCGACGAGCCCGAGCTGCTCGACTTCACCCGCGAGGAGCTCATCAACGACGGCGTGGACATGGTCAGCGAGGACGACTACCCGGACGTGTGGCGTCAGGGCGCGTTCGTCTTCCCGCTCACCTACCAGTTCGAGCCGGGCAGCGACTCCGACGGCGTCACCGCGCACATCCCGGTGAAGTTCCTCAACCAGGTCGAGAACACCGGCTTCGACTGGCAGATCCCCGGTCTGCGCAACGAGCTCATCACCGCGCTGATCCGTTCGCTGCCCAAGCCGCTGCGCCGCCACTTCGTGCCCGTCCCGGACAATGCGGCCCGCGCCCGGGGCGGCCTGACACCCTACGAGGGCTCCCTCACCGAGGCCCTGGCCGCCGAACTCACCGTGATGGCCTACGGCGAGCGCATCAGCGCCGAGGACTTCCAGCTCGACCGGGTCCCCGACCATCTGCGCATCACCTTCCGCGCACTGGACGACCGGGGGCGCACCCTGGCCGAGTCCAAGGACCTCGAACAGCTGCGCGCCAAACTCAAACCCCGGCTGCGCGAGGCCATCGCCACCGAGGCCAAGGGCGTGGAGAAGAAGGGCATCACCTCCTGGGACTTCGGTCCGCTGGAGCAGACCCTGGAACGCAAGGCCCTGGGCCCGAAGGTCAAGGGCTACCCGGCCCTGCTGGACGAGGGCGAGAGCGTCGCCATCCGCATCTTCGACACCCAGCCCGAACAGCGCGCCGCCATGCGCGCGGGCACCCGGCGCCTGCTCATGCTGAACATCCCGTCCCCGGCAACCGTGGTCAGCAAAGGCCTGAACAACCCGGACAAACTCGCCCTGGCGGACAACCCGCACGGCTCCATCCGCAAGATGCTCCAGGACGCCGAGGCCGCGGCCGTCGACCACCTGCTCACCCGTGAGGGCGGGCCGGTGTGGAACGGCGAGGACTTCGCCAAGCTCACCGACCGGGTCCGCGCCGACCTCGGCGACACCCTCGCCGAGATCCTGGGGAAGACGGCCCGCATCCTCGTGCTGTGGCGCAAGACCTCCAAGAAGATCAAGGGCACCACGTCCCTGGCGGTCCTGCCGTCCCTCAACGACATCCAGGGCCAGCTCGGCGACCTCGTCGGCGACGGCTTCGTCACCCGCGCGGGCCTGGCCCGCCTGGACGACGTCCACCGCTACCTGCGCGGCATCGAGTACCGACTGGCCAAACTTCCGGAGAACCCGCGCCGCGACCAGGTCAACATGTCCAAGGTCGAACAGATGCGCCAGGCCGTCGCCAAGGTCAAGGGCGTGCTGCCCGCCGGCCGCGCCGACGACCCGGACGTGGTCGAACTGCGCTGGATGCTGGAGGAGTACCGGGTGAGTCTCTTCGCCCAGGAACTCCGCACGGCCTATCCGGTCTCGGACAAACGCATCATGAAGGCCCTGGAAGCCGTCAAGAAGCCCGGGAAGTAACCCGGACAAGCAAGCGCCGCCGGACCAGGTTCCGGCGGCGCTTCTCGTGCTTAGCGGTCGTACACATCTCCGCGAGGGCCGACCTTGACGACGACTACGGTGATCTGACCGCCGTCGACTGTGTACCGACTCACTCGTAGTCCTCGAACCGGAAGGGAACGGTTTCCTCGTCTGCGCGGGCGTCGATCACCGCGCTGTCAGCGGTGTCTTCCAGTTCTTCCAGGTATGCGGCGGACACCAGCACCAGGCCACGGTCAGCCAGTGCTTCGGCGAGCTCGGCGGCCATCCCGCTCGGTTCCAGGGGTGCAGCTGTCATGGTGGCTTCTCTCCGTTCGCCTGATGCTCCAACTCTACGCGTGGCTCTTCGAACCATGCGGCTCAGTCGAGTGGTCGCGCCTACAGCCACCCCGTTGCCGCAGCAGTGGGGGAGGGGCTGTGGCGTTCGCGGGCTTCGCGTTCCTGCTTGGCGCCGAAGAAGTCGCCGCCCTTGCGCATCATGTCGTCGGTGCCCCAGGACTCGTCGGCGCCGACCTTGCGCAGGTGCGGGATGTGCTTGCGGCAGTGGATGTAGGCCTCCTCGACCTGGACCACCATCCACATCAGCGCCCGCTGGCCCGGCACCTGGGGCAGCGGCAGGTCCGTGACGTGGGAGCGCAGACGCTCGTCCTCGGTGAGCTTCACCCGACCGTTGACGTGCAGGCCGATCCGCTCCCGCTGGAAGTCCAGGAACATCAGACCGATGTGCGGGTTCTGGATGACGTTTCCCGCGCTGGCGAACACACCGTTGCCCCGGTACTCCGGGTAAGCCAGGGTGTGGTCGTCGATGACGTGCACGAAACCGGGCGGCCCGGCCCTGAAGCTGGAATCGCATTCGCCCTTGAGGTCGGCCGTCGCGATGAACAGCATCTCCTGGCGGGCGATAAACTCCCGCATCGCCGGGTTGAGGTGGTCCAGCATCTGGTCGCGGTAGAAGCGGTCGGCCCTGTCTGTGGTGCCCAGGACCTCCTGTACGTAGTGTTCCCCCTCGGAGCCGGGCCTGTGGTGCTGATCGGACTGTGTCATGGACGAAGGCTTTCGACGGTGGACGGAAATGGTGACGGAACCGGTGGAGCCGGGTTCCGTCACCGTGCGCGGAAGGGTACCGAGGGGTTCGGGGCGGTCGTGGAAGACGACGGAGGGGCGGAGTAGGGGGAGAGCGGGGGAGGCGCGTAGTTCGGGGAGGCTGAGCGCGCCGAGGAGTTCGGGGAAGGCGTGGAGTTCGGGGAGGGGGCGTCGGCCTGCTCCGCCCCGGCCAGCATGTTCGCGGTGATCCACTGGTAGACCAGCACCCAGGCCGAACTCATCGAGGAGGACCAGGTCGGGGAGATCTCGCTGACGGCGCGAACCAGGGCGCGCCCCACGTGCGGGTAGTGCTCCGGGGCCACCCCCAGTTCCAGGCGGTGCTGTAGGCCCAGGCGCTGGAGGTACTCGGCGACCTCTCGGGGGTCGTCGAGGTGCTGGACCACGGCCAGGAGGGCGTCGGCCATGCGCTGCTGCTGCGGCTTGATGTCGTCCGAGAACATGGCCCGCACCTCGGGGACCATGGTGAAGAGGTTGTCGTAGAAGCACTTGGCCAGTCGTGCCGACCCCTGGGGGATGTCGACGGCTGACTGGCGGACCAGGTCGACGATCTCCCGGTCGGGCAATGGCACTTCTGATATCGAGCGAAGGGTCAAGGCTGATCCAGTGTTCGGGTGAGCGGGGAACCACGGACCGTGGGGGAGAGCTGCGGCGCGCTCTCGGTTTCCGAGGGTGACGGGGGCCTTGGATCGGTGTTTTTCCGCAGGGCACGCGGGAAGTTCCGCGGCGGCCCGAATCAGGACAGATGTGCTGGAGGTGGCCCTGACCTCACTGACTCGGGCTTTTGGTGAGGAACTGTAACAGACTCGCTACGTAGTCGAGAGCCCCTGATTTGTGACTGTTGGGTATTTACGTGACTCCAGTGACTACCCCTGGTAACCGCCCTGGTGGCACGCCCGGGTGATACACGCTCAGCCTTTCCCCACCGGGTCCGGGGCGGTAGCATGCCGCCGGTGGTATGGACCACATCCCGCTCTTCTGCGAAGGAAACGAGGCACCCGGTGGACACACCGCGACGGCTCCTGCTCGTGGGGACCTACACCCCCGACTCCGACCCGCCGGGGGAGGGGCAGGGCATCCACCGGGTCTGGTTCGACCCCGAGACGGGCGAGCTGACCGCAGACGGCGTTGCCGCCCGCACCACCGGACCCTCGTTCCTGGACTTCGCCGAGGACCCGCCCACGGTGTACGCGGTCAACGAGCGCGCCAAGGGCACGGTGACGGCCTTCCGGGTGCACGGTGACGCCTCCCTGACCGAACTGGGCTCCCTCCCGACCGAAGGCGGTTCGCCCTGCCACGTCCTGGATCTGGGGGACGGGCTCGCGGGCGTGGCCGACTACGCCAACGGCACCGCCGCAGTGGTGGCCTTCACCCTGGAGGGCTCCGGCGGCACCGACGACGGCGAGCCCTGGCAGCTGTTCGAGCACTCCGGAAGCGGGCCGGTCACCGACCGACAGGAGGGCTCGCACGCGCACAGCCTTACCCTGGCCCCCGACACCGGCAACCCCGAGCTCTCCTACCTGCTCGTCGCCGACCTCGGCACCGACGAGCTGCGCGTCTACCAGGTCGCCAACCCCCAGCCCCCGGAGCTCCCGGCTGACAGCGAGGGCCCGGGCATGGTCTTCGTCCCCGGTGAGCTGCTCCGGACCATCGCACTGCCCCCGGGTACCGGCCCCCGCCACGCGGCATTGCACCCGGGCGGCGCGTACGTCTACGTGGTCGGCGAGCTGGACTCCCGCGTGCACGTCCTGAGCTGGGACGGCGACCACGGCACCGGCGAGCACATCGGTTCGCTACCGGCCACCGCCGAGGAGGCGGCGGGCAGCAACTTCCCCGCCGAGATCACTCTGCACAGGGATCGCGTGTACGTGTCCAACCGGGGCGCGGACGTCATCTCCACCTTCGCCGTCCGCGCCGAGGGCGCCAGCCTGGAGCACCTCGCCGACACCCCCGTGGGCGCCTGGCCCCGCCACTTCACCGTGGTCCGGGGACACAACGGCCAGCCCGACCACCTGGTCGCGGCCGCCCAGAACGGGGACTCCCTGATGTCGCTGCTCATCGACCCGGACACCGGGATCCCCGCCGACACCGGCCACCGCCTGGAGATCCCGGTCCCTGTGTGCGTGCTGCCGATCCCCATCAAACGCATCCGCCGCGCTGAGGGAACCCGCTAGCCGGGGGAGCGAGCCCGTCACCGCCAACGCTCCGCGCAGACCCCGGATCTGGAACAGCGCCGGGGCGACGACCACGACCACGGCCGCGCCCGCTCCCGCTCCCGATCGCGCTTGTGACCGGGCTGAGCCACACGGGCGCAGCCGAGTTCCAGCGCCTCGCTCGCGGTCTTCTTAGCCCTTGTATCGGAAGGGAACGGTTTCCTCGTCGGCTCGGGTGTGGATCACCGCGCTGTCGGCGGCGTCTTTCAGCTCTTCAGGTGCGCGGTGGAAACCAGCACCAGGCCGCGGTGGGCGATCCCCACATCGAGCCGCTGAGAGGAGAAGGTCTGATCGTGTGAGAATCAGGCCCATGGAGTGCGATGTGTGCGGGCGTTCGATGTGGCGGTGGCCGTTGGATTCGAATCCGTGGGTCGAGGAGACCTGGTCCTGTTCCTGGTGTTATGCGGTGACCATGGTGGACGTGGGGCGGTTCGAACTCTGTCGCCCGCCGTATGCTCCTGCGGACAAGCGCTGGGAGAGGGCGGACGGGGAGGGGTTGCCCCCCGGCTCTGTTCACGCCTTCGGTTCTTTCGAGAAGACGCTGTGCGGGATCGAGTTCCCGGGATTGTCCCCGTCCGACTATTTCTGGTTCCCGGAGCGCCGGGACGCCTGCGGTGAGTGCTGGGCAGCCGCAGTCACCATCGATGAACGTTGGCCGCGCGAGCTGCGGGGAGCTCACGCACGGACCGGCATCGCGAGACAACTTTCCAACCCGGGTGCCGGGAACCGAGAGGGGGCTCGGCTGGAGCGGCCGGACTAGGTTCCGCGAGGCACAGTGGCGAGAACGTGCTAGGTCGCGCGCTTGCACGGCTTCCCACGAACCCCGTTTATGCGGAGCTTCGCAGCTGGGGCCACGGGGTCAGCCTCAGGTCCCAACGGGCCTTTCGGGTTCGGTGCCGAGCCCCCGCCCTCCCCCGTGATCTTGCTACCAGAAGCGAAATCGGCGCCGAACTTGCTACTGGTAGCAAGATCACGGGCTACAGGGACACGGGTCGGGCTGGGGCGCCCAGGTGTACTCAACCTCTGTGGCCAGTACAACTCGGCCGGGGGCGATATGGCATCGACTGTCCCTTCGGGGTGGTTCGTGATGGTTGCCTTCTGTGGCTGTAGGCGTAGGTGAAGCGGGATACCTGGATCAGCGTTCACCCCCTCCAGAGGTTGGAATGATCTGAGTCTCAGTTGAACCCCCACAAGAAGGGCCCGGAGGGTTCTGTGCGCCCCGCCTCCTGATCAGGCACCCCTCATATCGGACAATGGACGGTGATCCGCTCTCTACACCTCCCCGAGGGGAACCACGCATGCCCACCACCGTGACGGCCCACGTCCGCTATCGGGGCCTGACCTCGCGCGACCTCGCACTCGTCGCCGTGTTCGCCGCGCTCATCGCCGCGCTCAGCGTCACCGTCGCCATCCCCATCCCGTTCTCCCCGGTGCCCATCACCCTCCAGACCCTGGGCATCATGCTCGCCCCCAGTCTCCTGGGCTGGAAGCGCGGCAGCCTCGCCGTGGCCACCTTCCTCGCCCTCGGCCTGGCCGGGCTGCCCCTCTTCGCGGGCGGCCGGGGCGGGCTCGCGGTCCTGGCCGGGCCCTCCGCCGGGTTCATCGTCAGCTGGATCTTCGCCGCCCTGGTCATCGGCCTGCTCACCGACCTCATGGTCCGCAAGGGCAAGTACAGCTTCTGGCAGGGCCTGGTCATCAACGCACTCGGCGGCATCATCGTCATCTACGCCATCGGCGTCCCCTGGATGGCCGTGGTCCTCGGTGACGCCGTCCTCGCCTCGCTCCTGTCCATGGCGGTCTTCCTCCCCGGCGACATCGTCAAGGCCGTGGCCACCGCCGCCATCGCCAGCGCCGTCTTCCGCGCCTACCCGATCCCGCCCGCGGGCCGCCCTATCGCGGACGAGAGCGCCGACGCCGCAGAAGCCCGCGACGCCGACGACACCGACACCTCGCGGGAGAAGAAAGCCTGATGCTCCGCCTCGAGGGGGTCTCCCACTCCTACGAAAGCCGCGCCGTCCTGCGCGACATCAGCCTCGACCTCGCCGAACACCGCATCGGCGTGATCGGGGCCAACGGATCGGGCAAGTCCACGCTCGCCCGCACCCTCAACGGACTCGTCCTCCCGGACCGGGGCCGTGTGTCGCTGGGGGAGTGGGACACCCGGCGACACGCCAAGCACATCCGGCGCCGCGTCGGTTTCGTCTTCTCTGACGCCGCCAACCAGATCATCATGCCGACGGTCGTCGAGGATGTGGAGATCGGGCTGCGCTCCCTGCGCCTGGGCCGGGCCGAGACCGCTCGGCGGGTCGACGCGGTCCTGGAGCGCTACGGCCTCGCCGACCACCGCGACCACCCCGGACACCTGCTCTCCGGCGGTCAGAAACAGCTCCTCGCACTCGCCTCGGTCCTGGTCACCGAGCCCGAGGTCCTGGTCTGCGACGAACCCACCACCCTGCTCGACCTGCGCAACACCCGCATGGTCCACCGCACCCTGGACGGGCTCGACCAGCAGGTCCTCCTCTTCACCCACGACCTCGACCTGCTCGCCGGTTTCGACCGGGTCCTGGTCATGAACGACGGCCGGGTGGCCTTCGACGGCGCCCCCGCCGACGCGGTGTCCTTCTACACCGAGCTCATGGACAGCCAGCCCCTGGAACCGGGGGCCGACGCCGTCCACGACTCCGAACCCGGAGCGGCCCCGTGAGCGTGATCGGGCTGTACGTCCCTGGTACCGGGCCGCTGCACCGGATCGCCGCCGCACCCAAACTCCTCGCACTGCTGGTCATCGGTGCCGCACTGCTGATCGCCGCCAACCTCTGGGCGGCCCTGGGTGCCCTCGCCGTGAGCCTGATCTTGTACCCGGCCGTGGGCCTGCACCCGCGCCGGGCCCTCGGTGTGCTGCGCGTCCTGTGGCCGTTCCTCCTGGCCATCGGGGTGTTCCAGACCCTGTTCGTGGGCGCCTGGGAGGAAGGCGTCCGGCTCTGTGCCCAGCTCGCCGCACTCGTCCTGCTCGCCAACGCCGTCACCCTCACCACGCGCGTGCGCGAGATGCTCGACCTCTTCGAACGCCTCGCCCGGCCGCTGCGCCGGGTGGGGGTCAACCCCGACCGGGTCGCCCTGGTCCTCGCCCTGACCATCCGCTCCATCCCGATGGTCGCCACCGCCTGGCAGGCCGCCCGCGAGGGCTACCGCGCCCGTGGCCTCTCCGGCCGCCCGCACCTGCTCGTGGTACCGGTGATCGTCCAGCTGCTCCGGATGGCCGACGCCACCGGCGAGGCGCTCATGGCCCGGGGGATCGACGAGGACACCTCCACTCGCGAGGACATCCGGACCCCCGCGGACACCCGCACCTCCCGGGACTGAGCCAGCACCCACGGGCCGAACCGACCCCACGAACGTTCCGTTTGTGCTGGCATTCCCCTGAAACACAGCTGTAAGCCCATCCGAGAAGAGCGATACCGATTCAGTATCGGACCGGTGATTTCCGCGAAGTATCTGGGGATAATAACCGGCACAGAACATCCCCCAAGGTGCAAAGCGAACCGGTGATCTTGTGAACCGGCGTCCCTCCGCCGACCGACGGGTCTGGTCCGTCACGACGGCCACCCTCGTCGCCCTCATCATGGCCCTGGCCCTGCCCGGGGCGCTCTCCGCGAACGACGCCACCCTGACCCCTGACACGGCGCTCCTCAACCAGCTGTCCGCCCGGGCCCATCTGACGCTTCCGCCCTTCGCCCCGGTCACCGCCCCGGCGGAGGGCGGAAGCGCACTGCCCCCGGACGAGCGGGCCGCCCTCACCGCGCGGATCGCGGCCATCGACGCCGAACACGGAGCGCACTTCGGGATCGCGGTCCAGGACCTGCGCACCGGGACGACCTACAGCTACAACCCGCACCACCGGTTCCTCACCGCGAGCGTGGCCAAGCTGACCGTCCTCACCATGCTCCTCATGCAGGCCGAGGAGGAGGGCCGCGAACTCACCGTCGGCGAGCGCGCCCAGGCCGAACAGATGATCCGGTACAGCGACAACTCCGTGGCCGACGAGCTCTACTCCCGGTTGGGCTTCACCGACGGATTCGTCCGCCACGCGGGCAACCTCGGGTTCACCGGTACCGAACCCCACCCGGGCGGCAGCTGGGGGTCCACCATGACCACCCCCGCCGACCAGGTCCGCCTGCTGCGTGCCCTGTATACCGACGAAAGCCCGCTCTCTCCGGAAGACCGCGCCCACGTCCGCGAACTCATGGAGAGCGTGGCGCCCGAGCAGGCCTGGGGCGTGTCCGCGGCGGCCGCGTCCGGGGACACCGTAGGGCTCAAGAACGGCTGGACCCCGAGGTCCTCCAACGGCGGCCTGTGGAACGTCAACAGCGTCGGGTACGTCAGCGGACCCGACCAGGAGTACCTCGTGGCGGTCCTGTCCGACGGCAACCCCGACTACACCTCGGGCGTCGCCCTCCTGGAGCTGCTGGTCACCGAGGTCACCGCGGCCATCGAGGCCCCCGACACCTCTGAGGGCCCCGGCTCCCACGACACCACCGTCACCGCCCGCTAGATCGTTGATGGGGTGCGCCGGCTCACGAGGTGCCAGGGGCCGGGCCTACAGCACCCCTGGGCCCGCACACCACCACGCCCGGCCGTGTCGCGGCCGGCCGTTCTCGCTGGCGGAACGGCGGCTAAGGGGGCGCGGATCCTCCTCGGGAGGGTTCCGGTCCCCTTTTCGAAGATGATCTTGCTACCAGAAGCAAGTTCGGCGCCGAACTTGCTTCTGGTAGCAAGATCATCGGGGATATGAGGGTTTTAGAAGCACAGGACAGGCCACCGGTAGCCGACGGGGTGGCCGGAACCGGCCACCCCGTCCGCGGCCTCTTACACGGCGGTGCCCCATCGGAGAACTCCGACGGGGCACCGCTCGCTGTGCCGCCAGGGCGGGCAGCCAAGCCCGGGGGCCGTTAGTCCAGAGGACCGCCGGCGACGTACAGGACCTGACCGGACACGAACCCGGCGTCCTCGCCGGTGAAGAACGCGACGGCGTTGGCGATGTCCTCCGGGTAGCCGACCCGCTGGACCGGGATCTCCGAGGTCTTGAAGGCCTTCATGTCCTCGTACTTGATGCCGATCCGCTCCGCGGTGGCACGGGTCATCGCGGTCTCGATGAACCCGGGGGCGACCGCGTTGCAGGTGATGCCGAACTTGCCCAGCTCAATCGCGAGGGTCTTGGTGAAGCCCTGCAGACCCGCCTTGGCGGCCGAGTAGTTGGCCTGGCCACGGTTGCCCAGCGCCGAGGAGCTGGACAGGTTCACGATTCGGCCCCACTTGGCTTCGGTCATGTGGGCCTGGGCGGCCTTGCTCATCAGGAACGAACCACGCAGGTGGACGCTCATGACGGTGTCCCAGTCGTCGGCGGACATCTTGAACAGGAGGTTGTCGCGCAGCACCCCCGCGTTGTTCACGAGGATGGCGGGCGGGCCGAGCCGCTCGGCCACGGTGTCGACGGCGGCGGTCACCTGGTCGGCGTCGGAGACGTCACAGCCCACCGCGACGGCCTTGCCGCCATCGGCCGTGATGCGGTCCACGACCTCCTGGGCGTCGGACTCCTTCAGGTCCAGCACGGCCACCGAGCGGCCCTCACGGGCCAGACGCTCGGCGACCCCGGCACCGATACCGCGGGCCGCGCCGGTCACGATCGCCACACGAGGCGTTGGGGACATGGTGTTACCTCCATAATTCACGTGGTGGGCGCGAGGGAATCCTATCCGCATGCCTACCGGTCGGTACGTGCCCGGGGGGTGGTTGCGGAGCACTTTCGAAACGCTCGGGTAACGCTTTCGCGGCAGCTCGGCGATACCTCTCACCTGCGGCCCGGCAAACCTTTCGGGTTCGTGTCCCCGTTTGCCTGCACTTTGTCGAACGGTGGCTTACGATTGCCGTCTAGACCGAGATGCACGTGCATTCGGACCGTGCACCAGCACGAGCTTTCCGCCGTTCGAGGTTGTTCGGCACCGCGCGACACCGTTCGACGCCGTGAGACCCGTTCGACGGTGGACCGGAGTGCGCGGCCTCAGTGAGGAGTGAAGGGCATGGAGTGTGTGGAGGCGGTGGCGAAGCCTGCCGGTGCCTGGTGGCTCAGGGTCTTGACCCACAGCTCGCGCCGCTGGAACACACCGGTCTGCGGTGACCGGCACGACGCCGTCACGTGGACCTTCGAACCCCGTCCCATGGCGGTGTCCGCCGCCCGCGAGATTTCCGCGGCTCTACTCCTCGAATGGGAGATGGAGTACTTGTCCGGTGATGTCGCGGTGGTTGTTTCCGAATTGGTCACCAATGCGGTGCGGCATGGCGGACCTCTGGTCTTGACAAGGCAGGATGAGCCCGGTATTCAGCTCTCCCTGATGCGGAGCGGTAGTGAATTTATCTGTGCCGTTCGTGATGGCGGAGATCGCTTGCCCCGGAGAAGGGAAGCCGATCCGACCATGGAGGGCGGCCGAGGGCTTGCCCTGGTGAGCGCTTTCGCGCGAGAGTGGGGTGTGATTCCCACGCCGTCCGGCGGAAAGTTCGTTTGGGCGCAATTCGTGTGAGTCGATGACAGGGAGCCCGTTCTCGGGCGCCGTCTGGACGAAGGGCCCCGGTGGGGCATCCTGCCCGGCGGTCCTGGGCGCCGGAGGGATGAGCGGTATCGATCCGTGGGCGGAACGAGGCGCTGGCTATACCGTGTACGTGTAGTGTCCTGAACGCGCGGCAATGGGGCCGGGCGACCCGATACCCTTGTTCGGAGAATGTACAGAGAGGCGGCGAAGGTGGATATCGCTCAATTGCGGCAGGGGCGTGGCCCCACCGTGCGCCGTGTGCTCCTCGGGGCGAAGCTGAGGATGTTTCGGGAGCGCGGCGGCATCACACGTGAGGCCGCAGGGGAGAGGATTCGCGCTTCCGCGTCCAAGATCAGCCGGATGGAACTCGGCCGGGTCGGTTTCAAGCCCCGTGATATCGAGGACCTCCTGGAGTTGTACAACGTCACGGACCCCAAGGTCCTGGCGGAATTCCGGGAAGCGGTGTCGGAATCCAACCGGCCCGGATGGTGGAAGGAGTACGGCGACTTCCTGCCCAAGTGGTTCATCCGCTACGTGGGCTTCGAGGAGGCCGCCGACCAGATCCGCATTTACGAGTCCCAGTTCATCCCCGGTCTGCTGCAGACCGAGGGGTACGCCCGTGAGATCATCTCGGGCGGATCCGAGCCGGACCCGGTGGTCGAGCAGCGCCTCCAGGCCAGACTCACCAGACAGAAGCACCTCGAGGACGTCAGTAAGCGCATCTGGGTCATCCTCGACGAGGCGGCCGTGCGCCGGCCCATCGGAGGTCGGGAACGCGGCCCGGAGATCATGCCCGGCCAGCTGCGCCACCTGATCCACCTGTGCGAGAACTACAAGAACGTCACGTTGCAGATCGTCCCCTTCGAGGTGGGCGCGCACGCCGCGGAGGCCGGTTCCTTCACCGTCCTGCGCTACGACGACCACACACTCACCGACATCGTCTGGATCGAGCGGCTCACCGACGGTGAGGTCATGGACAAGCCGACCGAGGTCGAGATCTACAGCAAAGCCATGACCAGGCTCAGCGTCTCGGCGGCCACTCCCGACGAAACCCTCTCCATGCTCAAGGACATGCTCAAGGACCTCGAAGAGGGCTGAGCGGGAACGCGGGAAGAGCCTGAGCACAGACCCGCCCAGACACCCCAGAAGCGGCGCCGTGAACCCTGACCGGCGCTGTTTTCGTGTGGGGGTGTACGCAGAGTGAAGGGCCCCGTCAGCGGCGGACGGAGCCCCTCCTGTTGGGAAACCCCCTGCGGCCTGGGAGAGAGCAAGAGTGTGGCTTACCAGGCCGCGGACGACGTACCGCCCGAGGGCGCGTCAACCGGGTGTGGGGGGTGGCCAGTGGGTGTTCCGCGATACGGGGCGCGCAACACGCCCCAGGGCGTGTCCGTCGGACACTAGCCCAGCAGGTTGTCGAAGTCGCCGTCCTTGGCGCCCAGGATGAGGCAGTCGATCTCCTCCTGGGTGTAGACCAGAGCCGGGCCGGTCGGGAAGCGCGAGTTGCGTACCGCGATCGAACCGTCGTTCAGGCGGGCCATCTCGACGCAGGCGCCCTGCGAGTTGCTGCGCTTGGCCTTCTGCCAGGCGGCCTCGGTCAGTTCGGTTGCGCGGATGCCGTTGTGTGCGGTCATTTCTGCTAGCTCCTTGAGTTCTCTGAGGGGATGTGCGTGCCGATGCACTGACAGATGCACGTGCATCAGCACTGTCACTCTCACGAGCATAGCGTGACCATGGCCACTTGTCCGGGAGTTTCGAAGGATGTAAGCGGCATGTAATCGGAGTGCGGCCCGACTGTCGGTCCACCCCCCTGTCCTTGCAGGTCAGGGATGGTATGACGATCTCAGAACCGTTCTCCCGAAAAGTACTCCGTGCCGAATTCCCTGTGGTAGCGAAAGACCCCGCCGGGGGTTCCGGCGGGGCCTGGGGCCGAAGGTGACACTGGTCCCGAAAGCACTCTCCGAATGTCTTTTCCGGGAGGCCGGGGGCCTGGAGCGTCCTGGAGGTCTGGTGTTATTCGCAGGCGAGCGCTGTGGACAGCGCGTCGAGGTTGCCGAGCATGATCGAAGGGTAGTCGTCACCGGGCGACTGGTCGGTCACGCCCTCCAGCGGGTCGAGCACCTCCACCTGGGCGCCAGTCTCGGCGGCGATGGTGTCCGCGGTGGCGGCGGGCATTAGTGGCTCGGTGAAGATCGTGCTGATGTCGCGCTCATTGACGATGTCGGTGATCGCCGCGATCTGCGCGGGGGAGGGCTCGGTGTCGGGGTCCACCCCGCTGACCCCGATCTGCTCCAGGCCGTACTGTTCGGTGAGGTAGGTGAAGGCGGTGTGCCCCACGACCACCTCGCGGTGCTCGCAGGAGGCCAGGCCGCTCTCGTAGGCCTCGCCGATGGTGGCGAGCTCGGCGGCGACGCGCTCGGCGCCCTCCTGGTACTGGTCGGCGCCGTCCGGGTTGACCTCGCCCATCCGCTCGGCCAGGGCCTCGGCGGTCTCCGTCATGAGCTCGACGTCCAGCCAGAAGTGCGGGTCGTAGTCGCCGTGGTCGTGGTCGTGCCCGTCCTCCTCGGCGTGCTCGTCGTCCTCGTCCTCATGGCCGTGGTCGTGGTCGTGGTCATGGCCGTGGTCGTGGTCGTCGTCCTCATCGTGCCCGTGCGCACCCGCCGCGGGACGGAGCTCGACGATGTCGGCGACGTTGAGCGCGGTCTCGGCGGCCTCCTGGTCGACGGCCTCGTCCACGGCGGGCTGGAGGCCCTCGACGTAGAAGGCGATATCGGCCTCGCTGACCTCGGCGATCTGTCGGCCGGTCAACTCCAGGTCGTGCGGCTCGGCGCCCGGCTCGGTGAGCTGGACGACGGCGACGCTGTCCCCGCCGATCTCCTGGGCCAGCCACTCCAGGGGGTAGACGCCGGTGACGAGGGTCAGGGCCGCCTCGGCGGGCGGGGTCGCGGCGTCATCGGCCATTTCTTCGTCGGTTCCGCAGCCGGCGGCGATCATGAGTGTGGCTGCCCCGAGGGCGGCAGCTCGCACGATGGGAGTTCTCATGACCCCCATCATCGGGATAATGAAAACGGTTGTCAATTTATCTACTTTGTCCGTGCTGCCCTGACCTGCCCGGAAGGGGCGAGAGGTCCGACCCCGGCACCTGTCCGGCACCGCCCTGACCGCTTGCGCCCCGGCTCGGTTAGCTGCTCTCGGCGAACCGCTCCACGTCCTTCGTGCGACCGGCCACCACGATCACGTCTCCCTTGTGCAGCACGGTCTCCTCCGTCGCGTAGGTGAAGGACGCCCCCACCCGTTTCACCGACACCACGGTGATCCCGAACCGCTGCCTGACCTTCGTCTCCCTGAGGGAGCGTCCGATCAGGGTCTGGGGGGCCTTGGTCTTGATCAGCGAGAACCCCTCCTCCAGCTCCACGTAGTCGAGCATGCGCCCGGACACCAGGTGGGCCACCCGCTCGCCCATGTCGTGTTCGGGCAGGACGACGTGGTGGGCGCCGACCTGTTCGAGGATCCGGCCGTGCCGTCGGCTGGTGGCCTTGGCCCAGATGTCCTTGACCCCCAGGTCGACCAGCTGCGAGGTGGTGAGGATGCTCTCCTCCAGATGGGTCCCGATGGCGACCACGGCCCTGCTGAACTGGGCCGCGCCGATCTGTCGCAGGGCCTCGTCGTCGGTGGAGTCGGCGATCACGGTATGGGTCAGCGATTCCCCGAAGATCTGGACGACACGGGGGCTGGAGTCCACTCCCAGGACCTCCCAGCCGTGGTGGACCAGCTCCAGGGCCAGCGAGCTGCCGAACCGGCCGAGCCCGATGACCAGGATGCGTTTGTCTGAGAGCTTGTTGTCTTGCGGCACTAGTTGTTACCTCTTACTACCTCGTGTGCGGGATCGGCCTCAGCCGATCATCGGGCGGGCTTCGGGCAGGTCGTAACGGCGTTTGCGCTCGCGGAAGGCCAGCGCTGTCGCGAAGGTGACCGGGCCGATGCGCCCCGCGATCATGAGGAACGAGAGCGTCAGTTGGGCCCAGGGCTCCAGGTCGGCGGTGATTCCGGTGGAGAGGCCGACCACGCCCACAGCGGACACCACCTCGAAGAGCGTCTGCATGAAGGTGAACGGGGTGGTATGCAGGAAGAAGACCGTGGTGAACGCCACCACGGTCATCGATAGGAAGGTCAGGCTCAGCGACTGGCGGATCACGTCCGGGGCGAGCCTGCGGCCGAACACGTGTACGCGGGTGTGGGCTCTGGCCTCGGACCACACCACGAGGAAGAGCACGGCGAGCGTCGCCACCTTGATCCCGCCCGCGGTTCCCGCGCTGCCGTTGCCCACGAACATCATCATGATCGTCAGGAACAGCGTGGAGTCGTACATCGCGCCGGTCTCGGTGACGTTGAAGCCGCCGCTGCGCGGCATGACCCCGTGGAAGAAGCCGTCGGAGATCTTGGCCCACCAGTGCAGTTCACCGAGGGTCCTCGGGTTGTTCCACTCCATGAGGATGATCAGGAACGCGGTCACACCGAAGAGCAGGCCGCTGGTGATGACGGTGATCTTGGTGTGCAGCCCCCATTGCTGCGGGGTCCGCCAGTGGTGGCGCATCTCCAGCAGAACGGGAAAACCGATCCCGCCGAGGATCACGGCCATCGCCACCGTGAACAGGATGATCCCGTCGCCTGAGAACTGGCTGAGGCTGTCGTCGTACAGGGACAGTCCCGCGTTGTTGAACGCGGAGACGGAGTGGAAGAGTCCGGAGTAGAGGGCATCTCCCAGCTCCAGGCCGTGGCCCAACCACATCCGCGGCGTGATGATCAGGAAGACCACGGCCTCGATCGTGAGGCAGACGATGACGACCCGGCCCACGAGGCTGCGGACGTCCCCGACCGCCTGGGCCCGGTTCTCCGCCTGCACGTTGAGCTGCATACGCAGGCTGAAGCGGTGGATGAGGGCGGCGCCCAGGAGCGAGGCCAGCGTCATGATGCCGATCCCGCCCACCTGGATGAGCGCGAGCACCACGAGCTGGCCGAAGAGCGACAGGTCGTGGCCGATGGAGATCACCGTGAGCCCGCACACGGCGAGTGAGGTGGTTGAGGTGAAGGTCGCCTCGACGAAGGTCAGCTGCTCCTCACCGCTCGTCGCGGCAGGCGTCATGAGGAGCCCAGCACCCAGGAGGTCGACCAGCACGAACATCAGCAGGAAGGCTCGGGCTGGCTTGCCCCACGTGGTGCGGTGCTTCTGCAGGGGAGGCAGGTCCTTGCGCCTGCCGAGGGGGACCCGGGCGTTGATCCAGAGGGATCTCACCCGTTCGAGTACTGCCACCAACACCCGGGTCCTCGACTGCCTGGGCGCGGTGGATTTCCACCACATGATCCCGTGCTCACCTGTCGTCACTAGCTGGGGTTTCACACAACCCGCGCAATTCTGCCAGATGAAAGGGACCGCCGAGCTGACGCTCGGCCGCGCCCGGACTCAGGGGTGTCGGGCCCCTTCGTGGTCGGCGTGGCCCGGCGGCTCCAGCTGGAGAGTGGAGTGCTCCACGTCGAAGTGCCCGGTCAGGCACTCGTGCAGTTCGTCGAGCATCCTCCCGCTGTCGCGCAGGTCCTCCTCGGCGACCACCACGTGCGCGGACATCACCGGGACCCCGGACGTGATGGTCCAGGCGTGCAGGTCGTGCACGTCGATCACCGCCGGGTGGCCCATGAGGTGTTCGCGGACCTGGTTCAGGTCCATCCCCTTGGGGGTGGCCTCCAACAGGATGTGCACGGCCTCCTTCAGCAGCGACCACGCGCGGGGCACGATAATCGCGGCGATACCCAGTGAGACCAGGGTGTCCGCCTGCTGCCAGCCGGTGAGCCACACGATCAGACCGCCCGTGATGACACCAACAGAGGCCAGCGCGTCGCTCATCACCTCCAGGTAGGCGCCCTTGACGTTGAGGCTCTCCTTGGCCCCTGAGCGCAGGATGAGCAGCGCCACGATGTTCATCACCAGGCCGAAGGCCGCGACGACCACCATCCCGAGCCCGGAGACCGCGGCGGGTTCACGGAGCCGGTCGACGGCCTCCACCACGATGAAGGCGCACAGCGCGAAGAGCACGATCGCGTTGACCGCGGCGGCGAGGATCTCGGCTCTTTGGAATCCGAAGGTGCGTTTGCTGGTGGCGGGCCGGGCGGCGATCCACACCGCGGCCAGCGCCAGGGCGACCCCAAAGGAGTCGGTCACGGTGTGCCCGGCGTCGGCGAGCAGGGCCAGGCTGCCGCTGAAGGCGGCTCCGGCGACCTGGACGGCAGCGACGACGAGCATCATGCCCAGCACCAGCGCCAGCTTCTTGCTGTTGGCGGCCCCGGCGGTGATCGGGCCGTGGTCGTGTCCCGCGCCCATGGGTTCCCTCCTCGGTTCTGGGTGCAGCGACGGCACCGTGAGCAATAGTTCAGCCTTTACTGTTTATACAGCGAGGGCTGTCTATACAGCAAACGATGTACAATGATTTTCATGTTGACCTCAGAGCAGCGTCTCTCCGCGATCCAGCGCCTGGGCCGCGCCCTGTCCGACCCCACTCGGTGCCGTCTCCTGCTCGCCCTGCTGGAGGGTCCGGACTACCCGGCCGGGCTCGCCGACCGCCTCGAACTCACCAGGCAGAACGTCTCCAACCACCTCGCCTGCCTGCGCGACTGCGGCCTGGTCCGCACCCAGGCCCGCGGCCGCCAGGTCAGCTACGAACTCGTCGACGCCTCCCTCGCCCATGCCCTCGAGGATCTGCTCGGTGTTGTCTGGGGCGCCACGCAGCCCCACGATCCCTTGGGATCCCAGTCCTCCGAAGCCCATCCCGCCGAGCCCCGGAAGTAATCCTCGGGGGGGGTAACCAGGGGAACAGGCCCCGACTGCCCGAGTCACCGCGCCGCGCCGGTCCGAAGCCACCGCTGGAACCCGGGGCCCACGGCCCCCGGTCTCACTTCTCGGATGGCCGGAATCAGCCATGTGATGTCCGTTACGGGCCATGGCTGCTTCGGGGGCGTGAAGGCCCACCTCAGCCGGGGGAATCTCCGACTTCAGGAGAGCGTCCCTGACTTTGGTCGGGTGGAACCCTGACAGAAGGCTGACATGTCCCTGAGAGATCCCTGAACCGGGCCGGGTCAGCTCAACTTCCGATATAACGCGACGTATGGTGAGTGGTGCGCCCGGCGGATGCGCGACCTTCGACAGGGCCCCGCACCACGCGGATGAACACCTTGTATCCCCCCACCACGACCTCGCGGATCGGCACCGAGACCGAGCCAGTGAGTGCGCGCTCGACGACGAACGCCGCACATCCCGGTCCGGCCGTCCCACACACGGCGAGCTAGGAGCGAGAACCTCTCATGTCCAGACAGGCCTCGACGGCCCTCGGCGCGGAGCGCCCCCTTCCCGGGTCCTTCGCCCACCAGGCGGAAGGGACGAACGCGTGAACCGGCTATCGGTCATGTCGCTCGGAAACCGGGCGCTGGTCCTCCTCATCACCTTGGCCGTCCTGCTCTTCGGCGTGCTCGCCGCGGTGTCGTCCAAGCGCGAGCTCTTCCCCGAGTTCTCCCTCCCGATGGTGATGGTCACCGGCCAGTACAACGGCGCGACCCCCCAGGTGGTCGAGGGACAGGTCACCGAACCCCTCGAGCAGGCCCTCCAGGGGGTGGAGGGCATCAACACGATCTCCTCCACCTCCAGTACCGGCTCGGCGCAGATCATGGCGGAGTTCGACTACGGCCGCGACCAGGACGCCCTGGTCCGCGAGACCCAGGTCGCCGTCGACCAGATCTCCGGGATGCTCCCCGACGGCGTCACCACCTCCGTCATGGCCATGAGCACGGACACGATGCCGGTGATGATGCTGGCCGCCAGCAGCGAGAACGGCGATCAGCAGGCGATGGCCTCCTCGATCGAGAACGTCCTCATCCCCGAGCTGGAGTCGGTCCCGGGCGTCCGCTCGGCCAACCTGATCGGAGTCCCCGACCAGCGGGTCGAGGTCACCCCGGACGAGGACGAGCTAGCCGACGCCGGGGTCACCACTCAGGACGTCTCTGACGCGCTGGAGTCCAGCGGCCTGCTCATGGCCGGCGGCACCATCGACGAGGACGGCCGCAGCCTGAGCGTCACCACCGGTGACCAGCTCACCACCCTCGATCAGATCGAGGACGTGTGGGTGCAGCCCTCGCAGGGCGTCGACCAGTCGGCCGCCATGCCCGGTGCCCCGCCCGCCCCGGCGCCCTCCCCGGTCCAGCTCTCCGAGGTCGCCGACGTCGAGATGGTGACCGAGGACTCCTCCTCCATCGCGCGCCTGGACGGAAACCCCAGCGTCGCGCTCATGGTCATGGCGACCCCCGACGGCAACACCGTCGAGATCTCCGACGGGGTCCAGGACGTGCTCGACGAGCGGTCCGACCTGCTCGGCGACGACATCAACCTGTCCGTCGTCTTCGACCAGGCGCCCTTCATCAACGACTCGATCACCGACATGTTCGAGGCCGGCGGTTACGGTCTGGCCGCGGCGGTCATCGTGATCCTGGTCTTCATGCTCTCCATCCGCTCCACCCTGGTGGTGGCGGTGTCCATCCCGGTGTCGGTCCTGGTGGCCTTCATCGGTATCCAGGCCTTCGGGTTCACCCTGAACCTGCTCACCCTGGCGGCGATCACCATCGCGATCGGCCGGGTGGTGGACGACTCCATCGTGGTGCTGGAGAACATCCGCAGACACATGGACTACGGCAAGGAACGGATGACCGCCGCCAAGGACGGTGTCCGCGAGGTCGCCACCGCCGTGGTCTCCTCCTCCCTGGCCACCATCGCCGTGTTCCTGCCGCTGGCCTTCGTCGGCGGCATGGTCGGTGAGATCTTCATGCCGTTCGCCGTGACCAGCAGCCTCGCCCTCGGGGGTTCGCTGCTCGTCGCCCTGACCATCACCCCGGTCCTGTGCTACTGGTTCCTGCGGCCCGCCGAGGTCGGCGACGCCACCCGCGAGGAGGTCCAGCGCAAGGCCCGTCAGCGCGAGATGCGTGCTCCGCTCCAGCGCGCCTACCTGCCGGTCATCCGCTGGATCACCACCAAGCGGAAGACCGCCACGGTCCTCACCCTGGCCGCGTCGGTGCTCATCTTCGTCGGCACCCTCGCGATGGCCGCCAACTCCGAGACGGACTGGCTGGGCGAGGCCGAGGAGAACACCTACACGGTCATCCAGGAGCTCGATCCGGGCATGTCCCTGGAGGCCGCGGACGCCGAGGCCGTCAAGGTCGAGGAAGCCCTGGCCGGGATGGCCTGGATCGACACCTACCAGGTCAACATCGGCGGCAGCCCGCTGGTGCGCGGAGGCGGCGACCGGATCGACTACACGATCACCGCCGATCCCGACACCGACCAGCTCCGCAACCGCGACGTCCTGCGCGACACCTTCGCCGACCTCGACACCGAGTACGAGCCCCGTCTGGACTCCACCGGCGGCATGGGCGGAGCCGGCATCGAGGTCCGCGTGACCGCCGAGGACCAGGCGACCCTGGCCGAGGCGGCCGGGATGATCGAGGACGAGCTGCGCGGGATCGACGGCGCGGACGACGTCACCAGCGACATCTCCGCTTCGCAGCCCGCGCTCGAGGTACACGTCGACGCTGAGGAGGCTGCCGAGTTCGGTCTCAACGAGGCGATGGTCGGCCAGACGGTCGCCACGGCCTTCAACGGCCAGAGCGTCGGCAACGCCACCATCGACGACATCCGCCGCGACGTCGTCGTCCTGGTCCAGGACGCCCCGCAGACCGTGGCCGAGCTCGAGGAACTGCCGATCTTCACGCCCGCCGGGCAGGAGATCGAACTCGGCGAGGTCGCCGAGGTCACCGAGGTCCAGCAACCGCCGGAGCTCACCCGCATCGACGGCGTCACCAGCACCACGGTGTCGGCCAACCCGACCGCCTCCGACCTCGGCGCGGTCAGCATGGAGATCACCACGGCCCTGGACGGCATGGACCTGCCCTCGGGCGCCACCGCCAGCCTCGGCGGGGTCAGCCAGGACCAGACCGAGGGCTTCGCCCAGCTGGGTCTGGCGCTGCTCGCCGCGATCATCATCTGCTACCTGATCATGGTCGCGACGTTCAAGAGCCTGATGCAGCCGCTCATGCTGCTCATCTCGGTCCCGTTCGCCGCCACCGGTTCGCTGGGCCTGCTGATGCTGACCGGCACCCCGATCGGCGCCGCGGCCCTGATCGGCATGGTGATGCTCATCGGCATCGTGATCACCAACGCCATCGTGCTGATGGACCTGATCAACCAGAACCAGAAGAAGGGGATGGAACTCAGCCAGGCCATCGTGGAGGGAGCCAGGCACCGTCTGCGCCCCATCCTGATGACAGCTGCCGGTACCATCGCCGCGCTGCTCCCGATGGCCACAGGGCTGGCAGGCGGAGGAGCGTTCATCTCCGCCCCCGTCGCCCTCGTGGTGATCGGCGGTCTGGTCACCTCGACCCTGCTCACCCTGATCCTGGTCCCGGTCCTCTACCAGCTGGTGGAGGTGCGCCGCCACAGGCGCGAGGCCAAGGCGGCCGCCCGCTACGAGCGCCGCCGCGCCAAGCTCCGGGCCAGGGCCCAGGCCAAGGCCGCCAGCAACGGCAGCACCGCCGAGGGCGAGGCCGGAGAGGCCCCGGAGAAGAAGGACGGCGCCGACTCCGAGGAGCCCGCCGAGGAGCACGCCAACAAGTAGGCCCCACAACCGCATGAGAGAGGGCGCCCCGCACCGGACGTTTCCGCGCGGGGCGCCCTTCGCCGTGCCGGCGGTTCAGGAGGTACTCAGGGGGCACTGAGGAGGTCAGTGCCTGTCCCGCACCGGGTTCTGTGCCGGATCCTCTCGGCGGGGTCCGGGCCGCACAGCCGGAGTACGGGTGAAGAAGAAGGCCAGGGGGAGGGCGAGCACGACGGGGGAGTAGAAGAACCCGATCGACGCGCCGGTGATGACCACCAACACCGTCACCAGGGCGGCGCACATCCACACCGCCGGACGCAGGTAGTGCGGCGGTACCGCGAGGGGGACCGCCGCCACGAGGGTGGCCAGGCCGCCCCAGAGCGCCACCGCGCCGGGTTGGCCGGTGAGGAACATCAGCGGCAGCGTCGCGGTCAGTGCGAGCGCGGGCGCGATGAGGAGGGGTGTTCGTCCGCTGTGGATTGGTCGCATCGTCGCTTTCCCATCGGGTCGGCAGTAGTGACACGCCCGGGCGCGGGGGTGGGCGAGATACTCGGAAAGGGCTGTGAAACAGGGGTTTCCGGGCCCTTCCTCTGTGTCACCGGGATGTCGATTTGTGCTATCCGCGCAGTCCAGGCAGGCTTCCTCACATGGATGATTCGAAGAAGAGCCTGGAAGACCTCGTCCGTGACGAGCTCGGTGACGAGCCGTCCCAGGAGGCGAAGGACTACGCGCGTGAGCTCTACGAGCGTTACAAGCTACCCGCCGCGGACACTACCGCCTCCGCCTCCACCGCCGAGACCACCGCTCCCTCCGAGGAGTAAGAACCAACCACGTCCCCAGTACGGCGACGCACGGACCTCACGACCGGCAGCAAGGCGCTCCAGAACACGATCGGCTCTCAACCGGGCTGGTCGGATTCCCGGTCGTCGCCGTCCCAAACAAGTTCGAACCACACCTGGCGGCCCCGCCCGTCGCGGCGTGGTTCGGTACCCCATTTGCTGGAGAGCGCCTCGACCAGATCCAGACCCCGGCCGTGTTCGGCCGTGTCATAGGGGTCCCGGTGCTGGGGTTGAGGGGCCTCCGTCATGTTGCCGAGGTCCCGCACCTCCACGCGGGCCCACCCCGGCGCGTGCTGTACGCACACCTCGAACTTCCCGGTGTCATGGCCCGAAGCGCTGTGGGTGACGGCGTTGGTGGCGAGCTCGCTGGTCAACAGCGTCGCGGTGGTCAGTTCCGGTGATGTCGCCAGCTGACGGGCGACGAATCTGCGTGCGTAGGCGATCTGGCTGGGCAGACCGGGAAAACGTCTGCGTGCCGGACGTGGCACCGGAAGCGGTGCCCCGCTGGGTCGGTATGTGCTGCTGGACTCTTCCATGGAATTCGCCGGACGTTGGGGACGGTGGAGAGGTGCCGACGTCGTCTGGGGCGGATGCGAAGGCGCTGAACGAGAGGCTGCGGTCTCATGCAAGTGGGTTCACTCCCCGGGGAAGTGTGTTCGAGGACAGGGCTGAATTGGCGCCTGGCCCTCGAAGCGTCCATGCCCGAAACGGGTCACGGCGCGAGGTGGACACACGGGGCGAAGCCCCCTGGGGCAGGGAGGGACACGGCTCGGTATCGCTGGGGGTGCGGTACGAGGGTGGCGGCACGCGGTGGGGGAGAAGCCGCGGGGCTTCACACTGAACGGTGGCGTGGCCTGAGGGTTGGCCGTGGCGGATGGTCATGTCTGGTGTGGGGTGTGCCCTACGACACTGAAGGGCCTACTCGCGCTCAGCATACGCTCCGTGCCTCCTTGGCGACCCGGTCGACCTGGTCCGGACAGGGTAACCCTGCCTGAGCTGGGTAAAGGGGGTGTTTAACAAGCTGGGGAGCCTGATTGGGGCTGGATATCGGCGGGGATACGCGCCCTTGAGGCGTTCCCGTAAAGAATAACGATTTGGTGAAGCACGCCTGAATTTTGCTACTTGGTTCGGTCTTGCGCGTGGTGTGGATCACCCGACAGGGTATGTGGCATGGCCTCGCCCACCCCCGCTCCGATGCCCATGGGCCTCGGCGTCGAGATCGACCGCGCCGTCCGGCTCACCGACGAGGGCCACGTCCTCGTCGGCGGCTCACCTCCCCGTGCCCTCCGGCTTCCTCCCCAGGGCGTCAGCGCTGTCATCCGCTGGCTCAGCGGGGCCGCCCTCGGCCGCCACCGGGAACGTCAGCTCGCGCGGGTGCTGGTGGAGGCCGGTCTGGCCCATCCGCGTCCGGCGCCCACTGCCCCGGGCCCCGACGTCGAGGTCGCCGTGGTCGGGTCGGGGCACCACTCCGAGCTGGAAACCGTCCTGGACCTGATCGCGGACGAGTACCCGTACCTGCGGCTGGTCGTGGTCGGCGCTGTCGGGCTCGCCGCCCGGGTGGCCCGCGAACGCGGTCTGCGGGTGGTGAGCACGTCCGTGGACGGGCCGATGACCGGGGCCCAGGCCCGAGCGGCGGCGCTCAAGGCCTGCGACGCTGAGATCATCGCGCTGCTGGACGCCGACACCCTTCCCGGCCCGGGCTGGCTCGAGGCCGCCCTGGGCCATTTCACCGACCCCGACGTCGCGGCCGTGGTGCCCCGGGTCCTGGCCGCGCGGACGCGCTGTGGCCCCCGCGGGATGACCGTCTCCGCGCTGAACGCCTTGCACGCCGACCGCGGGGCCGACCCCGCGCCGATCCTGCCCTGGGGTCAAGGCCACCACGGCCTCGGACAGCCCGCCCCACCCAACGAACATGCCTCGGTCGAACCCCTGGAGCCGGTCCGCACGCTGTTCGTCCGGCGCGGTACCGCCGACTCCGATCCCTCACTGGGCGCCGCGGCGGAGGTGGATCTGCTGTGGCGGCTGGCCGGGGAAGGCTGGTCGGTGCGGTACGAACCCCGCTCACGGGTGTACGCCGTGATGCCCACCGGTATCGGTTCCTACCTGCGTGCCCGATTCGACGCCGGGGCCGCCGCGGGGCCGCTGGCCAGGCGGCACGGGCGGCGGGCGGCCGGGCCGGAGCTGTCCCTGTCCGGCGCGGCCGGTCTGGGCCTGGCGTTGGCCGGCCGGCCCCTGACCGGACTGGCGGTGTGCGCGGCCGGGGGAGCGTTGAGGGTTCGCGGACTCATCAACGGGGCCGGCGTCCCGGCGGTGGACGCCCTGCGACCGGTGGCGGTGGAGCTGGTGCACACGGCGCGCACCGCGGCGCGGGTCGCGCGGACGAGCTGGTGGCCGGTGGTGGCGGCGGTGGCCGCGGGCGGAGCCGTGGCCGGTATCAGGCCGGGGGCCAGGCCGGGGATCAGGTCCGGGGCCAGGCCCGGACCCGGGTGGCCCGGGCGGCGGGCGCTGGCCGCGGCCGCCGTGCTGACCGTTCCGCACCTGTTGTCCTGGCGGCGCCGTCACGGTGCGGCCCCGGTGGGTCCGGTGGTGTGGACCGGCCTGTCGGTCGCCGGTGACGCGGCCCGTTCGCTGGGGACGTGGTGGGGCATGGCCCGGGTCGGTTCCGCGGCTCCGCTGGTACCGCGTGGACGCCCGCCGGTGTTGTCCACGTCACTGCAATCCTCGCAGGTGGCAGGGGGTGCGGAAGGCCTTGCCGATAAGCCGGGATCACTGGCCGTGGTAAGTGAACGTTAATGACTGTCACCCAGGGTCATGGCATCCGGTTGTGCTGAGGGGAACCCCGACCGCCCGCCTCAGCGGTTTTGGTGACCCGGTGTAACGCGACGTCGGTCAACTGCGGCTTTGGGCGCCATGGAACGAAACTTTGTTTCAGGTGCGTTGCCAGCTGTCGCGCGTGAGATGACGAATCGCCAGGAGGGCCGGTTTTTCGTAAACGACGTTTACCTTCCGCCGTTCTCGAATGGGAGTTTGCGCAGGTCAGCGGGCTTTTGTGGCGCACTGCAACGACCTGGTTGCTGAATGTGAAACCTTTGACAATTTTGCGCGAACTTGCTGCCATTATTGGCACCGTTGTTCTTTCTTGATGTGTCAGTTACCGTCAAGTGTCTAGTCGTCGTCCAGACTCTTGACAATCCGGTCACTGAACGTGAACCGGAAGTCAGTGTGTTTCAGTGGTCACTGGGGGTAATCCTCGTGGTGTCGGTTGAGCATGTGCGCTAACTCGGGCTAACCGTTCGGGGCATGTTTGCCTTGCCTTCTCCTCGTCACTCCCCGTGCCGGCGACTCACAACAGATCACGACAGATCAAGCGCCGGGCTCGGCTGTGAGGTTCGGAGATAGTTTTGGGCAAGTTCCTGGCCAGGCGGCTGCTGAACTACGTTGTGCTGATCCTGCTCGCAACGAGTTTCGCCTACGTGCTCGCCGCGACGAACCTGTACCCGCGTGGGTACTTCGAGCAGATGCAGCCACCCCCGTCACCCGAGGCGGTCAACGCCCAGCTCGACGCGCTGAACCTCAACGACGAGACCCCCATCGCCCAGAGGTACGCGACCTGGATCAGCGGTGTCTTCACCGGTGACTTCGGCAAGACCATCCAGGGTGGTGACGTCGCCTCCCAGATGTGGATGAAGGCGGGCGTCACCCTGCGCCTGATCACCGTCGCCACCATCCTCGGCAGCTTCCTCGGCATCGCGGTCGGCGCCTACGCCGCCATCCGCCAGTACCGGGCCTTCGACAAGGCGGCCACCGCGGCCTCCTTCTTCGTCCTGTCCGTCCCCACCGTCGTCATCGCGATCGTGGTCCAGGTCGGCGCTGTCAGCATCAACGACCTCCTCGGATTCCAGTTCCTGAGGTACTCCGGCGAGTACACCGCCGGAATCCGGGGGGAGTGGTACGAGCTCCTGCTCAACCGGGTCTACCACGCGCTGTTGCCCACACTCGTGCTGACGGTCGCCCTGTTCGCGGCCTTCTCCCGCTACCAGCGCAACATGATGCTGGACGTGCTCGGCGCCGACTTCGTGCGGACGGCCATGGCCAAGGGACTGACCCGGCGCAAGGCCCTGTTCAAGCACGCCCTGCGCACGGCCCTGATCCCCACCATCACCTACTTCACCTTCACCTTCGGTGCCCTGGTCTCCGGAGCGACCTTCACCGAGAAGATCTACGGCTGGCACGGCATGGGCGCCTGGCTCATCGACTCCATCGCCAGGCAGGACGTCCACGTGGTCGCCGCCGTCTCCTGGTTCATGGCGATCACCATCATGGCCGCGTCCTTCCTCTCCGACATCCTCTACGCCTGGCTCGACCCGAGAGTGCGGGTGTGACCATGACGCACACCCCCGTTCCCGCGGTCGCGGGAAGCACCGCGCCCCGAACCACCCCGTACCCTCCGCGTACCGTCGCGGCTGCCCGGCTGGAGACCACGTCATGAGCACGACCGAAGAGAGCACGCACACCCAGGAGGCCCCCGCGGCGCCGCCGGCACCCAACCGGGCCAGGGACATCCTGAGCCAGCTCCTGCGGACCCGACGGGTCATCGTCGGCCTCGTCCTGATCGGTCTTCTGACCGCCCTGGCCTTTCTCGGCCCCGTTATCAGTGGCTGGGGAGTCAGCGAACGCGACTTCACCGCACGCCTGCAGGGCATCTCACCCGACCACTGGTTCGGCACCAACCACACCGGCCAGGACATCTTCACCCGTGCCACCGCGGGCCTGCAGAAGTCCCTGCTCATCGGCTTCCTGGTCGCTATCGGATCCACCGTCATCGCGGCGCTCGTCGGGGCGTTCGCCGGTTACTTCGGCGGCTTCACCGACCGCACCCTGATGTGGATCGCGGACCTGGCATTGGTCCTGCCCAGCTTCGTCATCCTGGCGATCCTGTCCAGCCACTTCGCCGGCCAGGGCGGTTGGCTCATCCTGGTCATCCTGCTCGCCGCCTTCAGCTGGATGGTCACCTCCAAGATGGTTCGCGGCCTGACCATCTCGCTCAGGGAACGCGAGTACATCCACGCGGCCCGCTTCATGGGCGTGCCCTCCCACAAGATCATCCTCCGGCACATCCTGCCGAACATGTCGTCCCTGCTCATCGCGGACGCCACCATCATGGTCAGCACCGCGATCATCGGCGAGACCGCGCTGAGCTACTTCGGCCTGGGCGTCCAGCCCCCGGACGTCAGCCTCGGCGTCGTCATCGCGGCCGGAGCCCCCTACGCCACCACCGCGCCCTGGGTCTTCCTGTTCCCGACGATCCTGCTGGTCGTCCTGGTCCTGGCCGTGAACATGATCGGGGACGGACTGCGCGACGTCCTCGACCCGCACTCCAAGTCGCGTCGGTCCTAGGGGAGGGCCACACACATGAGCACCAACACGATCGAGGCCACCGAGGGCCACACGGACGAACCGACGCCGAAGACCCCGGTCCTGGAGGTCACCGACCTCAACGTCACCTTCCGGGGGCTCGGCGGCAACCCCGACGTGCACGCCGTGCGCGGGGTCAGCTACGCCGTCCACCGGGGCGAGGTGCTGGGCATCGTCGGCGAGTCCGGCTCCGGCAAGTCCGTCTCGTCGATGGCCGCGATGGGTCTGCTGCCCGACCACGCCGAGATCACCGGCTCCGTGCGCCTGCACGGAGAACAGATCCTCGGCCTGGACGACCGGACCATGGCCAGGAAGCGCGGCAAGGTCATCTCCATGGTCTTCCAGGACCCTCTGTCCGGGCTCACCCCCGTGTACACGGTCGGAGACCAGCTCGCCGAGGCCGTCCTGGTCCACGACCCCAGGGCGGGCAAGGCCAAGGCGCACGCCCGCGCCGTCGAACTGCTCGAGCTCGTGGGGATCCCCAACGCGAAGGACCGCTACCGCTCCTTCCCGCACGAGTTCTCCGGCGGTATGCGTCAGCGCGTCATGATCGCCATGGCCATGGCCAACAACCCCGACGTCATCATCTGCGACGAACCGACCACCGCCCTGGACGTGACCATCCAGGCGCAGATCCTGGACCTGCTGCGTACCGCCCAGGCCGAGACCGGCGCCGCGATCGTCATGATCACCCACGACCTCGGCGTCGTCGCCGGTTTCGTCGACAGGGTCCTGGTCATGTACGCGGGACGCCCCGTCGAGATCGGCAGCGTCGACGAGATCTACTACGGCAGCCGGATGCCCTACACGATGGGCCTGCTCGGGGCGGTGCCCCGCATGGACCTGGAACGGCAGGGCGCCCTGGTCCCGATCAAGGGCAACCCGCCCTCGTTGAGCGACCTGCCGCCCGGCTGCCCGTTCGCCCCGCGCTGCCCCATCGCACAGCCCGAGTGCGACCTCGCCGAACCGGAGCTGCTCACCATCGGGGCGCAGCCCTCCGCCGAGGATCTGCGCGCCAGGACACCCGTCGAGGTATCCGGCGAGGAAGCCGGCGAGGCCCCCTCCAGTGGGTCCGAGCCGGGGCAGCACTCGGTCCAGGACACCGGTGTACGCCGCGTCGCCTGCATCCGCTCGGGTGAGATCGACGCCAACCAGTGGACCGCCCGGGACATCTACCCGGTGCCCGAGATCCCCGAGACGCAGGCCTGGGCCGTCCGCCGCGAGGACCGTGCGGAGATGCTCCGGGTCGACGACCTCATCAAGCACCACCCGCTGATGAAGGGCGCCATCTTCAAGCGCCGCGTCGGCACGGTGTACGCGGTCGACGGGGTCAGCTTCGACATCCGTGAGGGCGAGACCCTCGCCCTGGTCGGCGAGTCCGGCTGCGGCAAATCCTCCACCCTCATGGAGATCATGGCCCTGGACCGGCCCCAGCGCGGATCAATCGAGGTCATGGGCCGGGGAACCGAGAAGCTCGGCAAACGGGAGCGCTTCGACCTGCGCCGCGACATGCAGATCGTGTTCCAGGACCCGATGAGCTCCCTGGACCCGCGCATGCCGGTCTTCGACATCATCGCCGAGCCCCTGCGCACCCACGGCTTCCCGACCACCGAGGTCACCGCACGCGTCTACGAACTCATCCGGCTGGTCGGCCTCAACGCCGAACACGCCACCCGGTTCCCGTCGGAGTTCTCCGGAGGCCAGCGGCAGCGCATCGGCATCGCCCGCGCCCTGGCCCTGGAACCGAAGATGCTCGTGCTCGACGAACCGGTCTCGGCCCTGGACGTGTCCATCCAGGCGGGCGTGGTCAACCTGCTCGAGGAGCTCCAGGCCAAGCTCGGCCTCGCCTACCTGTTCGTGGCACACGACCTCTCCGTGGTCCGGCATATCGCCGACCGGGTGGCGGTCATGTACCTGGGCCGGATCGTGGAGATCGGCGACACCACGTCGATCTACACCCGACCCGCCCACCCCTACACCCAGGCCCTGCTGTCCGCGATCCCGATCCCCGACCCCGAGAAGGAACGCGCGCGCACGCACATCGTCTTGGACGGCGACCTGCCCAGCCCTGCCAATCCGCCTTCGGGGTGCAGGTTCCGGACCAGGTGCCAGAAGTTCATCACTCTCTCGGAGTCCGACCAGGAGCAGTGCATGAGCGTCGAACCGCAGATCCTGCCGACCAACGGCGGGGACCAGGGGGCCGCCTGCCACTTCGCTGAGCGACAGGACGTCCTCTGACCGACCAGCGGTCCGACACGGGCACGAGGCCAGTACCACCCCGCGTACTGGTGGACACTCACAGGAGGAAAATCCCCATGCGAATCGGAAAGGCGAGGTATCTCGCCCCCGTCGCCGCCGTGGTGCTGATCGCCAGTGCCTGCGCCGGCGGTGAACAGGAGAGCAGAGAGCGGGAACTGTCCGCGGAGGACCTCAACCCCGCTCCCCGCGAGGACCTGCAGGAGGGCGGCACCATGGTGTGGGCCCTCAACGAGTACGCCGAGCAGCACAACATGGCGCACACCAACGGCAACCTGGCCAACGTCCGCCGCACCGCCGCCGCCGTGATGCCCCGGCCCACGCGCTACGACGCCGAGGGCGGCTTCGAACCGCTCACCGACTACGTGCTCGACTACGGTGTCAGCGACGACGGCCTCGAGGTCTTCTACGAGCTGAACCCGGACGCGGTCTGGTCCGACGGCGAACCCATCACCTGGGAGGACTACGAGGCCAACTGGCTGACCCGGTCCGGCCAGCGCGACGGGGACTTCCAGATCGGCTCCACCGTCGGCTACGACCGGGTCGCGGAGTTCGTCGAGGGCGACGACGACTACTCCTTCACCCTGGAGTTCGAGGAGCCCTACTCCGAGTGGCCGACCCTGTTCAACCCCCTGTACCCCGCGGAGTACATGGAGGACGAGGAGCTCTTTGAGGAGGGCTACCAGAAGGCCTACCCGGTCACCGCCGGCCCCTTCGGCGACGTGGAGTTCGACGACGTCTCCGAGCGCATCACCATCTCCAAGAACGAGGACTGGTGGGGTACTCCGGCGCTGCTGGACGAGATCATCTTCGACGCCATGGGCAGTGACGCCCAGGCGGGCGCCTTCAACAACGGCGAGGTCAACGGCTTCTACATCGGCACCGACGGCGCCGGCTACGAGCTGATCAAGGACCGGGACGGCGCCTACCTCACGGAGGCGGTCAACCACGGCCACCGCTTCATCTCGCTGAACGGCGCCAGCCCGCGCCTAGAGGACGTCCGCGTCCGGCAGGCGGTCTCCCTCGCCATCGACACCGACGTCCTGTCCGAGGTCACCCTGGACGCGGTGGAATGGCCCGTCACGGGTGAGGTCAACCGTCTGCTGCGCTCCAGCCAGAACGGCTACCGGGACAACAGCGAGGGCTACGGCGAGTTCGACACCGCGGCCGCCGAGGAGCTCCTGGACGAGGCCGGTTGGACCCTCGAAGAAGGCGAGAACGTCCGCACCAACGCCGACGGTGACACCCTGACCCTGGACTGGGTCGTTTCCGACGACCTCGCCGTCGCCCAGGACGAGGGCGACATCGCCGGCCAGATGCTCGCCGAGGTCGGCATCGAGGTGGATGTCCAGCACGTCCCCGGCAACGCCCTGTTCCCCGAGTACATCATCCCGGGCAACTACGAGATGGCCAGCTACGTCCTCACCGGTGTCAACCCTTACGCGGGAGGCAGCAAGGGCAACTACGGCATGCCCGACGCCGACGGAGAGTGGGGCAACAACCTCGCTCGCACCTCCACCGAGGAGATCGACGACAAGTTCGACGAGCTCATGTCGGAGACCGACCCCGACCGCTACGCCGAACTCGCCAACGAGATCGACCGTCTGCTGTGGGAGGAGGTCGTGACCATCCCCATGTTCGAGCGTCCCGGCCTGCACGCCATGGACGAAAACCTGCACAACTGGGGCGAGTTCGGTCTGGCCTCGGACTACGTCTACGAGGACATCGGCTGGGCCGCGGAGGACTAGCCGTCGCCTTCGGATGAGGCCCTGCGCCGGTCGGTTCTGCGCGGCGTCCGTACCGGGCGCCGCGCGGACCCGGCCGACGCGGTGAGCGTTCGCTAAATGTGCTGAAATGTGACACTGAGGGCGTCGGCCCCCTTCGCAAGGGGTCGGCGCCCTTCGTCGTGCCCGGGATTCGGCGGCGAAACAGACGGTCGGAGTGCCGGGTCACCCCGCTGCCTGACAGAATCGTCGGAGTCCGACACTCCCCCCGCCCCGCTCGTTGGAAAGTTCCCGATGCGACTCCACCCTCTCGCCGCCGCGTGCCTGGCGGTCCTGTTGTGTGCGGCCCTCACCTCCTGCTCCCGCCAGGAGGAGGACTCCGACGAGGCCTTCGATCCCCCCGTCGGCGCAGCGGTGGACCCAGGCACCGGGGAGGCGGACGACACCAGCTCGCCCCCAGAGCCGTCGGAGGTGGAATGGTCCTTCGGTACCCCCGTCGGTTGGGCCGGCCAGCCCAAGGCGGTCGCGGCCCCTACTCGGGACCCGGCTGACGGGGACACCACGGACGAGGACGGTGCGGACGTGGACGGCGACGCCGCGGAGGCCTCGGCGAACCCCGGGGACGAGCCGACCCTTGAGGACGAGCCGGTCGGCCCCACCGAGTACCCCGGGGTGACCGGTGGAGCCGGGGGCGAGACGGTGACCGCCACCGACGCCGACGAACTCGCCGAGCACCTGTCCGCGGCCGAACCCCTGGTGGTCGAGGTCGAGGGCGACATCGACCTCGACGGTACCGTCCGGGTCGCCTCGGACAAGACCCTGCTCGGAGTGGGCGAGGGCGCCGAACTCACCGGCGGCGGCCTGGTCGTGGACGGTTCCAGCAACGTCATCCTCGCTAACCTGGGCATGGTCTCCGACGGCCCCGCGATCGCGGTCCGCGGCGGGGCCCACCACGTGTGGGTGGACGGCTCCACCTTCTCCGGGGGCAGGGACAGCGCCCTGATCTCCGTCACCGACGGGTCCGACCACGTCACCCTCTCCTGGAACCACTTCACCGAGGCCGAGTCCGCGGTCATCATCGGCGGCCGCGACGACCAGCCCGGCGCGCTGCGCGTGACCGTGCACCACAACTTCTTCGACGGCACCTCCGGCCGTCACCCGCGCGCCCGCAACGCCGAGCACGTCCACGTGTTCAACAACTACTTCCGGGACAACCCCGAGTACGGGGTCGAGTCCGCCTACGGAGCGAACGTGCTGGTCGAGGGCAACTACTTCGAGGGCACCCCGGTGTCGGTGTCCACTGAGACCGACGAACCGGGCAACGTGGTCACCCGGGACAACCTGCTGGTCGACTCCAAGCAGCCCCAGCTGCGCGGCAACGTGCCCGACCCGCCCTACGCCTACGAGCTCGACGACACCGTCAACGTCCCCGAAGTGGTCATGAACCGAGCCGGTACTGACTGAACCCGCTGGTGGGAACCGGGCGGTTCCCACCGGTACTGGCAGTCGTCTTGATCCCGGGGCTCGGGTGAGAGCGGTCTGCCCGGGACCGCGGGGCCTTCACCCGGTGGCCTCAGTCAGCAGGAGAGCGGGGGTCGCCGGCGGGAACCGGATTCCGGTCGGCGGATCAGGTGGTCAGCGGGTGGTAGTCGTAGGTCTCACCGAAACCCTCCGGAGAGGTGTAGCTGAGTCTTCGGGGGTGCCCGTTCTCGTCCACCCAGAGTTCGAACTCGGCCTCGGCGATCCGAGTCAGGGTGTTGCGGCCGGTATCGGGCTGGTAGTCCCCGGCCAGGGTCCGGAAGGTTCCCGTGTACCTGTGGGTGGTGTGGGTGCTGGCCTGGACGCCCCTCGACCCCTCGGGCAGCTCGATCTCCTCCGTGCCGGTCATCTCCAGGTCGGCGGCCGAGCCCGTCAACTCGTCCAGGGGGCCCAGGACGAACTCCACCGAGCACAGGCGGCGGTCGGCCTCCGAAGGCGAGTCCAGCACCGTCATCCCGGGCAGCCCCTTCTCCGCCGACATGATGAACCCGGTGCCCGGCAGGTCGTACCGGTAGACCCGTATCCCGGAGTCGGTCTTGAAGTAGTGCTCGAAGGTGGTGTCGGAATCGGGTTCGTGCCTGGCCCAGCCGTGCGCGATGTTGAGGCCTTCGACACTTTGCGTGTAACTGATGTGGAAGGAGGGGGCTGACCGCAGTTCCTGGGCGGCCAGCTCCAGGAACTCCTCCGGGTCGGTGGGATCGGCGTCCACGGCGCGGATCAGCGGGGGACGTGTCTCGGGTGGGGAGTCCTCCATCGCCGGGTCCAGCTGGCCGCCGTCCAGCGTCATTTTGGCCACGCCCCATCCGCTGGCGACCACGGCCAGGCCGACCAGGGTCAGCAGCAGGCTCAGCAGCCAATGGGACCGGCCGGGCCCTTCGGCCTTCGGCTCCTCACCGGTGGACAGCAACGACGTCCGCACTGGCAGCGCCTCGATTCTGCGGTTCGGTCTTCGGGGGGTCCGCTTACGCGGAGTACGACGCGGTGACTCACCGCTCTGTTCGGGTGTCGGGCGAACATAATCTCCGCCGACAGTGATGAACCAGGACGCGTCACCCGGGCGCACGGATTCGGGGCGCCGGGGCCGGGGCCGCAGACCTGTCGCCCGGGCCTATCGGATCCAGCCCGGATCGCTGGTGTCCACGCAGGTAGCGGGCGTACGGGGGTCGGATCGGGACCCCGGGCACGGCCCGGCGCCGGGCCGTGAGGTGATCGTCAGCTCAACACGGGATCACCCTCCGAGGCCGGATCATGGCCGATTGCGGTCGAAACCGAACCCCTCACCCAACCGCGGCGGGTTCCGTTCGAAGCGACGGATGGCTCGCCGGACCTTCTCCAGCCGGTCCGGCGGCTCGGCCCAGCCGCGATCTGTCAGCGCGGCCAGAACCTTGCGTAGAAACCCCGCCGGGTGCGCGCACAGGTCGTAGACCCCGATGGAGATCACCAGCCACCCCGCCTCCCGCATGGCCGTGTACCGGAGTTCGTCACGGGCGCGTTCGTGACGGGAGGAGTGGAACTCGGCGCTGTCGTACTCCACCACCACCCGGTACGCGGGCCAGCCCAGATCCGCGCGGAAGGGGCCCTGCCCGGTGTCGACCCGGCACTGCGGCAGGGCCACGTGCAGTCGGTTGCGGGTGACGGCGGTACCCCGGGGGTGCAGGTCCACCCCCCACCCGTAGGCGGCGGTGCGACCGAAGGCGACCGCGTCAGCGGACAGGTGGGCGAGAACGGGACGGAGCGTGCGGAGCAGGAGGTCGTGGTCGGGCGGCAGACCGGCGAGCGGAGACCCCGGGCCGGACGGTGGCTCGGCCCGATGCGCCTTGGGGCGAAAGGCGGGGCGGGGGAGCGGGAACAGAGGGGAGCAACCGGTGGGAGAGGTGTGATCTCGCGGCATGTTGCCAGGTTCGGTCGCCCGTCCGCCCCGGACAAGCCCCGAGCTCCCACCTGTGGACAACTCCGCGCCCCGACCCGGTCAGGCCGTGTCTAACGGAAGGGCGGGGGGCCGACCGAGAGGTGGATGTGGTCCACGTGGTCCAGGGTCAGGTTGCCGTGGTACGACGCTCTCCGCCGGACCTGCATCCACGGTCCCACCGACTCCCGTCGCGGATTCCAGATGTGGTAGTCGTAGATGATCCCCTTGACGTTGAGTTCCGCGTGGTTCTGGATGAGGAAGTCGATCACCTCGATGGCGGTCGCGTGCATCTGGGGCGTCGGGATCCCGCCCAGTTCGGCCATCATGTAGTCCACGGCCTGGCCCCACCCGTGGTCACTCTCCAGCCCCGGCCGATAGCCGCCGGCGCTGAGGTAGAACCCGGGGAACTCCTGGTTGAGTACCTCGTGCGTGGCGCACATCTGCGGGTGCAGGCCGTCGAGGGCACCGCAGTCCACGATCGCCCCGCCGCCGAAGACCGAGTTCGGGTCGTACTTGTACTGCCCCTCCTGGTCGATGAGGTGCACGTCGAAGTAGCCCGCGGCCTGGTCCCCGTCGTTGATGGCCTGGCCGTCGCAGTAGAGCCCGTCGTCGTTGCGGCCGCAGTCGACGGACAGCTCGATGATCGCGATCGCCGCGGCGGTGCCCTCGAAGGACGAGGCGTCGTCCTCCTCGCCGTCGCACACCACGTCGTTCCAGTGCCGGGAGCCGTCCTCGGCCAGCTCCTTCTGGCAGGCAGCTCCGCGGATCTCCACCCGCACGATGTTGCCGAAACGGCCCATGCTGTTGTCACTGGCCCGGATGTCGGTGAGCACGGCGCCGTTGTTCTTCGCGTACGTCTCGGCGCGGCCCTTGGCGACCTCCTCGTCGTACCGGGGCATGGGGTAGACGTCGTTGGCGAGCTGCTCGGCCGCCTTGTCCCGAAGACCCGCTACCGCGGCCAGCGCCGCGGCGTCCGCGGCCGTCTGCGCCTGAGAACGCATGTCGTTGGCACTGCCCACGCGAACGAACAGCAAGGTGAGCGCGAGCAGGCTCAGGGTCAGCCCGAACAGGAGGAGGACGTTGGCCTGTCCGTCGTCACGGCGTCCCTGGAGTCGGTGTCTGCGTGCCGAGGTGGGGGAGGTTCGTCGCATGCTGGTCCGGGGGGTCATCCCCGCGGGGCGGGGAAACGGGCGGTTCGAGGCGAAGCGGAGGCCGGGCCGAACGGGGGCACGTCACACGGACCTCTACCCGGCGCAGCTTAACCCGCGCGGGTACCCCGGGTACAGAAGGGGTTCGCGCTCTGTGGATCACCGGTCACCGTTCGCCCAGGTGAAGCCCGGGCCGCCCGCCACAAGTCTGACCAGAGCCGGTCACCGGTCAGCAGCGAACCGGAACAATCCGCCGCACACGGCCTCAGTGCGCCTGGCCGACGGGCGTGATCGGCACCGGTCTCGGCCACGGGTCCGGGGCGCTCCTGGGGCTGTGGTGGCTGGACGTGCTGTGGTGGCTGGACGTGCTGTGGGTGCTGGTCGGTACCGCCTGGCTGGTGCGCTGGGCACGCGAACGGGCCCGGGCGAGCCTGGGCGCGTAGCTGGTAGCGCCGCAGAGATCACCAGGAGCGTAGAGGCAGACCCCGAGTCGTATTCTGCGTCTGTAGGCTCCGCCGTCCGGGCCCGGACGGGACGGCGAGCAGTCGCACTCACGGAAGGCGCCACCCGTGTGAACCGCTCTCCCCGTTCCCCCGAGGGGTACCCGCAGCCCGCGTACCCGTGGCTCGGCCTTGCCGTCGCCCTGGCCGCGCCGCTCCTGCTCCTGGTGATCGAGTGGGAGACCGGGCTGTTCTGGGCGATCACGATCCCCGTGGGCATCGCTCAGCCCATCCCTCTCGGATTCGTGCTGCTGGCCGTGGCGGCCTTTCCCCTGATGATGCCCGCGGACGTGCGTTACCTGGCCGCCCTGGTCTCCATGGCACTGATGACCGTGCTGGCGCTGCTGCTGTTCCCCCTGTACTCCGGCCTGCTCCTACTCCCGGTCATCGCCTCGCTGTTCTTCGTGTGGGTCACCAACCATCCGAGGATCATGAGGCGCAAGGAGAAGCCCGGGGAAGCGGAGAGCGCCCAGGACACCGCGGAGAAACAGCGGGACGAGTGAACCCGGGCGGACCTGGTCCAAGGGCGGGCCTGGTCCAGGGGCGGGCCTGGTCCAGGGGCGGGCCACCGGGCCACTTGCCGCCCACCCCAGGACCGCGGTACCGCTACACCAGGGTCGTCCAGTAACTCCAGAAGGCCTGACCGACCGCGCCCACGATGACCAGACCCCACACGGTGAGCACCACCGTGTGGTTGCGGGCCAGCACACTCGCCGGTCGGCGCACGGCGGCCGGGACCGGCAGGTGCCCGCTTCGGAGGTTGTGCAGAGTGACGTACCAGAAGAGCGGGATCGTCACCGCCCACACCACCATGCAGTACGGGCACAGGGCATTGATCCGGTACAGGCTCTGGAAGATCAGCCAGTGCACGAACACCACCCCGAACACACAGCCCGCCTGGAGGCCCAGCCAGAACCACCGCCGGAACCCGAGGTCCGTGCCCGTTCCCGTCCGGGCGAGCAGGGCCGTTCCCACGGTCGTGACCACGGCGAAGCAGGCCACCCCGATGATCGGGTTCGGGATCCCGAACACCTCGGCCTGCGGGGTCACCATCACCGTTCCGCAGGACAGCACCGGGTTGAAACTGCACGCGGGCACGTGCTCCGGGTCGGCCAGGACCCGGACCTTCTCCACCAGCAGCGCGGCGGCCGCGACCAGGCCGACCAGCCCGCCCACCACCAGCACCCACGGCAGGGCCCGGCTGATGATCGGCACGTCAGCGCCAGGGCGGGGGTAGGGGGACGCAGGCACTTCCCGCTCGTCGGACCGGGCGCTCATCACTCCAGCTCCGCGTCGATCATCGCGGACAGGACGTCGTAGCTCGGCATGCTCGGTGCGAGGCGGCCGTTGACGTAGATGGTCGGGGTGCCCTGCACACCCAGCGCGACGCCGTCGTCGAAGTCGGCCTGGACCCGCTGCTGGGTCTCGGCGGCCTCCATGGTCTCGACGAACTCGTCCATGTCCAGGCCGAGATCCTCGGCGAAGCCCACGAACACCTCGCTCTGGTCCTCCCGGGACTCGCCCCATGCGGCCTGGGTCTCGAACATCCGCTGGTACATCTCGTCCAGGGCGTCCTGCTGTGCGGCGGCCTCGACCGCGGCTGCGGAGGGGCCGGAGTTGTGGTGCCCGGGGAGCGGGAAGTAGCGGATGACCATGTTGATCCGGCCGTCGTAGTCCTCGCGGATCCGCTCCATCACGGGGTACTGGGCGCGGCAGGCCTCGCACTCGAAGTCGAGGAACTCCACCACGGTGACCTGGGCGTCCTCCACCTGGTCGAGGTAGCGGCTGTTCTCCCGGACGAGCACGTCGGCGGGGGCGGTGGGCTGGTCCTCGGGCGAGGCCCCGGGCGCGGTCGGTCTGGCGGAGCCTTCCGCGACCGCGGTGTCGTCGTCGCGGTCGAGGTAGACGAGCAGGCCGATCCCGAGGGCGGCGACGACGAGAAGGCAGAGGGTGATGATCAGGTTCTTGCTCATGGAAATCCCAGGGGTCCAGGTTCTTCGGAAACGGGCACGCGTGTGAGCCCCACGGCCACGGGGGAGTGGGGTTCGTCGGTGCTTCTAGACCCGCTGGACGCAGAGAAGGGTGAGCAGTCGGTACCCGTGCGGCGAAGCGGGGTCCCGGCGCGATCGCCGTGAAGAAGGACCGGCTCGGGGCACGACGGGGACACAGAGAACCAGGGCGGACCCGAATGCGAGCATCGGCTGCGCGGTCAGGAGCCCCTGCTCGTCCGGGGTGGGACAGGTGTGCACAAAACCAGGCTCATCCGGGGAGTCCGGAGCTACCGCCTGCTCCGAGACGACCCCCGCACCCCCGAACCCGTCACCCGCGGAGGCGGCCCCGGGATAACACAGGGCGCAGAGGAAACACAGCACGACAACAGCGATCAACGGCACCACCAAGGTGCCCGACCGCTGTCTGCTGCTGTACCCGTCCATCAGGGGAACTGTAGCGCCGCCCGAGCAGCCCTCAGGTCCGGGGTAAGTCGGGCGCCCCGCCCCACGCGAACACGGGTGCGGGCGTAGCGCGGGAACGCCGCGACCGCCCTGGACCCGCCCCTGCCCGAACTGTGGGGCACACGGCGGCGCGCGTAGTCCAGGGGCACAACGAAGCGGGGCGGGTGGCCCACCCCGCTCGCTCCTCGGCACTCTTCTCCGGGGTTTTCAGCGTAGGCGGCGGTTGAGCGCCTCCGCCACGTGCACGTCGGCCACGGTCACCTTCATGTCGCCCGAACCCGTGGGCGCCACGGTCACGGAACGTACGTACGCTCCGTGACTCCAGCGGCGCGCCGTCTGGTCCGGGACGGCCTTCGCGCCCACTTTCGCCAACGCACCGGCCGGGCCCGCCTTCAGCCTGAGCTGCCAGGACGCCCTCAGCACGGACAACCCGCGATAGTCGTTGTGCTGGAGCAGCGGCAGTGTTCCCACCAGCCGTCCCTCCTGGCGGCCGGAGTGTTGGGGCAGCGCCTCCAGCGGATACCGCTGCCCCGCGTTGGTGCCCCGAACGACCTCCAACGCGAAGGCCGTCCCCTCCGGGACCGGGCTGCCCAGGGTCACCTCGAAACGCAGCCGGGCACCGTGGCGCCCCACCGGCCGCACCCGGACCCGATCCACCGGCAGAGTCGGGGCCAGCGGCGCGGTCAGCAGCCCCAACCGGTCGTTGACCGTGTAGTACGGGCGCACCTTGCTGCCGATGCCCCGGGCGGGCTGCACCTGCTGGGACGCGTACTCGATGATCTGCTTGTAACCGACCACCCCCGACAGGTGCCTGCCCACCGTGCACTCGGTGCCGTCGGAGAGGATGAGGCGCATCTGCCACTTCTCGGAGTCGCCCTCCCGCCCGCGCACCACCACTTCGGGGTCGATGACCGCGGTGAACTCACCGCTGGCCGTGACCGCCGAGGGGAACTCCCGGCGGGTCTGCGCAGAGGCGCGCAACCGCACTACCAGCCGGGCGCGGGCATCGGGGCGCTGCCGCCCGAGCACCCGGCCCTGCACGGTGATCAGACCGTCCGCGATCTCCACGTGCTCGATCTCCGCGTGGTGAGCCGAACGCCGCACGTGCAGCACCAGACGGCCCTTCGCGGAACGCGCGGGCACCACCAGGGCGAGCTCTTCGGTGTCTGCGGTCGGTATCGGGAACCCGTGCTGGTGGATCTCCACGTCCCGGACCGGGGTCTCCACGCCCCCGTCCACCCGAAAGACCTGCCACGCGCCGGTGACCAGTCCTTTCAGCGGAGCAGCCACGGTGGTGGAACCACCCGAGCCGGACCCGCTGGCCTCGCCAGGCCCGCCTGACCCGTTGGGCCCGCCGGACCCGTTGGACTCGCCAGACCCGCCCGAAGCGGACCTGCGGTCCCCGCTGGCCTCACCGGACTCCGGCGCGGTGCGCCCGCGGGCCCTCTCCTGCGACCCGCCCGAGTCCGATCCACCCGCTTCAGGTCTGTTCACGGCCTGATCGCTCACGCCCGACCCGATCGCCCCGACCCCGACCCCGCCCCCGACCTCCGTGGCCCTGCGGGAGGCATCCACCACCACACGTCCGTCGGCTTGCGGGACCAGCTCGATCCTTCTCCCCGACTTGGCCAGCACCACCCGTTCCGGGATCCGCCCGGCATCCGACCCGGCGGCCCCTTCCACCAGGCCGAACCACAGCACCGCCGCCCCGTCCGGGCCCGCCTCTACCCGGCAGGAGGCGGGTGGTTCGGGGCGCGGAGCGGGAAGGTGCAGTGCGGGCGGTGACGGTACCCCCGCCCCCGCAAGCTCCGCGAACAGCTCCTCGTGCATGCGCACCACGTTGGCCGGATCGAAGCGTTCGGAGTCGGTGAGCGCCGCCGACGACATCCGGCGCCGCAGCTGGTCGTCGCCCATCAGCTGGGCCAGCCCCTCGGCGATCCCCGGTGCGGACTTGTTCGGGACCAGCAGTCCGTCCTCCCGGTCCCGGATGATCGACGCGGGCCCGTGCGGGCAGTCGGTGCTCACCACCGGTAGCCCGGACCGCATAGCCTCCACGATGGTCATCCCGAACGGTTCCTCGCTGGACGTCACCGCCGCGAACGCCCCCTGCGCCCACGCCTCCTCCACCCTCGGGTGCGGCCCCATCAGCCACACCCGGTCCTGGAGTCCCAGCGAACCCACCAGCCTGCCGAGCGCTCCGCGGCGGCTGCCCCGTCCGTAGATCCGCAGCTTCCAGTCCGGGAATTCGTCGCTGACCATGGAGAACGCCTGCACCAGCAGGTCGTGCCGTTTGCTGGGGGCAAGGCGGCCAGCTGAAACGATCGTGCGCGAGTTGTGGCCGTTCACGGTGAAGGGCGGCGCGGGTACCGAGTTGGGGATGGACAGCAACCGGACCCCCGGCATCGGCATCCGCTCCGCGTAGGTGCGCGCGTCGGCCTCGGTGACGGTGACGAAGGCGTCGAGGTTCGGGTACTCGGCGGCCAGGACCTGTCGCAGTTCCCTGGAGTGCTGTTCGTAGGTGAGGTGCTCCTGGCCGACCTTGACGACCCGGCGGGGCGCGGCCCGGGCGATCACCACGTTGAGCCCCGGACGGGTGCCCACCACCACGTCGGCGTCGGTGGTGGCGAGGTACTCCTCCAGGCGGTCGTCGGTGAGGCGGCTGTGGGTGCTGCTGCGGCCGTCCTCGACCGGGAAGAGCAGCGGCGGAAGCCCGGCCCGCTCCGACCCCTCGTACAGCGGTCGCCCGTCGACCCCCGTCGGCTGCTCGCCCTGCTGGCGGATGTCGACCAGCGGTCGCAGGCTGACCTGGGCGGGAACGGGGAGGACGGGTTCGGCGCGGTGCCGGAACACCGAGACGATCTCCACCTCGTGCCGGGCGGACAGCGCCGCCGCCTGGTTGGCGACGGTGCGGACGGTTCCGCCGATGCCGTACATGTCGTTGATCAGATAGGCGATCTTCACTGAGCCCCCATGTCCTCGGCGCCGCCCCGCGCACTCGGGCACGGGGCGGCGCCGACCCCTGCGGCCCCACACCGAGCCGAGCCCCGAGCAGGGGCGGTGTGGGGATTGAGCGATCAGGCTACGGGCGATATGGGGCTAAAAATCCGAATCTGTCCGGGACTGTCCAAAGGTTTGCCGCACCCTGTTGGTGTTTTGCGGCGCGTTCGCAAAACCGAAAAGACCAGGCCCGGAAGTGGTGCCCCGGGGCGCAGGCTGTTGGGCTGCTCGAAGAACGGGCTGCTCGAAGTGGTTGACGCAGCCCTCGCGTTCGTCGAACCGGCCCGCGGGCGGCCCGGGTCTCTGAGGCTGTGGGGCCCGGGGTCCTGAGGCTGGCGGGCCGGGTCTCAGGGGCTGGTTCTGGGCATGCGAAGGCGGGCGGAAGCGAAGCTTCCCCCGATATGAGCATGCTTGCTTACCTCGACCCGCCACAAGCCGGGCTCAGCCGGTCTGTGGACCACCCGGCCAGCGCGACTCACCCGGGGCCAGCGGGGCGCCACTTGGGGCCGGTGAGGGAGGGGAGGGGCGGAACCGGTCCGCGGACAGGGAACGTCCTCCCCCGAACTCTCGGGGAGTCCGGCCTGAGCTGACCGGGAGAGTTCGGAGGAGGACTTGGGAGGAGGGCGGGCCCGGGCACACGCGGTAGGACGGTCAGACCGCGTGTGCGGACCTGAGCCCAGGGTTCCGGGCTCAGGGAGCCGCCCTCAGGTCGTGGTGGGTGCGGTCACCGCTTTTCGAACCACGGGTTCGGTCCGTTCCCGGGCCGAGGGGCCCACCTGCTCGCGGCCCATGGCTTCCACCCGTGTGTCCCCATCCGGGCCACCAGCTCGGAACAGGTGCCTGCACCCGCCTCCGGTGCCGTGCCGCGCACTCGTACGACGGCGGCCGCGCAAACGGGGCGTTCGGTCTCGCTGTCCACGGGGAGAGAACCCTCGAGGTGGAGGGGCCCGCTCCCCCGTCCCTCGGCAAGTGGAGCCGGGAGCGAGGACGGGGGAGCGGTGGAGGGAGACGACGCAATCAGGTGGAAGGCGGGTGCTCGGAGACCCTCCAGGCCCGAGCACCTCCCACCCGACCTACCGAAACGGGGCCCGCCCCCCGGTTCGGTGCCGTCTCCTGGCTTGTGGTCATACGGCTTGTGGTCATACGGTTCGTCGTGTGTCAGAGCCTGAGCGGCGGTGGGGGCCGCCCGCGGTGCGTTGGTGCGTAGAGGTTCCAAAACGTGTTCCTGACGAGGTGGAGGACTCGTACTTCGGCCCGCTGGCTGGTTCTGTACTCTCAACAAGCGGAATCTTGTTTCTGTTGAACAACTAGCGGTGGTTGTCCTACTTAAAACGTCTCGCCGAGAGCAACGCGACGTTGGTTGTGATGGACACTCTGCCGGACTTTCTGGAAAAAATCGTGGGTTGGGACGGAGTTCCTGTGGCCGAATCTGGCCACCGTGGGGAAAGTCCAGGTCGCAGAGGGTGAGGGGGTTTTGCGGCTGGAGCATGTCTCTGGAGAGGTGGATGCCACGGGTGCCCGGAGGGGGTGTGAGGCCCCGGAGAGCCCACAGGGACGGGTCTTCAGAACCTCAGCGGGTCTCCCCGGCCGTCTTCCCACTCCGGTGGGAGGTGGACGACTCCCGGGGTGCCGCGTGAGACCGCCTCCGTCAGCCCTACCGGAACCACTCCTCTGGCGGGGTTATCGGTGGTGTCGCCGAAGTCCACCAGTCCACCGGTGAACCGCGTCCCGGGGAAGCTCACGACTCCACTGGCGAAGTCCGCCCCGAAGAAGTGCACCTTCGCACCGTCGAACTCGGTTCTTCTGAACTCCACCTGCCCACCGTGGAACCGGGCTTCGCTGAAGTAGACGACTCCACCGGTGAAGCGCGTGTCGATAAAGCTCACCTGTGCGTCGGTGAACCGGGTTTCGATCAAGTTGACGTGCCCGCCGGCGAAGGTCGCCCCTCTGAAGTTCACTCGCCCGCCGGTGAACCGGGCCCCGGCGAAGTTGCCACCGTCGAAGACCGCCTGACTGAAGTCGTAGTTCTTGCCCCGCCAGCGGGTTTCTTCACGCAGGTGGCTGCCGATGATCCGCAGGATGGTGTGCCGGACCTCGCGTGTGGGCTCGAACTCCTGTTTGAGTTCGTGGTAGCGGGTCCAGGACGCCGGTGACTCGCCCTCTCCTGGTTTCTCGGGGGCCGGTGCGTAGGGCATGCGGATGTAGGCGCACAGCACGTCGATGACGGTCTGCACCAGGTCCTCGCGGTCCTTGGGAGCGTCGTCTGCGAGGTTGGCCAAGGCGTGGATGGCCCCCAGCCGGACGGCTTGGTTCTCGTTGCCGAGCTCGGTGTAGGCGTTGGTGAACCGCTCGTCGAACAGTTTGAGCTCTCCGCGCCGGGATTCGGCCTCGGTGGTGAGCTGGCGGCGGTAGTTGATGACCAGCAGCGCGGTGGCTCCGAGCCCGGCGACGATGGCGAAGGCTCGGATGGAGATCGCGTTCAGGTGCCCGACAGTGAACTCGTCCGGGGTGACCGGGAGCCTGGCGCCCATGGCCCACCAAGCCAGAGCGATGATCAGCCCGACCGAAACGCTCACCGACACGATCACCAGCGCGATGAGGACCGGCAGCGGCAGGGGCTTCTTCGGGGCCGCTCGGTCGGCGTTCCGCGGGGCGCGCAGAGCCCTCAGCTGGAAGAGCGCGACGGCCGTCCCGACCAGACCGAACACGGACCAGGCCACCAGCCCGAACCGGGGGAGCGCGGCCACCCAGGCGAAAACCGGCAGCAGGAGGCGAACCCCCGCGATCAACAGGGCCAGCGCGCTCAGCGCCAGGACCACTAGCCAAGTGGCGCGAGCCGGAGACAACCAGGCCCGGAAGCGGGCCAGGTGGGGTTCGGTCTGAACCTTCAGCCAGCGCACGGCGTTCGATACCCGGGCACGCACGAACACGAACCTGCCCGGGCGGTCGCTGGCGGATGCGCTGGAGGCGGCTTCGTTGCTATCGGCATCAGCGCTGGCGCCGGCCTCGGGGGGAGAGGGGCTTTCCATGAGGGGCAGGCTAACCGAGAGCCCGAGGGCCGATGGGTTCCCGGGTCCGGGGCCGGACCCGGCCACTTTCCGTCCGGCAACAGCGCACGTCGGTAATCTGTGCCCGATCAGTGCTCTGGAGAGAAGCGACGGATGCGAGAGAACGTGGAGGCACCATTCCTTCGCAAAGCCGCACACTCACCCTGACCATGCTTTTCGCTGTGCTTCTGGTGGGCTGTTCCGGGGTCAGGGAAGTGGTCGCGCCTCCTCCTGAGCCCACGGCGGCGGCTAATCCGAGTGCTTTCGAGGAGCTCTCCGGCGCTGTGATCCCTGAGTTCGCCGAGTCCGTGGAGGTGTTCTCCGTTGGTGACTCCGGTTCGCTTCGGAAGTACGTCGCTACCTTCACCCTGCCCAGCGAAGAGGACGCCGCGGATTTCTGCGCGAGCGGGAAGATCGGAAACTACCTTCCCGTCTCCGCGGGTGAATTGCCCAAGGAGCAGCACGAGCGACACTTCATTGGGGATGCGGAACTGGTCGAACCCCGCAGATGCACGTCGGCAAAGCCAGGTGAGAACGTCGATCGCAGTGTGGTGTTCAGCTTTCCCGAAGGGGAGCGGGTTTCGGTATGGGCCGTGGCACAAGAAGTCGGACGGTAGACGACGTGCACCTGCGGGCTCTTCACCCTCCTTCGGTAGTGCGGGTCGGCCGGACGACGGAGGTTTCTACCAGGGCTCATGCCCAACCCCGGGGCCGAGAGGATGTTCTCGCCGATCCACAGTGCGGGTTTCGCTGGTCGGGAATGAGGGCGAAGCGGTTGCCGCCGTGTCAGGGGGTGATGGCGTACTCGGTGAAGCGGCCGCAGACGGTGAACCCGAGTCGGCGGTAGACGGGTTCCCCGTCGGCGGATGCCTGCAGCACCGCGGTCTCGTAGCCCGCGTCGCGGGCGGTGTGCAGGGTGGCCAGGCTGAGGGCACCGCCGTAGCCGCGGCGGCGGTCTGCGGCGAGCGTGGCGATGTTGTAGATCCCGGCGACGCCCGCGTGCAGGAAGGCCTCGGCCGAGCAGACTGGACGGCCGTCGAGATAGCCGACCAGGTAGCGGGCGGGGGAGTCGGCTGCGAGTGCCAGATCGGCGGCGTCGGCGAAGAATCGGCGCACCGTGGCGGCGGGCGGGTCCCAGTTTGCCGCGAGGACCGTGGCGTAGTCGGCGAGCTGCTCCGGGGTGGTTGCCAGACGGATCTCCAGACCGTCAGCGTGCGCCTCGGGGAGAGGATCGCGCAGATCCCTCCACATGCCCGCCTCGGTCTCCGAAGCCTCCAAGCCGACGGCCTCGAGGCACCCGGAGAGACCTCCCGGTGCGGAGGCGGGGCCGACCCACCAGGAGAAGGGGCGGCCGGTGGCGGCCAGGGAACGCACCGTCTCTGCTGCGCGGGCCCGGGCGGTGCCCGGGGCGAAGCGGGCCGCCGCGACGATGTTGAAGGTGTCATCAGCGAGACCGCTGTCGGCGATCAGCAGATCGCCGGTCTCGGTGACGGACGCACCTTGCAGGTTTCGGTGCAGGTGGCAGGCGTGCTCGGCGAGATTCTGCTCCATCGCGAGCGACAGGTCGGATTCACTGCTTGGTGGGACGGTCATCGGCTTCATGAGGAGCCATTCAAACAGGCCAGCTGGGGTACCCGCAGGTGCTTTTCCGTGCCTGTGCACAGGCCGTCCACGACCTGGTCACTGGTGCAGGAAGAACATTCCGCCCACCGGTCGTTCCATCTTGCCCGTCGTATCGGCCCTGACAGGCCGGGACACGGCTTCGGGACAGGGCTTGGCGGAGCGTGAGACGAGGATACTCGGCAGGTAGCCGAGGCCGGATGACCAGCTAGTAGGTCTTGGTGCTCTGCCAGTAGCGCCATGCCGAGCAGGGGGTGCCGTAGGACTCCTGAATGTGGTTCAGTCCCCAGCTGATCTGTGCTGAGGCGCTGCCCTGGAAGCCGTCGGGCATCGAGCCGTGCAGAGCAGGGTTGAAGCCGACGATCCCGCGTGCGCCCGTTGTCGGGTCCACCAGATTGGGATCCCAGGAGGACATTTGACTCCACAGACTGTCCAGACAGGTCCATTCCTCGTCGGTCCAGTTGTACGGATCCGCGGCGGCCGCCTGCATCCCGAGGTTCTTGTTATCGCTGAGGTTAGAGTTGCCCGTACCCCACTCGAACTCCTCAGGCTCGTCCGGGCGCTCCTCGTCCACCCACGTTTCCTCACCACAGCCGGGTCCGTTAACTAGACAGACCATCTGCCGGACGCCCTCGTTGAAGGTGGAGCTCACCCCTGAGGTGTACACAGCCGTGATGATCAGCCCGGCGAGGATGATCACCCCGGCGGTCTCCACGAACGCCGCTCCACGGTCCTGCTCGTCGGCACGCACGGGACGGAACCAGCGCAGCACGCTGTCCCGCCAAGTCGTGACCCGCGGCGGGCGGTCGCGCTCGTCCGTGCGGTTGGGGGGACGGCCGGACGAGGGCCGTCGGGCGTCTCCGAGCTTGGGAGTGTAGGGGTTGGACAACTCCGCCTCCAGAGGTGCCAGGAGTGTGGGGGAGCGGGGTGTGGTCAAAGATCAGGAGATGGTGATGTCCTCGATCGGGTCGAAGCCCGGGATCTCCAGATCGATGGTATCGATAGTGTCTGGGATGGAGAACATCGACCAGTAGGCGACTTTCTCGCCTGGTTCGATATGCACTTTAAAATCCGGGGAATCGCTTCCGGAGCAAAGGCATTCTCCCTCGGAATCCATGATCGGATGGAAGCGTGTTCCCTCAACTGGAGAGAGAGCGGTGACTCCGGAGTGAGAGGTCACTCTGCTGTACATGTAGGTGGCGCCCATCGGCCAATCAAATGCAACTCTGCTCGCTCCGTTGTTTTCTATGCTCCAGGTTACGGAGACGAACGAGGAATCGCCTCGCTCGGCTGCATGGGCTTCCGCGGAGAGATTCTCGCCGTCGGATTGGTTTGACTCGACGGTTCCGAGGGAGTCCAGGTTGTCTGTTCTGGGCAGGGCTGAAGCGCTCGAAGTCGTGGCAAGGGGCAGGGTCGCCGCGAGTATGACGATGGCAAATGCTCGAAATCTACTCATGATATATGGCCTCTACTTCTCGAATGTCACGGTGACTCGACGGTTGCGCTCGCGGCCTTCTTCGGTGTCGTTGCTGGCAATGGGGTCAGCTGATCCGTGGCCCTCAGAATCGAAAGAGATTCCTTCTCGTGTGATGAGATCGCCCAACGCGGATTCCACGCTCTCGGCACGGTCCTGGGAGAGAGGGATGTTGATGGAATCGTTCCCGGTGTTATCTGCATGGCCGTCAATGGAGATATTCAAAGCGCTGGCGTCATCGATTTCCTGGGCTACCTGCTCCAGAATTTCCCGAGCTTCGCTGTTGAGCTCGGAACTATTAGTATCGAAGAGGACATCCGAGGAGAGGATGATGCTGACCTCTTCCCCTCCCTCGGTGCGGCCTGTCTGGGTATCGGTGTCGTCGGAAATGCTGATGAGGTCAAGAATTTCCCGGTCGGCGAGATCGACGCTTTCGATGGATTCGGATGAGTCGCTGATGGGGATGTTCATCATGGGCGGTGTCAATGGAGTGATTACGGTCATCGCGTCCAGGCCCTCTGGGGGGGCTGGGTAGATCACCCACAGTTCCTTGCTCGCGCCGCTTGCAATGGTTCCATCTAGCGCGCTGCAAAAGCAGCTTCCGTCGTTGAGGCTGTAGCTCAGATATCGCTGGTGCTCCACCTCGTCGATGAGACTTACCTCGCTCGCCGAAAGAGGGGAGTTTAGTCTCGCGAGGCCGTAGCCGAGGTCGAATGACGCCCCCGATTTGTTGGTGACCCCCATGCGAAGGCGGAGAAATTCCTCTTCGATCCTCTCAAGGGCGTATATGTCAATCTGCAGATCCGATCCGATGCCAGTAGAAGTTGATATCGAACTGGCGATAATTTCCTCATCGTTGCCCTCGGGTTTCTGTGTGGAACCCTCGGGTGGATCGGGGGCAAGGTTGTCATCGACTAGGTCTTCAGGGGGTTCTTCGGATCCGACTACGCAGCCAGAGGAGAGAAGAAGCGCGGCAATAGCAGTTACTGCCCACGATGTACTTCTTCTGGGAGGGCGTGTGTTAGGGGTCAAGGTCTTCCTATTCCTCTGGCTGCCTTGGCTCTTGCGTTGATTTACTCGGAGTCCGGTATTTTTCCCGACGGTTCTGCAGGTCGCACTGGAGAGATTGCGGTGACCCTAATTGATGCTGCTCTAGCCTGTCGGGTTTAGGGCGCCCCTAATAGCGTTGTTGATGCCCATGACGATGGTGTTAGCAACGCCGCTGCTCACAATAAGGCCAGCGACGACTGCGACGAAGACGAGGATCGCCGCGTATTCCACGAACCCGGCCCCCTTGTCCTTCTTGTGGGCCTCTTTTGGCAAGGCAAGGGTGCTCATCTTCACCCAGAGCATGTGTGTGAAGTTCATGCGGGTGTAACTCCTTGTTGGGGAGGGTTCTGCCTGTTCGTTTCAGTGGTTTGCACACGACGGCGAGTCTGAGGGCTTGGCACATCCGTGGTCTGGGGACGATGCGGATCTTGGGCCGCGAAACTCCACTAGCGGACACTGTGAGGTATGGGTGTCCTTCTTCTGGCCGGATGTGGCCATGAGACTTAGATGACCTGATCGCCCGTCCACTAACGCCAGCGCATTCACCTTGCTTCAGTGAATACCCAGGTGAAAGCTGGTTTCCGCAGTGGTGCACGTACACGATTCAGCCGTCCGGGGGCGCGATCGATGTTCGACGGGTAACCATGATTGCATGTGGCCTCGATGGATGCCATGGGTGGGTGTAAACACCCAGGCCACTGGGGCTGCCGTGCTCATGGTGTTGAATTGTTTGGCTCTGGTACGAGCCTGTCCGCTAGTTCGAACACCCAGTCCTTCCGTACCTACCGCACCTCCCGAGCCACAGCCTTGGATTCGAGCGCGGAAAGAGCGTGCTGACCAGGGGTTTTAGTGATCTGATAGGCACAACTTCATCCTCCGGTCTTCCCGTCCTGTCTTCCCATTTCCGAACACGCGTCGCTCGCTTGTAGGAGCAGCGGGGCCCTTGCCCTAACCGCGGTCCCCCGTCTCAGTCCCTTCCCCCACCCACTCCTCCTCCTGGTCTGCCCCCGCGGGCGGTCTGACAGAAAGGTCCGAACTTGGACGCCCTATTGCTCATTCCTCTGCTGGGAGCCCTACTCGGTCTGACTGTCGGAGCGTTCCCGCTGTTCAAGGTGGTCAAGGCGGGCAGATCGCTCAGCGCCGCGGTCTCCGCCCTTCCCTCCCCAGCGCGCCAGCCGGAGCCGGAGGACCTCACCCCGCCCGAACTCGCCTACCTGGTGGGCGGAGCGACGCGGGTCGGTGAGGTCGCGCTCATGGATCTGTTCCTGTCGGGTCGTATCCGACGCCAGGCGCGCGGCGGGTTCTTCACACTGGTCGGCCCCTCCAACGCCTACGTCACAGAGAAGGACCAGGTACGCCGGGATCTGGTCAAGGCGTTCAAGGACCGGACCGGCCTGACCGCGCGCGGGATGATCCAGGCCGCCACGTTCAGCAGGGGGATCGACCGGGTTCGGGAGAAGCTCGCGGGACGCCGACTGATCGCGCACTCCGGCGAACTCATCAAGGTGCTGGCCGACTTCCACGACGGCGGCTGGTACGCACAGAAATTCTCCTACGCGGGCTGGGGCCTGACTGCGGCGGGCGTGGTGCTCATGACCGCCCAGGAGGTGAACGAGTGGACGATCGCGCTCACCGTGCTCGGTGGCGTACTCGCGGCCCTGAGCGGTCTCGCTCTGGGGCTGTACCTGGTGCGGGGCGGTCGGAAAACCTCCACCAGTACCACCGCCGGGCGGGAACTGGCCCGGGAGGCGGAGAGCACCTACGCGATCAGCGGCGCCGAGGGGCGGGCGATGGTGCGTGAGGTGGCCCTGAACTACACGGCCGTGATCGGACTCGGTCGGATGGGTAAGGAAGCCGAGCCGAGACAGCGCGTGCGCGTCGGCGACAGCGATACCGCCGTGCGGGTCGTGACTCACACGGGTTCAGCTCAGGTAGTCGAGGAGAGCCCTCACCGAGTAGGGGAGGAGACCCCGGAACCGCGGGAGGGCTTCGAGCTCGACTGGAACAGCCTGTGCCAGATCGCTGATCTCTGTGCCGTGGGTGGGGACAGCGGAGGTTCGGGCGGCTCGGGCCAGGGTGGGAGCGGTTCCTCCGGCGGCGAGGGCGGCGGTGATTCCGGCGGCAGCTCAGGCGGCGATGGAGGAGGTGGAGGAGACGGCGGTGCCTGAGTCCAGTGGAGGGACGAGGAGTGCGTGAATGGATGTGGCTTCTGGAAGGTGTAAGAAGGTTCAGGAGGGCGTTTGTTTTCTGGTATAGCGATTTCGAAGTCGGGCGACGGCTATATCTGGCGCACTCGTGGTCGGCAGTCGGACTTGGTGGCAAATTCCCTTGATTTTGTCATCTACAAGTCAGAAAATCCCAAGAGAGGAAACCCCGACGATGTCTGTGTGGTCTTCTCCGGGGTTCCACTGGCTGAGCTGGTGAGGATCCGCTCCGATCTGCCTGAATACGGGAAGGCGGGTGATGTTCGTGTTTCCGTCAGAGACATGCATGCTATGTACGCCACGCTGCTTTCGTGCTCCAGCTGGATGACCTCCGAAGAGGAGTTCTGGAACAGAGTGGGGTTCTTCAGGGAGCACGCCAGAAGGCTGGCTCAGGGATTTCTTCTGGCGATGATGGAGTATGACATGCTGGATGCTTAGATTGCCTTAAATCTTGGGGGAGCGCACATGCCGGACCTCTTCCAAGCGACTGAGAACCTCAAGCGGTCCAGGGGTTCCCGAAGTCGTTTGGTAGCCGACAGGGAATTCATCGAGGTCATCACCTACGCGACCGCTGACGAGATTCTGGCGGTGCTCGACTACGAGTTCAGGCACGACTGGCTGGTAATGCCTGCGTGGGCGATGAATCTCGCTTTCCGTCTGGCTTGTCTACAGCGCCCCGATGATCCCGTGCTGCTGCGTGAAGCGTCCGTGGCGCTGTTGTTGGTCGGTCCGGACTGGGACGAACACGCCGAGGCGCTGGAACGGCGCGCCGACCAGTTGGAGGGCTCGGATGAGCCCTGTGAACGCGGCTGAGTCGTTCTCCGCTGCCCCTGCTCCGGTGTCTCCACCGCTACCTTCTGCGGGTGCACCCGGGTTCGCGGGCTCCCCGTTGAAGACCGAAGCGACGGCATCACCGATCCCCCCGCCTATGCGGTTGGTGACTCCGCTGGCCAAAAGGGCGGCTACCAGCACCACCACCAGAACGAGCACAGCCCCGTACTCGACGAGACCTGCGCCCTGATCTCCGGAGCGGTCATTGAATCGCCGTAGGTCCATTCTGCGCACCCCAAGGGGAGCCGGGGCACTGGAGGAACGGGGCAGGGTGAGTCGGGGCACGGGGCACGGGGCACGGGGCTGGGGCAGGAGTGAGTTGGGGGCACACTGAGACGCAGCCTGCATCCTGGGGTGAGCTGCGGGGGCAGGGCTATATCCGTGGCCTATCCAGGCCAATGCGGGTGAAGGCAGAGATCGGGGCTCCTCCGGCGATGCGGTTGTGGAGGTTCAGCAGAAGGGATTCGCTCCGTGCAGAGTGCGATGTTCAACGATGATTGTGGGCTATCCCCTGGTCAGGTAGTCGAATCCGCCTTCGCGGTCGTGTTTCGCGAAGATCCGTCACCCATGGACGGGTCAGCTGAGGGTGTCGAGTTGGTCATAGCGGAAGGCGGGTCGTTCCTGCTGTGGAACAGGACAGACTGGACCCTGGAGGTGACGCAGGGGGACTGGCCGGGGTTGCCTGCCTGGGCGTGGCCGGAGGAGTCCTGGGAATTCGTCGCGATGCCGGGCCCGGTAGGCGAGGGGGCCGGTGAGATTCTGTCGGTCGTGCCGACGCGGAACCGCGTTGGTGAGATCAACGGTGTGCTTTTGGAGTTTCCGTGTTTTCGGTGGGAACTGACCTCTGGGGACTCGCTGTCCTGGGCAGTGATCGACAAGACGCCCGAGGGGTGACGTGCGAGCGGCTGAGTGCCTGTCGCCGTGGGGTGGTGGAGGTGGCGCGGCCAACCTGGTGTCAAGGTTGCGGTCGGCCGCACCACAAGGCCCTCGAAGCGTCTCGACCGGAGCGCCGGGAAACTCCCCCTAAGCCCCTCGGCGAGGTGAGTCGAGTTCCTTCAAAAGGGCGTTTGAGGCACGAACATCGGACCCCCTCCCAAGCGTCCGAGGCCGTGCATCCCCCTCCGAAGTCATTTGTACACCCACAGCTACTGGGCCGGGGCTGTTTTCGGGAAAGAGATAAGGTCTCATCCTCGGCTGGCGGGCGATCAGGTCGTTGATTCGGAACCTCGACACGCCCGCGCTGCCCGGATCGGGTCCGAATGCTCCGGCGAAGTCCTTTCTGTCGATGAAAACGGGCTCGCGATCCGGTTCCGGTCAGCTCCGGCTGGAGAGGCACCGGTGTCAGAAATTCGCATCGATGTCTCGGATGCGGATGACGCATAGGAAAAGATGCATCGGCCGCATAATCTGCGAACGGGAGGGCCGTAGGCCCGATGATCCGGACGGTTCCTCCAGGGGAGTACACCCGAACTGTGAACCGGGGGAGCGGGTGACCTGCGTAAGAGACAGGGGGTGGGAGATGAGGCGGAAACCAGCGCCCCACCGCGCACATCGCTGAGCAGGCGCGGATCACCGGCCGCGCCCTGGTGATCAAGGCGTTCAGATCACCCGAGACCGCGGTTGGTACTCGCCGACCCGACCGACCCCCTGTCCCGACCCAACCGAGGAGGATTCCCATGGCCGCGGAACCAGAGGCGGGCGAGTGGTTTCTCCGCTACTTCGCCCCCGGGGAACTAGACCGGCTCGAACAGTTCCCGGTCCGGATCCCCACCGGTCACGAGTTCGGCCTGCTGGGCCTGCTCGGCGCCTGGCACACGCACGTCCGCCGACTCCGGGAGGATCTCGAACTAGCGGATTCCGACCCCTCGGCCTGCGGGGTCCACGACCTCGTGACCGCGCTGGTGCTGCGTGATTTCGTCGACCGGGGGATCACCACCCTGGGCACGGAACGGACCGCGGGTGTGGACGCGGCCCTGGCCGACGCCGACGCGCGGTTCCGCTCCCTGACGGAGGAGGACGGTACCGAGCGCCTGGCCCTCGCCGAACCCGAGGTGGAGGGCAGGGTCACCAAGAACTGGTGGTGGCGCCGTATCCCCCTGAGCGGCCCGGCCCGTAGAGAGCTGGACCGCATCGCCACCCGGGAACAGGAAGGGCGGACAGAGGGCCACTGACCGCGGCCCCGCCGGGAACGGTTCCCTGCGGGGCCGCGGGGTTGATGCTGAGCCGGGGTTCAGCGCTTCCAGGGTTCGGGTAGCGGGGAGCCGGAGACCATGGCGGCCTTCAGCAGAGCCCACCGGTCCCGGGCCTTGGCGATCGCGCGCCAGCAGGTGAAGTGTTCACCGGTTTCCCGCAGGGCCTCGGAGAGCGCGTCGTAGTGGTCGGTGATCTCGTGGAACTCGCAGAGGTGGCCGTTGCGGGCGCTCCAGCGGTGGGGCAGGTCGTCACCGGAGCGCAGGGCGTCGTCGAGGTAGCCGAAGACCGCCTTGGCGGAGATCAGCCGGATGACCGCGTCAGCGCAGGTTTCGGGGTCGTTGAGGAGTTGGGTGAGTCGCGCGGCGAGCGCTTCGGTGTGCTCGTTCACTAGGCCACCCCCACCAGAGCGGACTGCCGGGCTTCCCAGGCCCGGTAGGGGCCGCGCACGATCGCGACTTGCGGGTACTCGTCGTTGAGCGTGTCCTCGGCAGGCGGCCGAGGTGCCGGGATCGAGGGGGCGGGAGCCGCGGGGATTCGGGGCTCAGGCGTCGAGGGTGTCGGTGCCGGGGGAGTGGCTTCGAGGTGCTCGGAGGGCACAAGCTCCTCCACGTAGCGTCGCACCCGCCGGGACCGGTTGCGCCGGGCTTCGGCGCCCAGCTCCCAGAGGTAGCCGAACGGGGTGGTGTGGGCACCGCGTGTCGGCCGGAGAAGCCGTGCGAGCACGGCAAAGAAGCCCATTAGGGTAAGCATGTCTACCTGCTTTCACCAGGTTGGCCGGGCCCGGGGTGTTGGTAGCACCGCCGGGCCACTTGCATGTTCAATAATCGATGATAGTGCAGTTCAGATATAGCATGCTAGACATTCTTGGATTGCCCAGAATGCATGGGCTCCCTAGCGTGCCGGACATGGAGTGGAAAGAGGGACTCTCGCGCTGGGTTCAGATCACGGATGACCTGGAAAGACGCATCCAGAAGGGCGAGTACTCGCCCGGGGACCGGGTTCCCTCCGTCCTCAGCATCATGCAGGAGTACCAGGTAGCCTCTGCGACCGCTCAGAAGTCCCTGGTCGGGCTACGCAGCCGAGGGTTGATCGAGACCTTCCCAGGCATGGGCTCGTACGTGAAGCGGCAGGCTGATGCGGGCTGACCGCACCGCCCCGCGCTATCGCCCTGCTCCGTGAGGAGGGGTGGGTGGTGACCCTGCCGCAGCGGGGGACGCTCGTCGCGCCGGGGGAGGGCGCCTGACTCGAGCGGCCGCCCCTTCACCCCGGCTACCTGCCGCCCGGTTACTTCCAGAAGATCTCGGCGAAGTTCTCGTGCCCGGGCAGCGGGCCCGTCTGCGGTGGTTCGATCTCCTTCGAGTAGACAGTGGTCTCAGAGAAAGCGGCGATCGGCAGCGCCGGTAGGAACTCCATCAGCTGCTCGTTCAGCTCCTCGTAGGCGGCGCGGCGCTGCTCCTGGTCGGGGAGGCTACGGGCCTCGTCGAAGGCCTCGGCGAGGTCGTCGGCCCCGGCCTCGGAGAACTGGTTGAGGGTGAAGTAGTAGGAGTTCAGGAAGTTGAGGGTGTCGTTCTGGTTGCCCCACGCGGTGTGCAGGTACAGCGCGCAGTCTCCGGACCGGACGCTGTCGGAGAAGTCATTCCGCGACAGGGTGACCGGCTCTACCGTCACTCCGACGGCCTCCAGGTCCTGGGCGATCAGGTTCTGGGTCGCCTCGGGGTCGGGCAGGAAGACTTGAGAGATGTCGTTCGGGTAGCACAGGTCGAGTGTCAGATCCCCGTGGCCCGCGTCCGCGAGTAGTTCCTCGGCCGCTTCCGGTGAGTGTTCGATGGTCCGTGAGTCCGGAGACCATCCGTTGACGGCTTCGGGCACGAGCTGGGCGGCGACCTCGCTGTCCCCGGTCATCACCGTGTTGACGATGCTCTGTCGGTCGACGGCACGAGCCAGGGCCTCGCGGACCTCCGCAACCTTCAGGGCCTCGTGTGCCTCCGGCTGGAAACCCAGGTAGAAGAGTAGGTGCGGGTCACGGGAAGTCATCTGGAACCCGGCCCGTTCGAGCTGGGCGATGTCCCCGGGGAGCGCGCGCTCGTAGCCGTGGATCTCCCCGGACTCCAGAGCCTGACGGCGGGCGGCATCGTTGGTGACGGCGCTCATGATCACGGTGTCGATCCCCGCGGAGCCGTCCCTGTGCTCGTCGAACCGTTCCAGGGTGACCACTGCCTCCCAGCGGTCCCACTCGCTGATCCGGAACGGCCCGGTCCCGGCCAGGGCCCCCGGGTTCGAGTAGTCGCCGAGGGGACCCACGAATGGATCGTCCGCGAACTCCGCCACGGCGGAGGCGCTCATGATGCCGAAGGACGCATAGGTGAAGCCGCCGGGCAGTGCCGGGGTGTACTCGTTGACGGTGATGGTCGCGGTCAGGCCGTCAACGACCCGGCAGGAACGGTAGTTGGGTTCTTCCTGGCCATAGTTCCCCCACTGCTCGGCGAAACCGCCGAACACCGCCTGCCAGTAGCGGGTGTATTCGGACTGCTGGTAGACGCCGGTGGTGTTGTGCCAGCGGTCGAAGTTGGCGCAGACAGTCGCGGCGTCCAGCTCATCGCCGTCGTGGAACCGCACGCCCTCACGGAGGTGGAAGGTCCACTCGGTGCCGTCGTCGGAGTGCTCCCAGCTCTCGGCCAGGCCGCCGACGATCTGACCGTCGGCGGGATCGTGGCGCAGCAGGGTCTCGAACACCTGCCGACTGAAGCGGAAGGTGGATTCGTCGCTGGCCAGGAACGGGTCAGGGCTGGAGATCCGCTCGGCGGTCGCGAAGACGAACGGGTCGGACTGGTCCTCGGCCGCCTCCGCTGGGAGTCCCGGGCCCTCGCCCCCGGCGGCCTGCTCGCCGCTGCTCGTATCACCGGTGGGGTCGGGGCCCTCGCGTAGCAGCAGCCAACCGGTCACCCCGCCGATCATGAGCAGGGCGGAGACGGTGGCCGCAAGCCCCACCAGCATGCGGGAGCCCTTCGCCCTGGGAGCGCCCGGGGAAGGCGCCGGGGGTGCTTGGACATCCGGTGGGGTGTGCAGGCGCGCGGGCGTGCGCGGACCCGAAGGGGCGCGGGGACCTGTTGGAGGGTGGGGGCCTGTTGGAGTGTGGGGGCCAGGCGGGACGGAGACGTGCGAACGGTCGGGCGAGGATCCGGTCGCCGGAGCGCCTGGTGCGGGGCCGGTCATCGAAGCGCCTGGAACGCTTCCGGTCCCTGGAGTGCCTGGAGCGCCCGGAGCGGGGGTAGCCGGGGCAGGCTGGGCGACAGGGGCACCCTGGGTGACAGAAGGGGACGTCCCGGACCAGTCCTGGTCGATGAGTGCGCCGACCATCGTGGCCATCTCGTCCGGGGAATTCGGAACGGGGCCCTCACCGCCCCCAGCCGCCAGAGCCCGGACCAGTTCCGCTGCGGTCGGCCGATCCGCCGGATCCTTGGCCAGGGCACGGGTGACGACTTCGCGCAGGCTCTCCGGAACCCCGCTCAGGTCCGGTTCACCGCTCAGCAGCCGGAACATCAGCTCCTCGGCCGAGCCGGTGCCGAACGGCGGACGTCCGGTCACCGCGTAGGCCACGAGCGCGCCCCACGAGAACACGTCGGCCTCGGGCCCCGCCCCGCCGCTGAACCGCTCCGGGCTCATCCACCCGGGAGAACCCATCAGCCCGCCGGTCCGGGTCAGCTGCGTGCCGTCCAGGGCGCGGGCGATCCCGAAGTCGAGCACCTTCGGCCCGTCCGGGGCCAGGATCACGTTCGACGGTTTCAGGTCCCGGTGCACGACCCCGGACGCGTGGATGGCCGCGATCGCCTCCGCCATGCCCACCGCGAGGACCCGCGCCTTGGCTTCGGGCAGCACTCCCTGTCGCCGCACCCGCTGGCCGAGGGTGGGGCCGGGCAGGAACGCCGTCGCGAACCAGGGCTGCTCGGCGGCGGTTTCGTAGGCGAGCACCGACGAGATGCAGCGCGCCCGGATCCGGCTCATCAGCTGGACCTCGCGGGTGAACCGCTGCCGGAAGTCCTCGTCACCGGCGAACTCGGGACGGATCACCTTGACGGCGACCCACTGCTTCTCGGGTGACAGCGCGGCGTAGACGACGCCCATACCGCCCGCGCCCAGCCTTCCCCGGATGTCGAACGGGGGGATCGCGCGCGGGTCGGAGGACTCCAGCGGGGTCATCGGGGGTGTGTCGGGGGAGGGGAGGGGCACAGCCTGCCTTCCAGACCGGGAACATGGGCAGCGCGGGGGCAGCGGCGCCGACGGTCGCGCCAAGGCTAGCCGACGGTTTCTGTGCGTAACGAACCAGGTGCGGTAGATCCCGCCGGTTCGGGGCCGCCAAACGTGACTGGGGCCCGAGCGCGGACCCACGCGTGCCTGTCCGTGTGCACCCGAGCCGTGCACCCGATCGAAGGTGCGGGCACAGCGGAAACGGCAGCCCCGTCAGGTCAGGCAGGCCTCATACGCCTTCCGCATGGCCGGGGCGAGGGACCGAACCCGGAGTCCGGGCACAAGTGCGGGGCGGGGTCTGTGGCGACCCCGCCCCGCACCCCGGTGACCGGGGGAAACGGTTCCGGGCCCTGCCTGGCCCGGTCCCGCACCCTTGACCAATACCCCCGGTCAGGGCTCTGTCTCGACCTACGGTCAGCTCCCGGCGGGCGCCTCCAGGTCGAAGAGGTCGGCCAGCAGCTCATAGGAGCGGAAGCGGGCCTTCTTGTCGTAGATCATCGAGGAGATCATCAGCTCGTCCGCGCCGGTGTCGGCGACGAACTGCTCGATCTTCGGCTTCACGGTCTCGGGGGAGCCCACGAAGGAGTAGCGCAGCATCGCTTCGGTCTGCTGCTTCTCCCCGGGGCGCCACATGGTGTCCATCGCCGAGCTCTCCACCGGCGGTGCGAGCAGGCCGCGGGCGTTGCGCATGATGCCCAGGAAGGCCTGCTGCTGCGAGGTGAACAGGTTCTTCGCCTCGGCGTCGGTGTCCGCCATCACCACGTTGATCCCGGCCATCGCGTAGGGCTTCGGGGCCTGCTCCGAGGGGGTGAAGTCCTCCCGGTAGGCGGCCAGGGCGTCGTAGAGCGCGCTGGGCGCGAAGTGCGACGCGAAGGCGTACGGCAGGCCCAGGTGCGCGGCGAGCTGGGCACCGAACAGGCTGGAGCCCAGGATCCACAGCGGCACCCGCAGGCCCTCGCCGGGTACGGCGCGGACCGGCTGGCCGGGGCTGGCGGGCTCGAAGAGGGACCGGAGCTCCTGGACGTCCTGCGGGAAGGTCGAGGAGGCGGAGTTGTCCCGGCGCATCGCGCGCATCGTGCGCGGGTCGGTGCCGGGCGCGCGGCCCAGACCGAGGTCGATTCGCCCCGGGTAGAGGGATTCCAGGGTGCCGAACTGCTCGGCGATCACCAGGGGGGAGTGGTTCGGGAGCATGATGCCGCCCGAACCCACCCGGATGGTGGACGTCCCCTCGGCGATGAAGCCGAGCGAGACCGAGGTGGCGGCGCTGGCGATCGCCCGCATGTTGTGGTGCTCGGACAACCAGAAGCGGGTGTAGCCCCAGCGCTCCAGGTTCTGCGCGAGTTCGCGGGCGTCACGGAGGGCCTCGCCGGGGGTGGAGCCCTCGACGATGCTGGCGTGGTCCAGGACGGACAGCGCGAGCTTCGGGTTCGTGGTCTCGGCTGTTCCAGCTGCTTCCGTCATCTCAGTTACCCCCACTGGCCTGGCTTATTCGATGATCGACGAACATCGAACATTGACGGTACACTCGCCGCTGAACGCACACCAAATCCCGTGCGCCCGTCGGCCTGGTCGACGGAAGGGGCTCGGTGGGGCGCTCCGGCCCTCGGCCGGACGCTCGAAACGGCTGCGGGGCAGCGGAAATGGAGGTGGGGTCGTGGCTCCCAAGGGGACGGCGAAGGGGCACGAGCATCCGGCCCTGTCTGAAGTGGATCTGGTCACGGTCCTGTCCGCGCTGGCCGAACCCACGCGGCTGCGGATCGTGTGCATGCTCGCGGAGTTCGAGGGTGAGCGGGCGTGGAAGGACATCGAACTGCCGATCGCGCAGTCGACCCTGAGCCATCATCTGAAGATTCTGCGCAACGCCGGTCTGGTGCAGAACCGGACCGAGGGCACCCGCTGCTTCGTCTCGCTGCGCGACCAGGAGCTCGAGGGACGGTTCCCCGGGCTGCTGGAGACGGTCCTGAGCTGCCGGGACGGGCACTAGGCGTCCCCCGGGGCACAGACGCGTCATATCTTCACTCACGTCAAGCGCAACGAAGGTCGGCCTTGTCGAGTTCCCGTGCCCGGTAAGGGTTTTCGTCCCGGGCCGGGCCACCGCCCCGGGCGTCGCCCTCGGTCGCGGAGCCCCGAACTCGGCCACGGGGCTATGCGAATCACGGAAGACAGGCCGCGGCCCCGGCCAAGGGCGGCTCCGAACGAGCCGACCCGGACCGGGGCCGCGGCAGAGGACGTCCCTCAGCCCTGAATTTCCCCCTTGTGTCAGGGGCGAGGGGCGTCCACCCCCCTGTGAGACCGGAGCCTCCGAATCCTCTGTTCCCCTTTTCCCTTCCTTGGGCCTTGCGGCAGGAAGGCAGCAGAGGAGCCGGAGACCCCTTGTCGACGAGTGACACATCCACGTGCTCGACGAACGTGAATTCCCCCGAATCCAGTGCCACTCGCGTGGGTGGGATCCGCCTTCGTGGAAGTCCCCCTAGACTTTTAACTTCCACAAAGCATCTCCCCGTTTAACCCGCGCCTCCCTCGTGTGACGAACGTGGGAAAGCGGGACCCCGCAGATGCACTCTATCGCCTCTCCAAACCATTCTGTCCCGGTCTCTTAGGCCCGACGAACGGTGAACGCGAACCATCCGACGGTCCCTGAAAACGGGCGAATGTACGGAACGACGTAATGCATCATGTGGACACCGCGGTCGGCGCGGGCTCGAGGTGCAAAGCCTGCGCTGGCCGGGTGGCCGATGCTCTGAGTATGCCCGAGGAGGACGGTGCTCCGCAGCCTTTCCGCAGCAATTCCCCAACTTGATGGGACGGCACGGTCGGTGGTCGCGCTCGTACTGAGTCAGAGGGCTGTCCGTATTGGTCGATGGGTACGAACCGATCCGACTTTTGTTGGTGGTTTGGTGCCATAAGGGATCGCCTGACGGGAGTGAGGTGCCTCCCGGGCTGGATTTTGGTGGTGGAGTCGGTCTGTGCGGCTGTTCAGGCGCTGGGTCAGCGGATGAAGTGGTGGCCGGACAGCCGTTGCCGGGCAGGGTTGCGGTCCTGCCTGTGCTGTCCCTGGGGTGCCGGACGGTTCGGTGGGTGCCCGGGATCTCCTGGGGCTCCGAAGCGGGGTCGTTCCCGGCTGTTTCCGTTGATCTCACCGCCTCGAAGCGACACATCGGCGGTTGTCTCATGGGGTGGGACGGGTGTCTGGTTCCCCGCTGCACGGGTGGGTGCCGCCCGGAAGGCCGACGGCGGAGCCGCGCCCTCGCATCCGATCGCCGCTCCCGGATGATCTTGGAGCAACAGGAATGCCTTTTCAATTTCCGTCCGAAAGAATGCAATAGAAGCTGATTCGGGATTATCCGGGGTGTGCGGGAGGTAAAAGCGAGATCTGCGGTTTTGGGTGCTGGTGCACTCATGGGGCCACGGTCTCCGGAGATAGCAGTCGGCGCGAACACCGGAAGCGGCTGACAACCACCGTTGGCACAACCGTGGGGTCGGCGTCGAGCTCTCCGGGTCCGCCGCGGCGGTTCTATGCGACATGCGCATGAGGGCCGCTCTCCGGGGCATCGTCGGAGCAGTCCCACTGTCCGAGAAGCGCAGGTGGGGTCCGGGTCGCGCGGCCGGGCGGCCGGGGTGGCCCCGCATGCCCGAACGCCCCGCACACACTGCAGCACCAAACGCGCCTGGAGTGCGTCACATCACAGAGAAGACGCCCTGCCCACGACAACACCCAGTGCTCGCTCCAAACCCAGTGCTGACTCCGAACTCTGCGCTCACCCCAGCTAGGAGAGACCCCCTGTGAACATCGGCGACGAACTCGGCGGATACGAACTCCTGGAGGTCCTCGGCAGAGGCGGGTTCGGCACGGTCTACCTCGGGCGCGGCAAGGACGGGCAGCTCGCCGCGGTCAAGGTGCTGCACCACCACTACGCCGACAACCCCCAGTTCCGCGCGCGGTTCCGAGCCGAGGTCGAGCACAGCATGCGGGTCGTGGACTTCTGTATCGCGCGGGTCCTGGCCGCGGCCCCGGACGGCGACCCGCCCTGGGTCGCCAGCGAGTACGTGGAGGGCCCCACGCTCCGGCAGTTCGTGCACTCGGGCAAGGAGGACGGCGGCCCCCTGCACGAGGGCGACCTCTACCGGATCGCGGTCGCCACGGCCACCGCGCTCACCGCCATCCACGCCTCGGACGTGGTCCACCGCGACTTCACGCCCTCCAACATCATGGTCGCGCCGGACGGGATCCGGGTGATCGACTTCGGGATCGCCCGAGCCCTGGAGAACAGCCCCGTCTCGGCCAGCGCCCTCCTGGGCACCCCCCGCTACATGGCGCCCGAGCAGTTCCTCGGCAGCAGGGTCACCCCCGCCATCGACGTGTTCGCCTGGGGGTCGGTGATCGCCTTCGCCGGGACCGGCAAGGACATCTTCACCGGAGAGAACCTCGCCGTGACCCTGCGCAAGGTGCTGTTCGAGAAACCCGACCTCACCGGACTGCCCGACAGCCTCGCGTCGATCGTGCGCTGGTGCCTGTACAAGGACCCCCAGCTGCGCCCCACCTCCCAGCGGCTCCTCGCCACCCTCCTCGGGGTGGCGGAACCGGGCGGGGGACACCCCCAGGACCGGCTGCCGGGCTACACCGGCCGGGCCGACCTCGACATCCTGGCCCTGGGAAACCAGATCGGCCAGGGCAGCGGCACCATCGACATCACCGCGATCCCCCGCCTGACCCAGGCACCACCGGACCGGGACGAGCTCTTCGAGATCGGCGGGGAGTCCTACTCCAGCGCCGCCGCGCTCGCGCTGGACATCCAGCGCGACTGGAACACCGCGCTGGCCCTCCTGCGCAACGCCCCGCTCCGGCAGGACCTGCTGCGCTGGCTGCCGGAATCGCACGACCAGGCCCGTCGGACCATCGGCCAGCTGCCGGAGGACTGGGGCGGCGCCGACATCCAGGCCGCCAACCTCATCGCTGACCTCGACCCCGCCCTCCCGCCGATCTTCGACAAGCTCGACATGTCCTGGGGCGCGCTCTTCGCCACTCGGGGCGGGCGGAGCTGGCCCTACCGGGGCGAGGAGTACCGGCGCCTCCTCCGGCTGGTGGAACAGGGCAACCTCCTCGAGCCCTTCAGCCGGCACCACTGTGTGGCGAGCGACCACGAGTGCGCGGCCACGGGCGGCTGCGAACCCTATGCCCGGGTCGCCCGGCAGACCAGGGCCATGTTCGCCTCGCTGCGCAACTGCGAGGCGTGGCTGGAGCAGCTCGGCAAGGGGTTCGGGCTCACCCCCACCCCGATCCCACCGGACCAGCGGGGCGACCTGGTCCACGTTCTGGCCACGGACCCCCGAAGCCAGTGTGACCGGTGGGAACTGGCAGCCTGGGCGGTCGAGGGGATTGCGCAGTGCTCCGAACGCGACCAGGTGTACCGCGCCGTGGGCAACTCCGACGACCCCTGGCCGGAAGCCGTCGTCTTCCGCGCGCACCGGGACGACTTTCGTGAACTGGCCGAGCGGATCAGACAGGAGGAGAGCGCTTCGGGTCCGGACCCTGCTCCGCAGGACCCGCGGGACGAACTGGCCCGATTGGAGCGCAGGGACCCCAAGCTGCTGGTGCGTTTCTTCTACGGGCTGGGCACGACTCTGGTGGCCCTGGCCGTGGTGGTCGGGGCGGTGTGGAACAGTCTGACGTTCCTGGCCGTGGTGGCGGGTGTGGTCGGACTGTTGTTCGGCGGGATCGGTCTGGTGATGGCCCACGACCACGAGCGCGCGCTCAGGAGGTTGAGGGAGAAGTCGGCGGACCTGCCCGAGCGGACGGAGAAGGGTGGGCGACCGCCAGCCGGGCCGGGCTGGGACAAGGGCAGGGGCGCCGCGACGCGGTCCGGCGATGCGGTGGACGCGGTATCCGAGTCCGGGCAGGAGCATCCGGGGGCTTCGGCCACCGCGCCCGCGTCCCAGGAACCGTTCCCGTCTTCTCCCCTCACGGCCTCTGACCCCGCCGAGCCGGGGGTGCGTTCGGGCGTGGGAGGTGCTCCGGAGTACTTCGGTGAGGACGATCCCGATCTGAGCCCGTCGGACCGGATCCGGTTGCGGGAAAGCGTGGAGGCTCAGCCGTTGGACCGGGCCGGGACGGTCCGGGACCGGATGGGGATGTCCGCGGACGAGCGGCTCGCCGCGCGGAGTGCGCCGAAACCGCGTGCCGCCGAACCGCTCGGTTTGGAGGAGGGCACCGGAGGGGCCTCGCAGGAGAGCCCGGCGAAGAGCTCCGGTGGGATCACGGAGAGGAACACCGGGGAGAGCAGGGAGGGGACGGCCGGGGAGAGCACCGCGGAGTGGACCTTCGAACGGGGTGTGTCCTTCGGCCAGGAACGGAATCCGGGGAGCTAGGAGAGGCTGGGGCGGGCGGTGCACCCGCCCCAGCCGGGGTCCGTTCCGGCTTCGGGTCAGCTTCGGCTGCGGGTCAGACGGAGAAACCCGCTGCCCTGACCGACGACCAGGCCGAGGTTGGCCAGGGCGTAGGCCCACCAGAGCCAGGCCAGACCGCCCGCCGCGGCCACCGGGAAAGCGGCCAGGGCCAACAGGCCGAAGCACACCGCGAACGTGTACAGGGTCGGGGTGGTGCGCTTGAGGGCGAGCAGGCCCATGCCCGGCATGGCCTGCATGCCGTCGGCGAGGACAACTACGAACACCACCGGAATCAGCGCCGTGACCAGCGAGGACACGTTCGGGTCGGGGGTGAACACCCCGATGATCGGACCGGCGGCGACCCAGATCAGCAGCATGCTCAGCGCGATCACCGGCAGGGCCACGGCCAGTCCGGCGGTCATCGCCCGCCGGACCTCACCGAACCCGCTCCCGGAGGAACCGTCCCCCTGGTCCCGTGCGGCCTGCGTGGTCTGGCTGGTGTGGGCCGCCTGGGCGGCGCGGGCCATGAACGGGACGGCGGCCTGCCCGACGGCGGTCGCGGGCAGGAACACGAAGGTCACCAGGGTCACCATGACCTGGTGGGCGGCGGCCTCGGCGGCGCCGACCCGAGCCACCGCCATCGCGAGCAGCCCCAGTACCCCGAACTTGATGAGCATCGTCGAGCCCATGGGCAGGCCGACCCGGGCGATGTGCCAGACCCCGGGCCAGTCCGGGGAGCCCAGGCCGAGGTTCTGGCCGTTCAAGACGGTGCCGCGGCGCAGGAGCGCGTGGGCCACGGTCATGACCACGAGGGCGGTGAGGAGCATGGCCAGCCCGGCGCCGGTGATGTCCAGGCCGAGCGCGACGACCAGGGTGGGGACCAGCACCACCGACAGCGCGGTGCCGACCAGCCCCACCGTCATCGCCTGCTTGGAGCGACCCAGGCCGATGAGCAGGGTGGTCGCGCAGGCCTGGAAGGCGTTGGCCAGGAGCGCGAACGCCATCAGGTAGGGGAAGAGACCGAAGGCCGCCACGGTCTCCGCGGGGGCTCCGATCAGCCGGGCGACCAGGGGCACCGCCGCCACCAGGGCGCCGCCGAGGAGGCCCGTGCACAGAGCCAGCCAGAGGGAGTTGCGGACAGTGGGGGCGAGCACCTCCGGGTCCTCGGCGTTCTGCGCCACAAAGGGCATCGAGCCGCGCAGTGCCCCCTGGATCACCATGGAAACGGGGTTGTACAGGGCGATGGTCATCGCGTAGGCGGCGAGCACGGCGGTGCCGGTGTGGCCCAGGACGCCCGCAGTGACCATGGTCCCGAAGACGGTGGCGACCATGGACAGATACAGCGGGAAGGCCTTTCCCCCGATGCTTCCCATCAGGCGCGGGAAGGCGGGGCGCGGCTCCTCGTCGGGGTGGTCCGAAGGCGGAGCGGGGGCGGCCGCGGCTGTGTTTGTGGGGGCGCTCGCGGAGGTGCTCGCGGAGGCGCTTGAAGTGCTCTCGGTAGGTGGCTCCGAGGCCTGCGCGGCTGAGTTGCCGGGAGGCGCGTCGTCGGACAGCTCGGGGCCGGGGGCCGCTTCGCCTGGGAGTTCGGAGCCGTCCTCCCCGGCGTGCTCCGTCGGTGGGGCCGTGTCGCCACCCTTTGCGGGAACGGCGGTGGCATCGGTTGCGTTCGGGGTTCTGTTGTCAGCCATGGTCTTCTCGTGGGTGGAAGTCAGGGGCTTGCCGAGAAAGCTATCAGGGTGAATGTGAAGTATTTCTTCGTAATTTGCTTTGATGTTTGATTTATGGTGGTATCGAAGTTTCCTCTTCTTTTTGAAGACCGTTCCGTATCGTGCTCGTCAGAGTCGAAAGCGTGTGATGGGTGCGGGGCCGGACGGGCCGACGCCGGGACGTGGGGAAGCGGGAGCGGTCGCGGCTGGGGGTTCCGCCGGGGCAGCGGATGGCCGGATGCGGTCAGAGTTGCCAGATGTGCTGAAGCGCTCGGTGGGAGCAGGGTGGCTGGAGATGCCCCTGTGGTTCTGGGATCGCGGTGCGAACGAATGCGTTTCGGTTTCGCCCCGCTGGCCCCGTTGTTGGCACCGTCGGAGCCAGGATCCCCGCGCCCCCTCGGCTCTTCCCCTTCTCCCCGCGGGTCGCTCCGGAGGGCTTCTGGTCTTTCCCCGGCCGGAACGGTGGTCACCGAGCGGGCTCGGGGCGCCGCGAGCGGTCATGGCGCTCTCGGTTCGAGTGGTTGACAGTGGTATGCACCGATTTCCTCTCCTTCCCATAACGTCCTCACCGAGCGTGTTCGTTGTGTGGGTCCGCCGTGATCGTTCCCGAGCGGGGTTCGGGGAGTGTGCCTCGGGAAGCGAGGAGCCTTGGTGAACAGGCGATTCCGTCTCCCGGCGCAGGTGCGCGCGGACCACTGGCGGCGCGCTCCGGGGCCTCCGTGAATCGGTCCCGCCAGCCCAGGGAAAAGGGGGATCACGGCATCGCGTGCCTCACAAATTAGGTAGATTCGCAGAACCACGGGATCGAATGTGCTATCCCGGCACAGCCCACCACAACCGTCCCTGATGTGTGGAAAGCTGCCCCCAATGGACTTCACCCTCCCTGCTCTGCCGCCGAACGTCACCCCTCTGACCGACGGCGACCCGCTCCAGGTGGGCCGCTACCGGCTGATCGGGCGTCTTGGCGCCGATGGCATGAGTACCCTGTTCGCCGCGGTCTCCCCTGACCACGAGCCGATAGCCCTCAAGATCGCCGCCGCCGAGTGGGCTCCCGGATCTGACGCGAGCGACGAGTCCGCCCCTGTGCGTCCGGCCGACGGTGTGTGCGCGGTGGGTGCGCGGGACAGCGGCAGCCACGAGGGCAGACCGTGGTCCGCGATCGAGTATGTCCCCGGCTTCGGTCTGGGGCAGCACGTGCGGGCGCACGGTCGCCTCGGCGGGGACGCGCTGCTGGTGCTGGCCGCCGGAATGGCCGAGGCTCTGGCGACCGTGCACGCGGCGGACACCGTGCACGGCGACGTACGACCCGGCAACGTGGTGGCCTCCGCCGAGGGGCCCAGGGTGCTGGACTTCGGGGTCACCCGGCGGATCGACGACGCGGCGCCCGTACAGAGCTCCAAGAGCCTGGGCTGGCTGGCACCCGAGAGCTACGACGGCTCGGCCGCGACCCAGGCCTCCGACGTGCACGGCTGGGCGTGCCTGGTGGTGTTCGCCGCTACCGGTGAACCGCCGTTCGGAACCTCCCCGGCGGGACACACGCCGGGACGCATCCCGGGGCAGATCCTGTGGGAGATGGCCCGCCGTGCGCGTGAGGCCCGCGTCGACCTGAGAGCGCTCCCGGAGGAGCTGCGCCCGCTGCTGCTGCGCGCTTTCTCCCCCGACCCGGACCAGCGCCCCTCCGCCGAGGACGCCTACCTGGAGTGCCTGCTGCTGCTCGGTATCGATGAGCAGTCGACCGCCGAAACCTGGCCGGACCAGCTCCGCGCCCTCATCGGCGAACACTGGCCCAAGCCGGACCTGAGCTGGCACGACCCGATCCGATGGGCCGACGCCGCACGCGCGCTGAGCGAGGGAGGGCCGCAGGCCAGCACGGGAGACAGCGCCGACGGCGGCGCCGCGTCCGGGGCCACTGGCACTGCTGGAGCCGGTACCGCCGCCGGTGCGCTCGGGGTCCATGGGACGTCTGGGATGCCTGGTTCCGGTGAGCGCGGAGGCGCTGCTGGGCCTGGGGGATCCGGTCGGCCCTCTGCGGCTGCTGAGTCCCGTGCGGCCGGGGTTGCCAGGGGCAGTGGCTCGTATGCGGCGGATGCGGACCGGGCCGCTTCCGTGGCCGGCGGGCATGGAAGCGGGCCTGAGTCCGCCGCGGGGTCTGACCCGGAGGAGGAGTGGGGCCCGGAAGCGGCCGCTGAGGCGTATGGGCACACCCCGAGAAACTTCGCCGGAGGCCAGGGCGGGGCCGCGCCCGGGATGCGCAGTGCTGGGACGGCGGGGCACGGTGGCGCCACCTACCTGTTCGGTCCCTCGCAGACCGGTGGCCATGACATGTCGTCCGTGAAGAACGAGGGAATCGACCTCGACGAGGACGACGACGGCACCGCGCGCAAGAGCAGGCTCGGTATCTGGCTGGGCGTGGGAGCGCTCGGCATGGCCGCGGCCCTCGGCGGCGGCTACCTGCTGTTCGACACCCTGAGCGAGTCGCCCGCCGACACCGTCGTCGCGGACGAACCCACCGAGGAACCGGCCGGGACGGACGAGGCGGACGACCTCGGGGATCCCCTCGCCCCCGAAGCCATGGCCTGCGACGACACCGAACGCGCGAGTGCGCAGGAGGCACACGCGCCCTGGCGGCCCTTCAACCCCGAGGCGGTCGACCCCGACCTGTACACCTCACTGCTGACCCCGGGGCCCGAGGGAGAACCGAACACCAACCCCGACGCCTGGCCGTTCGTCTCCCCGCTCGACCATGACACCGCGGACTACGGGCTGTACCCCCCGGGCCTGGACTCCTTCCCCGTGATGAGCGTGTGCATGACCGGCGTGCGGGACACCGGCGCGGGGGTCGAGTTCACGGTGGAACTGACCTACCACCCGAACGTGGGCTCCCACCGGGTGTACGCGGAGGACTTCCTGACCGTGGTGCCGCTGGACGCTGACGAGCACGGCGGGCTCGATCGGCAGGTCATCAGGGGCGGGAGCGGCGGCGAGTTGGGGCAGCCGATGAACACGCTCGTGGTGCTGAGCCCGGAGAACCCGGCCGCCGAGGTCAACGTGCTGGTCCCCGGAGCCCCGGAACGGGCGGGGGTGGCCTACCGGCCCTCCGCGCTCGCGGGGGCGCTGGCGGAGGACCTGAGCGGGCACTGCTACGACGTGGACGGCACGCTGGAGTGGCGGGACGAAGACCGGCTGGGCTCGGGCTTCTTCGCCCTGCCGACGGGGTCCGCGCCGGGCGACAGCGACATGACGCAGTGCCCGGCGGACGAGATCGAGGTCGATGCCGGGGCTGGCGGTGAGGCCGGGGACACCGGCGGGGAAACCGGCGGGGCCGGGGACACGGCGGGACAGGGCGGCGAGGGCGCTGGACAGGGGAACGAGGGCGTTCCTGGGCAGCCCGAAGCCGACGAGGGCTGAGCCCCCGATACAACGGGCCTCAGGTGGGGAGGGCCCGGGCTCCGGAAGGCCTCTTCCCACCTGTGGACAACCCGCCGCTCGGTAGGTGGGTTCGGGGTAAAAGGTTTGTTCAGGGCGACAGGTGTGTTCGGGGCGGAGCCGCCGGTCAGCCCTTCCTGTCCGGGGAGGACCGCAGCCGAGTACGGGCGTAGGTGAGCTTGCGCAGCACCGCCTCGGCCGGGCCGCGCAGGCCGAAGCGGCGGGAGACGTCGGCCAGGACCACCGTCAGGAGCCAGGTGAGCACCGCCACGAGAGCGGCGGCCGAAGCGCTCATGGTGGCGCCCAAGCCCAGCCCGTACGGGGCGAAGACCAGAGTGAACACCAGCGCCTGCGCCAGGTAGCAGCTCATCGAACGCTCACCCACGGCGGCGATCGCGGTCGTGACCGGCCCCAGGGGAGCGGTCTCGGGACTGATGCCGACTCCGCCGGTGTCGGGGGCGCTGGCGCGCCGGGCAGCGCGTTCGGTCAGGTGCATGGCCAGCAGCGCGAGCAGCGCGGCCCAGCCGGGCCCGCCCGCCCAACCGGCGAGGTCGTGCACGATCCACAGTGACATCAGGGCGACCTGCCCGGGCTCCGGCAGGAACTGCGCGGTGACCAGCGCGTCCGGAAGCCCGGCGAGCACGGCGATGCCCAGGCCGATGACCGCGACGCGGACCAGGAGGGTCCGGTGCTCGCGGGGGCGCTCCAGGATCCCGCGGCGGCCCGCCCACATGCCCAGCAGCATCGGTGGCATCACCACGAAAAGCAGGGTCACCGGGGTGTACAGGGTCCACTCGGTGAACCGTTCGGAACTGGCCGCGAGGAAACCGGTCTCCACCAGCGAGGGCACGGCAGCGGCGGATTCTTCGGCGCCGGGAGCGGAGCTGGATGCGTCGACCAGGCTGAGCGCGGTGGTCAGTGCCGCCGAGGTGAGGGCGAAGGCGGCCGCCGACCACAGCATCACGGAGTCCCGGACGCGCAGGAAACCCACGAACAGCAGCAGCCCGAGCCCGTACGCGCCGATGATGTCCACCGGCAGCAGCAGAACCCCGTGCAGCAGGCCGATCACCAGCATCCAGAAGCCGCGGCGGCGCAGCACCACCCGGGCGTGCACCCAACCGCCGCCGGAGTCGATGACCCGGCGCATGATCCAGACCGTGCCGTAGCCGAAGAGCAGCGAGAACAGCGGGATCGCGCGCCCGTTCACCAGCGTGCCCTGGACCAGCAGCAGGACCTGGTCGGCGAGGCCGCGGACGGTGTCGGAGTGGGTGAGGAAGAACTGGGCGTTGACCAGCGCGATGAACAGCAGCATGAAGCCGCGCGAGAGGTCGGGGGCGAGCGAGCGCCCGGGGCGGAGCGCGGGGGAGGGGCGGAGCGCGGCTGCTGGGCCGGTTTCGGGCGGACGGCGTTGCTTGCGCATGGGGAGCTCTCCGGTAGCGGTGGAACACGGCGGGCCGAGGGCAGGGGCGCTGTTCTGGGGGATGCCAACGAAGCTACGGATCCGCGGGTCCCGGGCCGATAGGGCGGTGTGGAGACTTCGGGTGGGGCTTGCCCCACCCGGACGCGTGCCTATGATGGTGGGGCGCCGCGTGCTTCCGACCAAAGAGCAGTGGGCCGGTCGGACGGCATGGAGGCGCCAGACCTGTTCGGGGAGCCAATCGTGAGCACACACTTCGCGTACCTCATCTGAGCGGCTGAGCCGCTCACCCGCCCCTGGCGGAAGTAACCAGGATCCCGGCGGACTCCCCGAACACTTCCCGGCTTTGTCAGCCTCGCTGTTCCTCGCGGCCTTCTCGGGCTCTCAGACCGCCCAGCGCTCTGCCTCGCCCTGCCCCACCGCGCACGTGACCCGTGCCTGCCACAGCCGCGCCCTCGGGGACGCCCGCCTCCACAGCATGCAGTGAGAGGACCGTCCTTTGACGGAGAACAACACCAAGAACCAGAACCAGAACCAGGGCCCGGACCAGGACCAGGGTCAGGACCAGGGGCAGCGCCCCGCACCGAAGATCAGCCCGTGGAACGAGCCGGTGGTGGCGGAGTTCCGCGCCAACCACGGCAGGGTGGGCGGCATGTTCGAGGGCGGTGACCTGCTGCTCCTCACCACCACCGGAGCCCGATCCGGTCGGGAGTCCACCAACCCGCTCGGCTTCGTACGGGTCGACGGCCGCGTCTACGTGGTGGGTTCCGCCGGTGGCTCGCCCCGGCACCCCGACTGGTACCGCAACCTGCTCGCCCACCCGCTGGTGGCCGTGGAGATGCCTGACGACGACACCCACGAGGCCATCGCGGTCCCCCTGGAAGGGGAACAGCGGGACCGGGTCTTCGCGGAGATCGTCCGCCGCGAACCCGGCTTCGGCGACTACCAGGACCAGGTGGAACGCCGCCTGCCGGTGGTGGAGCTACAGCGCTCCGAGACCGACGGCGCCACACAGGTCCGCAACCTCGCGGACAAGCTCTTCCAGATCCACACCTGGCTGCGTGGCCAGCTGACCCGCGTGCGCCGCGAGGCCGAGCTCTACCTGGCCGAACGCCAGGGCGCGGAAACCGCACCTCCGCTGGGGCTGAGCCTGCAGATCCGCCAGCACTGCGTGGCCTTCTGCGAGTCCCTGCACTTCCACCACACCAGCGAGGACACGGTCTTCCCGCGGCTCGCCGAGGGCTTCCCGCACCTGAGGGAACCGATCGACCGCCTGATCGAGGAGCACCGCGTGGTCGACCGCCTGAGGGGAGAACTGGAGACCCTGCTCACCGACCTCCGGACAGCGGATCCGGCACGTTTCCTGGCCGACCTGGACCGTCTGACCGAGGAGCTGCAAGCCCACCTGGCCTTCGAGGAGGAGTCGCTCATCCCGACCCTGTCCGAGATCCCCTTCCCGCCGCCTACCGGCGCCTGATCAGTGACCCGAGGGGCGCGGGCGGCCGGAGCGGGCCACCCGCGCCCCGTATGCCCGTCGTGACGGGGATTTCGGGCCGATCCCACCCGACCAGAACTCCTTCCCCTTACCGCGCATCCCACGTTCCGTGCCGCACAATGGCGGCCCGGAACCGGAGAGGACATGCTGTGGTCGAGGTTGGCTCCACGGTCGGCGGCCACCGTCTTGTACGCCTGCTCGGCCACGGCGGGTTCGGATCCGTCTATCTGGGTGAGGATTCATGGGGCGGGCTCGGCGCGGTCAAGATCATGCACCCCCAGCACGCCGGTGACCAGGGCATCCGGGACCGGTTCGCGCGGGAGGTGGAGCTCGCCCGCAAGGTGGCGTCCTTCTGCACCGCACGGGTCATCGACGCCGACCCGTTCACTGACGCCCCCTGGGTGGTCACGGAGTACGTCGAGGGCCGAACCCTCCACGACACCGTGCGGCTGGACGGCCCGCGCACCGGTGCGGACCTGGACCGGCTCGCCGTCTCCACGGCCACCGCGCTGGCCGCGATCCACGCCGCGGAGATCGTGCACCGCGACTTCACCCCTGCCAACATCATGCTCGCCCCGGACGGCCCGCGGGTGATCGATTTCGGGGTGGCGCGGGCGTTGGAGGGGTCGGCCACGCTGTCGAGCTCCCTGATCGGGACGCCCAAGTACATGGCGCCCGAACAGATCTCCGGAGAGCCCGCGACCTCCGCGATCGACCTGTTCGCCTGGGGTTCGGTGATCACCTTCGCCGCCACCGGCCGGGCGCCCTTCGACGGCCCGCACCCGGCGGCGATCCTGCACCGTCTGGTCTCCGAGGAGCCCGACATCAGCGGGCTTCCCGAACCCCTCCTGCCAGTGGTGACCCGATGTCTGGACAAGGACCCGGCTCAGCGGCCCACCGCCACCGAACTCCTCACCCTGCTCATCGACACCACCATGGTCCCGACGCCCGCCCCGGTACAGGAGAATCCAGCGGAGCACGGGGAACCAGGGGAACGAGCAGAGCCAGCGGAGCACGCGGAAGCAGCAGAGCGAGAGGAAGAGGAACCGGCCGAGGACCCGCTGGAGGAGCCTGACGAGCCTCAGGAAGAACTCGCCGAGGAAGCGGCGGTCGAACCCGCCGAAGCGCCCGCACCGGTCGAGCCCGCCGCTGCCGTCGAACCCCCTCCGCCTCCGGCACAGCCGCTCCCCGTCCGCACCGAGTGGCGGTTCCCGTATCCGAAGCCCGGGGAGGGGTTCGAGGTCGGCGACAGCGTCTTCCACCACCCCGGCGACCTGGCCGCGTCCATGAGCCGGCACTGGGAAGGGGCGGTCGCGATGCTCGCCTCGCCCTCCGGCCGCAAAGCCCTCGTGAACTGGCTGCCTCCCGGCTCACCGGCGCGACGGGAGATCGAGAACAACCGGAACCCCGACCACGACCTGGAAGCGGCCCGGTTGGTGGCCCTCCTGCGCCCGGACCTGGCCCCCTCCTACCGGGGTGTCAGGATGACCCTCACCGAGATCTCCCGCATGGCCGCGCGCCGTTGGGAGCACCACGACCCCGTCGTGAGCTCGGCGGTCCAGGGCGGCCTGCTCCAGGCCCTGGCGCCGCACCACTGCGCCGAGCCCGAACACCTGTGCATGGCGGGCCGCCCCTGCTCCGTGTACGAGGAGGTCGCCCGCCGCCTGCCCATCGCGGCGCGCCTGGCCGAGGGCTACGCGCTCTGGTCCGCGAGCCTGGACGGCCGGTTCACCGATCCCCGTATGCGCGTCGACGTCCGCCCGCTCACCCTCGCGGCGCGACTGGCGACGGAACTGGTCAGTGACCGCGACGCGGACGAGTCGCTGGAGCGGGCCGCGGCCCGGGTGCCTCCGGGCCCCTGGCGGGAGGCTCTGCGCGAGAGCGCGCTCCCCGTCCCGTTCGAGGACCGCCGAGCCGCCGCGGTCGCCCTCGACTCGGTCACCGGGGTCGCCCAGAGCGCCGATCACGTGCAGAAGAGACTGGCAGGTCTGAGGAGCATGGAGGCGAGCCGTGCCGCACTGGTGAAGGAGGCCGCCTTCACCAGCGTGGTCGCTTTCCTGGGCGCGTTCTTGTTCACGCTGCTCTGCGCGGGGTTCGCGATCTCCCTGTCCGAGGTGGTCAATGGTCTCCCGGCCAGCGTGCTCCTGTCCGTGACGGCCTTCGCCTGGGCCGGGTTCTACACCTGGCAGAAGCGTCGGGAGCTACCGCAGATCCCACCGCTGGGCGAAGTCGACGCCGTCCGGAAACTGTTGGTGGATGGCGATCGGGAGGTGGCCGCGCGGGTCCTGGACCGCTCCCTGGAGCTTCTTCCCAGAGCCGCCCTCCGCGGCGCGACCCCGCGTCGTCGCTGATCTGCCGCGTCCCGTTCCGGCCTGCCCTGTCCCGACCTGTCCCGACCCGGCCCTGATCCTCAGCCACCGAACAGCGTGCCGAGGTTGATGTCGGTGCCCAGGACCATCGAGCCGATGATGAGGATCAGCAGTCCCGGGAGCATGGTCACGGCGGTCACCATCGTCACCCTCGGGTTGAGCTGCTGGGCCTTCCTCCGCATGTACTGGGCATCGGCCAGGCGCATGTCCTTGCTGATGTCCACCAGGGTGTTGCTCAGCGGAGCTCCCAGCTCCTCGGCCTGCTGGATGGCGGTCACGAACTTGCTCAACGACTCGTTGCGGTTGCGGCGGCGCAGAGCCTCGAAGGCCTCCCGGCGGGACGTGCCCAGCTCCATCTGGCGCAGCGCGATGGTGAACTCGTCCGACAGCACCCCCGGCATCGACGCCGCGACCCGGCCGATCGCCGCGCGGAACGACATACCAGCGCTCACCGTCACCGCGAGAACGTCGAGGAAGTCCGGGAGCTGTGTCTGTACCTGGTCGGCGCGCTCCTGGGCCTGCACGTACAGGTTCAGGTCGGTCAGCCCGGTGAACGCCAGCGCCATGAGGGTGAGGACCAGGCCGTTGCCCGACAGCAGGACCAGCACCGCGAGCGTGCCGTAGATGGCGACCTCGCCGACCTTGCGTTGCACGTACCGTTCCGTGGTCAGTCCGTCCGGGCGCCCGGCGGCCTCGATGCGGGAAGCGATGGACGCCTTCTGCTTGTCGCTCAGGGAAGCCAGGACCGACGGGGCGAAACGGCGCCCGATCCGTTCGGTGATCTTGTGTAGGAAGAAGGTGTCGTCGCTCTTGGTGGCCACCGGGGCGTCGGTTGGGTCGTCCACCGGCACCCGTGTCTGCGACTGGGTCAGGTACAGGCCGTAGACACCTATCAGCACGACCGCGGCCGAAGCGAGCGCGGCGGCCAGGGGTAGCAGCGGCAGGAGGTTCATCGCGGCGTCTTTCAGGGGTGGGGGGCGGGTCTGCGGGGCCGGGACTGCGACGTCTACCCGGCTGCTACATCTTGAACCTGGTGATGCGGGAGACCAGCGCGAAACCGATCGCGAACAGCGCCGCCACCACCAACAGCACCGCGATCCCGGCCCCGGTACTGGTCATCGTGCGCATGACCCCGGGCGAAATCGCGTTGATCATGAACAGGGCACCCACGGACATGAACCCGAGAGCCCACACGGTGGAGGTCGTCTCACTGAGAATGGTCTTCACCTCACGCCTGGTCTCCTTGCGGCTCTCCAGGGTGGTGGAGATGTTACGCAGCGCCGTAACCAGCGAACCACCGGACCTGGACGCCACCACCAGCGTGGAGAGCAGCACCCCCAGCTCACGGGAGGGCATGCGTTCACGCAGGTCGGAGATGGCCTCCTCGAAGCTTGCGCCCAGTTTCATGGACTCTGCCATGCGGCTGAGCTCCTCCCCGGCCGGGCCGTCCAGTTCGTCCGCGGCGATGGCCACCGCGGTCGGCAGCGCCAGCCCGGCCGAGGTCGCGTTGCCCAGGACCCGGGCCAGGTCGGGCAGCTGACCGGTGAACTCCTCGCGCCGCTTGGCTTCGGCCCGGCGCAGGTAGGTGAAGAACAGGAACGCCACCCCCGCAGCGGCCAGCAGGCCGAAGAACGGGGCGAGAATCTGCCACACCACCACGATCGCCAGCAGCGACCCGGACACCAGCGCGGCGACGAACGTGGCCGGGCGCAGGTCCGTGCCCGAGCGCGCCAGTCTGCGCGCCAGCCGGGATCCCCACTCGGTGCGCCGCAACCTGGCGTCCAACGTGGACAACGGGGTCGAGGCGTTGTACTCCGCCTGGGCCAGGGCACTGCGGGCGGCGATCAACCGCCGGTTCTCCGCGCTGGCCACGAACTCCCAGACGGCCCACAGCACCAGCAGCAGAACCAGGGCGGTGCCGCCGAGGATCGCCGCTATTTGCCAGTTCACCCGATCTCCCTTCGGGTCGGTGCCGCACTTCGAGGATCCGTGCTTCGAGAGGGCGTCCGCACGGACGCGGGACGTGTGTTCACGGGCTGCCCTGGGCTCGGGTGCCGGGGACGACCCCGAACACCGCGGGAATGTTCTCCCCGACGTTGTAGATACGACCGGCGATGTGGCGCGGCAGCGGATAGTGCCGGAACTGGCCCCCCACGGAACGATCGGGGTTCATCGGCAGCGCCGCGAACTCCATCAGGCGGTCGAGGCGGAACTCCTCGCGTCGGCGTGAGGAGACCACGGCGATCTCGTTGATTCGCCGAGAACCGTCCGGCCACCGGCCCAGGTGCACGATGGCGTCCACCGCGTTGTTGATCTGGTCGCGGAGTGCTTCGTAGGGGATGTTGCCCTCACCCATGGTCGCCAGGGTCTGCAACCGGTAGATGGCGTCGTCCGCGGAGTTGGCGTGCACCGTCACCAGCGACCCGTCGTGACCGGTGTTCATCGCCTGCAGCATGTCGATGGTCTCGGCGCCGCGGACCTCACCGACGATGATGCGGTCCGGGCGCATCCGCAGCGCGTTGCGCACCAGGTCGCGGATGGCGATCTCGCCCCGGCCCTCGATGTTGGCCGGCCGTGATTCCAGCCGCACCACGTGCTCCTGCATCAACTGGAGCTCCGCGGAGTCCTCGATCGTCACGATCCGCTCGCTGCTGGGCACGAAGGCCGACAGCGCGTTCAGAAAGGTCGTCTTACCAGTACCGGTACCACCGGAGACCACGATGTTGAACCGGGCTCGCACCATCGCCGACAGCAGCACCCCGGTCGCCTGGTCCAGGCTGCCCATCCGCACCAGTTCCTCGACGGGGTAGGGCTTGGGGAAGCGCCGGATGGTCAGTACCGGACCGGACAGCGACAGCGGCGGGATGATCACGTTGACACGCTCGCCACTGGGCAGCCGGGCGTCCACCATCGGAGAGGACTCGTCCACGCGCCGGTTGACCAGGGCGACGATGCGGTCGATGGTCTGGTAGAGCTGTTCCTCGCCGTTGAAAGCGACATTGATCCGCTCCATCCGGCCACCGCGCTCCACGAACACGTTGTCGGGGCCGTTGACCATGATCTCGGTGATGCTCTCGTCGGCCAGCAGCGGCTCCAGCACACCCAGGCCCAGGGCCTCGTCCACGACCCTGCGGATCATCACCGACCGTTCGCGGTCCGACAGCACCGGCCCTTCACGGGACAGGATGTGCCCGACGACCTTCTCCAGACGAACCCGGCGCTGGGCCAGCGTCAGCTGGGTCAGGTCCTCCAGGTTGATCTCCTCCAGGAGCCGTCGGCGCCAGTGCGTCACACTGCTGCGGTCCGCGCGGTCCTCGACAGCGCGGTCCTCTTCCAGCCGGTCCTTGAGACCCATGTTCCTCAATTCCTCCTTCGGCGGTGCCGCGATGGTGCCCGGGTGCGCTCTCCCCGTCTCACACGTTCGGCATGTCCACCCGCCGGGTCAGCGTCAGGTTCAGGTCCACCGACGAGAACACGATCGGCATCGGGTGCGAAACCTCGACGTAGTAACCGTCGCTGTCGTTCGCGCCGCTCGTGACGTCGGCGTTTTCCAGCCAGCTCGGTAGGGCGGTGCGGGCCGCCCTCTCGGCGCCTTCCAACTGTTCGCTTCCGGCCACCCGCGCCCCGGCCCGGGCCGCGGACTCGATGCGTTCGATCGCGACGAAGGCGAGGAAGGCTTCGATCGACACCACCACCGTGAGCAGCAGGATCGGCAGGACCGCGGCGAACTCCAGGATGGGGCCGCCCCGGTCGGAGTGCCGGCGGGGCCGGGGGCCGAACACCAGGCGGCGGAGCCTGCCGTGGCCCAGAACGCGTGTGCCGCGGGCTCCTGAGGTCATCACGGATCCACCCTCTCCGGTTCGGGTAGCCCGCGTGGCGGAACCTCGGTGACGACCTTCGCCTCACCGGTGATCTGCCACGGGCCGGTCGTGCCCGGCAGGAACACCGGCATGGCCAGGCTCACCCGGGCGAAACGGGTACCGTCGCGCTCGAGGATCTCCGTGGTCAGGACGTCCTCGGCATCCCAGGGCGCCCGGACCCGTTTACGCGCCTCCTCGTCGATGCGCTCCATGTCGTCCGGGGTGACCGAGGCCTGGCGGGCCGCCTCCGCCGCTCCGTGAGAGGCGTACATGGAGGTGATGCCGATGAGCAACACCTGCCACACCAGGGCTAGCGCCAACATCATGAACGGGACCATCGCGGCGAACTCCACGAAGACCCCGCCACGGTCGTCCCGGCCGCTCCGAAGCCGCCGGTTGTTCGGGACGCTCATGCGTCTTCGAAGCCCGCGGTGCGCACGGAATCCCTGGTCGGGTGGTAAACGCCAGGGTCTCCGGTGGCGCTCAACCACCGAAACCCCCTCCCGGCCCAGGGGCGCCCCGGCCCCAGTGGTCGGGTGCGCGCACCGGGGGCCCGTGACCGTTGACCCGCTCGGGGCCCGAGGCGTTGAGGAAACCGGACACGTCCCGGGTGAACGGGTGATTTCCGGGTCCGCTCTTCGGGGGAGTCACCAGCGCGGCCAGGTTCGACGGGATCCCGCCCGAGGGAGTCGAGTTGCCGCCCTTACCGCTGTTACCGCCGGTGGCGGTGGGCGCCGAGAGCAGGTCCAGTTCCGAGGCGAGCCGGGCGAAGGCCTTACGCAGCCCTTCGTCGGTCACCTTCGTGGGATCCCCGTTGTTCTCCCCCGGCTCCAGCGACCGGTAGGCGGCCGGTACGGGGGTGCGCAACACCTTGGTACCCAGTAGTTGCTGGAGGAAGTCCGGCTGGATCTCGTTCTTGCGGCTGTGCCGGGTGACCAGGGAGTGCACGTCCTCGTGCGAGCGGATCTGCAGGCGCTCCCACATCGTCATCAGCCGTTGGGCACCGCGCAGCGCGGGCACATCCGGGGTCACGGTGACGACGGCGCTGTCGGCCAGCTCCACGGCCATCGCGGTCGCCTCGCTCATGTTGGAACCGCAGTCCACGATCACCAGCTCGTACCGGGAACGCAAGGCGCTCAGGATCCTGCGGGTGGCCCGGGCGGTGACGTCCTCGCCGCGCTCGCCGTGTTCGGGTGCGAGCAGCACGTGCGGGCCGCGCGGGTCCACGTAGAGGGTTTCGGAGAGCATGCCGGGGCTGATGTCGTCGGCCGCGTCCACCAGGTCCGTGATGGACCTGCGGTGCTGGAGGTTGAGGAAGGAGGGCAGGTCACCGGCCTGGAGGTCCAGGTCCACCAGACACACCACCCGGTCTCGCCGGGCCGCGGCCATCGCCAGGTGTACGGCGCAGGTGGTGGTGCCCACCCCGCCCTTGGCGCCGCTGATCGTCACGATCCGCCCGCGCACACCCGAGGCGGGCAGGTCCAGGGAGGCCGACTCCAGGTGACGGCGGAGCGTACGGGACCATTCCGCGGCCTTGGCGATCCGGGTCTCCAGCTCGCTCACCCCGGAGTCGGCGGAGAGCACCCCCCGGGCGCCCGCCTCCATGGCACCGGTGAAGGTCTCGGGGTCCATCGACGAGGAGACCAGCAGGATCGCCAGCTGCGGGTGGCGGTGCGACAGGTCGCGGATGGTGTCGAAGACCGGGGCCGGGCCCAGGTCCTGGTGGACCAGAACCACGTCGAGCTCGGGGTGCTCGCCCGCCCCGTTGATCAGTTCCGCGCTCGTGTTCCGGGTGGCGACGAGTTCGGCCCCGGCCAGCTCCTCGAAACGCGCGGTGAGCACCATCTCTGATGCGGATGTGGGCATCCCCGCTAGGACTCGGAAGTTCACCGGTGCCTACCCCCCATGCGGCGTACGCCGCTCGTCGGTCTGTTGGTCCGTGTCCTGGGTTTCGTCGCGCTCTTCGATGAGTTCGGCGAAGTCGCCGCTGCACACCTGCGGTTCACCGGCGTCGCCGCCGCCCGCGGCACTGACCAGGGCCAGCCGGAGCTTGGTGGAGAACTCCTCGGCGTAGGCCAGCTGGAGCGCGGAATCCGGGCTGAGCCGGAAGGTCACGGGAACCACGCCGGCCACCCCGCCGCCCTCGGACTCCTGGCTGCGCAGTTCCCCGATATCGAGCACCTCCACCTCGGTGAGGATGCGGGTCGCACAGGCCTCACCGTGGTCGCGCGGCTGGAACGTGCCGTAGATGTCCACGATGGAACCGCGCCGGACCTTGCCCGCCACCCCGGTCTCGGCGTTGACCATGATGGCGATCTCCCGCTCCCCGGCGGTCAGGGTCGGCTGGGGCTGGATCATGCCGCGCTGGAGGATGGCCCCCTGCTCCAGGTGGGTGGAGGCCACCAGTTCCTGGCCCTCGGGGGTGTCGATCTGCTCGAGGTCGGTGATGAAGACCTCCGGGTCGAAGTATGCGGAGGGAACCTCGTACGTCTCCACCGAGTCCCGGCCGATCGGCTGGTAGGCCTCGACGTCCTCGGCAAGGCGCAGCACGGTGGAGAACTGGCCCAGTTGTTGCTGCTGGTTGCTGATGTAGGTGAAGACGGAGGCGAACACGGCGACGGCGCCGATAGCGGCCACGACCATGAGCAGGACGCCGCGTCGCTGACGGGGGTTCATAGGGGGTGGTTTCCGTTTCCAGTGTCGTCGTGGGCCGGTCCGGCGGGCCCTAGCGGGAGTAGGTTCTCGGGGGTTCCGGCTGTGGGGAGCGGTCCTGGAACTCGGGGCCCTCCGTCCGGCCGGGTGAGGGGGGAGGCCGGTGACCGGACCGGCGGGGCGGGGTTCCCTGTGCGGTGGGGGTACCGCTCGGTGCCGAGCCGCTTTGGTGCGCGGGGGCACCGGAGGCTGGCGGCCCGGGGGGTGTGGGGGCGCCGCCCGGCTGAGGGGGGCCGGGGGGAGCGGGGCGCGGAGCCTGGTGGGGCTGGATCTGAGGGCCCGTCGGGAGGCCTGGAGGGTTCTGCGCGCGCTGCGGGCGCTGAGGGCTCGGGGGGTTCTGCGGACTCGGGGCGGGCGGGCGTCCGCCCCTCGGCGGAGCGGAACCGGTCTGGTGCGCCCGGATGGGCTTTCCGGTGGAGTTGCCCCGGCAGAACGGGCACTGCTGGGCGGACACGGGTTCACCGCACCAGGAACACGCTGCCGCCCGGATGGCCCCGGCGGCATAGGCGAGCGCCTGCGGGTGGGCGCTCAACGCCACGAACTCCACGTACTTGTCGGTGCCCCAGTACGCGGGCCCCAGGGGCTGCGCGGGAAGGGTCCTGGTGGCCACCGGTTGGATGGCCTGGGGCAGGTTCTCGTCGAACAGCTTGGTGATGCCCGGGTCCGGGGTGGAGCACAACAGCTGCACCGGCTGCACCGGGCGGAAGGGCAGTCTGCGGGCGACCTCGGCCGGGCGCAGCCGGCCCACCTGGGTATTGGGGGCGCAGTAGGCGAGGAAGGACACGGTGGGCGCGTACGAGCCCATGTGCTGTTTCAGGCTCGTCGGCAGGGTGGACAGGTTCGAGACCGTGCGCAGCCAGGCTCCGGCCAGGAGGTGCTTGGGAAGTTCGTCGCTGAGAGCGGCCACCATCCCCGGCGGTAGGTAGGGGGCGAGGTAGGACAGCTGGTCGGCGATCAGGGACAGGGCCAGGGGGGACAGGTTGACGCCGACCCCGGCGATGTGGTCGGTGCGCAGGGCGCCGCGCGCGAAGTTGATCGCGCGCTGGGCGTCCGAGTCCTGCCAGGCCGGGTAGAGCGCCACGACCTTGCGGCCCGCGTCCACCTCCTTCCTGGCGAAGGCGACGAAGGCGGCGCTGCGCACGCCGACACTGTCGCCTTGAAGGGCGAACCGTTGTGCTCCGGCCTCGCCCACGTGGCCCGTGCTGGGGACATCCGCCAACAGGGCTACGGTCGTCGCCGACCGAGGTAGGGCATTGGACACTGGGAAAGCTCCATCGGTTCTACGCACTAGGGCGATTTCGGAAGTTGCAGAGGCGCCCCGCGTCTGTAGGTGCCACTCGGACGCATCGTAACGAATGGGTGCGGCACAGGGGGAGGCCCGGTATTCACGACCTCAGGGGCAGGGTGGTGCGATGCGGTGTCCTTTTGTCAACGGGCGCACGGTGACTGGGTTGGCGGGGTGGGGGATCCGAGGCTGGCCTAGGGGGATGGCTTCCTTTGCGTGCACCTGGCGCCTCTTGTGGTCGTGCGGGGCTGTGGTGGCCGCATGTGGCCACGTGGCCTTGGGTTTTTGTCCCTGAAGTCACTTTGTTCCTTTTGGTCTGCGGATCTGTATCGGGCAGGGCGCGGACCGTGATTCGGCTGTTCGGCGGGCGGAGGGCGGGCTCGGAGGGGGCTGGGGGACAGCTGGGGCGAAGCGAGTAGGCGGTAAAGGAGAGGGATCAAAAGAAGAAAAAGGGCCCCGGCTATCCAAGGATGCCTTTCCGGGGCCGTCACTACCAGTGTCACCGGGCCTCACTGTGGACAACTCGGTGGAAAAATGTTTCCCGCGGGGCGAACGGGGCCACCCTCGCCCCGTGGGTCGGAAGTGTCGTGTGCGTCTCGTTCGGGATTGCCGACCCCGCCAGCGGGAACGATACAAGGGGACTTCGCGTCATATCTTGAGAAGTCACACGCCCCCTGAGGAGAAGAACACGATGCGCAAGGCAAACCGGGCCGCTGCCGGTGCGGCCGCTTGGCAGGTCATCCAGAACACCGACAGCAAGGTCTCCCTGTGGGAGCGCGCCCGCTCGATCCCGCGCATGCTCGGGGCGAAGCTGCGTGGCCGCTACCCCGAACTCGGCGGCGGCAAGCTCTTCATGATGCTCGTGCTGGTCGGCTACATCGTCTCCCCGATCGACTTCATCCCGGAGCTGATCTTCTCGGTCTTCGGTCTGATCGACGACGTCGCCGTGGCCGTGTGGCTGACCACCATGGCGCTGGGCGAGAGCGAGCGCTTCGTGCTCTGGGAGCGAGAGCGCCAGGCGCAGGAGGCCTTCGACCACGCCAACCAGCAGGGCCAGGGGCACGGCCGGGGTTCTGGGACGGACAGTCACCAGGGCCAGCCGGGCCAGGGCCAGGCCTATCAGGGGCAGCAGTACCAGTACCAGGAGCAGGAGTCCGGTCAGAAGCAGAAGAGCTGACCAGTGCGGCGGCTGAGGCCGCGGCGACGCCGAACCGCGTCGGGTCCGTGCGCGGGCCCGAGCAGGTGCCCGACGAAGGGGTCACATCGGTTGACCAAGTGCTGAACCGTGTCGGCCCCGAGGACGCCCACCCGGGCGCCGAGCGCTGTTTCCGGGAGCAGGTGCTGCTCTGACCGGAGTCCGGGCGAGGGGCCGTACTGAGCGGCCGTGATGTGGGGCCCGCCGCCCGGCGGGCCCCACATCAGGCGGCCAGACCGAGGGCGGTGCGCAGGGCGCGGCGCACACTCCCGGAACGCTGGCCCCGGCCGCCCTTACGGCTCCGGCTGTGCCGCCGGGCCTCACGGGCGAGGCGGGCCTCGCGGGCGGTGCGCTCGGCCTCGGCGCGGTGGAGGTCGGCGGCCTGGGCGGTGAAGTAGGCGTGCATGTTCTGCTCCTGTCGGTCTGTTCGCCCTGTCCGGGCTGGTCCGCCGGGGTTCGTTCTCCCCGACTGACTACAGACTCCCGCTAAGGCCCCGGTCCGCACATCGGGAGAGAACACCAGAACCGTGTCGGACCGAGCGCCTTAGACCGGAGCTCTCCCGCTTCCCGAACGCCTTAGAGCCCCGTGCACGCCTTAGGCCTCCTGCGCGCCTCGGGCACAGGCGGACCCTTCGGAAAGACAACACCGAACCCGAGGCCTCGGCATGCCACTGTCTCGGCACCGTTCTCAGGGTGGGGCAAACACCACGGCGAGGCACGCAGCGCCTTCGAACAGGCTGCCCGGGGATGACGACGGTCTGGGCGGTCTCCCCCTCGTCCGTCTCCAGCTCCATCCGGGGCAGGTACCCCAGGACGTGGCCGTAGCGTTCCCTTACGGCTTCGGCGCTCGCAAGGTGAAGTCGACGCTGTTCACGATGATCGGGGCTGAGGCGCTGTACGTGGTCGGCCATCCTGGTCCGGGTGACGGTCCCGCGTGGCACGAATCCACGATACGAGCCGCGCCCCTCGCGGGGGAGGGGCGCAACTCGTATCGGTTGTGGACAACTCGGCTCGGCGGTCCGGTGCTCGGCCGCTGTCCGGCCGATGCTCGGTCGGTCAGAACTCCTTAGCGAGCGGGCCCACGACGGGGATCCACTCACGCACGGAGACGTCGCTGACCAGGCCCTCGGTGCGGAACGGGTCAGGCTCGGTGTAGGCCAGGGCCGCCGCGGCGGAGTCCGCGCGCAGGAGCAGCAGAGCGCCGGGGGCGTCGTCGGGGCCGAAGGGGCCCGAGACCAGGTTGACGCCCTCTTCGGAGAGCTTGCCCACGTACTCGCGGTGCGCGGGCCGGTGCCGGTCGCGCGCCTCGGTGCTGTTCTCGGCGTAGGTGTAGGTGACGGCGTAGATCGCCATGACTGGGTCTCCTCTGTCGTGTCGCCCGGGGCAGGGGGTGTCGGTTGCGCTGCCAGGATGCCAGCTCGCGTCGCCGCGGGGCCGGGCGAGGGAGCTTTGCCGGACGGGTTGCCCCTCAGGGGGCGCCCGTGATGGCAGACTTCGTTCCGGGGAAGGGGATCGGTGATGGCCAGGTCGACGTCGGGGGAGTCCGTCCTCACCCGCGCCATGCGGATCCTGCGCGCCTTCGATACCGCCTCCGCCTCGCTCACCGTCTCCGAGATCGCCCGCCACGCCGGCCTCCCGGTCGCTACCGCGCACCGGATGGTCACCGAACTCGTCGAGCTCGGCGCCCTGGAGCGAGAACCCGGTAAACGGGTGCGCATCGGCTACCAGCTGTGGGAGCTGGCCTCGCGGTCCTCGCCCGCCCGGGACCTGAGCCGCGCCGCCCTGCCCTTCATGGAGGACCTCCAGGCGGTCGTGCGCGAACACACCCAGCTTGGGGTGCTGGAGGGCACCGACGTCCTCTACCTCGAACGCCTCTCCGACCGCAATGCCGGGCGCAACGTCGCCGAGATCGCCGGACGGCTGCCCGTGCACGCCACCTCCACCGGCCTGGTGCTGCTCGCGCACAGCCCGCCCGAACTCCAGGAGAGGGTGCTGGGCGGAGAATTGCCCGCGCACACCCGGCAGACCATCACCGACCCCGCCCGGCTGAGGCGCACCCTGGCCGCCGTGCGCCGGGACGGGTACGTGATCGCTTCCCAGATGATCGACCCCGCCGCCGTCGGGCTGGCCGCGCCGGTCCGCGACCGCGGCAACCGGGTGGTGGCCGCCCTGTCCGTCGTCGTCCCGTTCCGCCGTGATCGGGGCCCTGGTGAACCGAGCTCGGCCCCAGACCCGGAGCCGGGTCCGCACGCGCACATCCCGGTGCTGCTCGCGGCGGCCCGCGGCATCTCCCGGACCATGGGCGCCCCGGTTTCGGGAGAAGGCGTGATCCACACCCGGGGACACCTTTGGAGTAGCACCCAGCCTCCCCCCGGCCGCGACGGCTGAGGAGCGCGCCCGAGGGGAAGTTTCGCCGGAAACCTTCCCATTGAATGGAAGAGGCCTGGTGCCGTGATCCTGCCGGATCGCATGCTGAGCGCATGAACTCCCACCCCCGCCGGACCAGCACCCAGGTGGCCGTCGTCGGCGCCGGGCCCGCCGGCCTGATGCTCTCCCACCTGCTCTCCCTCTCCGGGATCGACTCCGTCGTCATCGACCTGCGCGAACGCGCCGACATCGAGGCGACCATCCGGGCTGGCATCCTCGAGCAGGGCACCGTCGACCTCATGAACGGCACCGGTGTGGGTGAGCGCCTCCTCGCCGAAGGCCAACGCCACGAGGGCATCGCCATCCGCAGCCGCGGCGAGTCCCGGCGCATCGACTTCCCCGCCCTCACCGGCCGCGCCGTCCACCTCTACCCGCAGCACGAAGTGCTCAAGGACCTCATCGCCGCGCGCCTGGCCGCCGGGGGCGACGTGCGCTTCGGGGTCAGCGACGTCAGCGTCCACGACGTCACCACGGACACCCCCGTCGTCCGCTTCACCGAGGCCGACGGCTCCCGGGTGGAGCTCTCCTGCGCGGTCATCGCCGGCTGTGACGGTTCCCAGGGGGTCACCCGCACCGCGGTCCCCGCCCACGCGCGCACCGACTACTTCCACGCCTACCCGCACGGCTGGTTCGGCATCCTCACCGAGGCCCCGCCCAGCTCGGAGGAGCTCGTCTACGCGCATTCCGATCGCGGTTTCGCGCTGATCAGCTCGCGCACCCCCACCGTGCAGCGGATGTACTTCCAGTGCGACCCCGCCGAGGACGCCGCGGCCTGGAGCGACGAACGCGTCTGGGCGGAGCTGCGCGCCCGCGTCAACGGCAACGGTTTCGAGCTTGAGGAGGGGCCGATCATCCAGCGCGGGGTCATCCCCATGCGCAGCTACGTGGTCGACCCGATGCGCCACGGCCGCCTCTTCCTGGCCGGGGACGCCGCGCACACGGTCCCCCCGACCGGGGCAAAGGGCCTCAACCTGGCCGTCACCGACATCGCCGTGCTCTGCCAGGCGCTCGAACGCTTCTTCCACCAGGGCTCGGCCGGCCTGCTCGAAAGCTACGGCCGCACCGCCTCGGACCGAGTCTGGCGGGCTCAGCACTTCTCCTGGTGGATGACGTCCATGCTGCACACGGACACCGACGCGGACGCCTTCGGACGGCGCCGCCAGCTCGGCGAGATCGACCAGGTCACCGAGTCCGTCGCCGGGAGCACGTTCCTCGCCGAGGCGTACACCGGTTGGCCGATCGCGCACACCAACCCCGACTCCGTCATCAGCGAGGCGATCACAGTGTCCGCGAACCGCACCCCCTGACGGCACTCTCCGTACCAGCGGTTCCTCACCGTGCAGGAGGAACAGTAAGAGAAGGGCCGTCTCACGGCCCGACGAGGCCGGACCAGATCGAGTCGACCAACCGCAGGGCCGCCCAGGCGGTGCCGAGCAGGACCAGGGCCGTGAGTGCGGCCGTCACCGTGTGGAGCAGGATCGCGGTGGCCCGGCGGGCGGTGCGGAAGCGGGGTTCGGGGTTGCTCATCGGGCTTCCCGCGCCGGGGACAGAGCGCCCGGTTCCACCGGTGCCGGTGCTGTCCCGGGAGCTGTCTTGGCAGCGAGCGTGTCGGTGTACGCCTTCGCCTCCGGGGCCGCAGCGGCAGTACCCGGCGCAAAGGCAGTACCCGCCGCAGTCGGGACAGCCGGGACATCCCGAGCAGAGCCACCCCGCGGTCCCAGGTAGCACGGCGCAGGCGCAGGCGCAGGCGCAGGCGCAGGCGCAGGCACGGGCATGGGCGGGGGCCACCGGCAACCAGGACTGGCCTGCCCCGATCGGCGCGTTTCAGGAGGGGTGTGATGGGGGTCTGCGGGTTCTGCGAACCTCATACAGAGGACGGTAGTGAGCACACCACCCAAGAACGCGAAGAAGTACCGGCCGACATCCACGCGGCCGCACTCGTCTCCGGGGATATCTCTTCCTTCACCGTTCCCCTCGGACCCGAGGGGCCCACGGCGGTTCAGCTCCTCGCCCGGCTCACCGGCGGCTGAGCCGACCTGTCCCGGCGTCGGTCCGTTCCGGTAGGCCACCCGTTCCGGGCGCCGATGTGCGTCCGGAACGGGACCGGACCGGCTCAGTTACGGGCTGCCGGTCCGGTCCGCCACGCACCGGAGCCCCTTGGGTCAGGTGCGGGCCAGAGCCTCGTCCATCCGGTCGCCGAGGTCGTCGGCGAGCAGGCGCGCGTAGGTCTCGGTGAGGTGGTGCGAGTCCCGGTAGACCACCACGTTGCCGACCACCGCTGGGCAGGTGTCCTCCGTGCAGATCAGGTCGTTGAGGTCGACGAGCTCGGCTTCCGCCACTTCCCGGACCGCCAGCTCCTGGGGGTCGTCGAGCCGCAGTGCGGACGACAGGGGCTGGTCGCAGGCGGCCAGGTCGTGGGTGTTGGCAGCCAGGCAGTCGAGCACGTCCGTGGTCGTGCGCGGGGTGTCCCTGATCACGAGGACCGGGGTGTCCGGTTCCGCGGCCTTCTCCCACAGCTCGACCATCCCCGCCGCCATGGTGTCGCGAGCCTCCGGTCCGGGTTCGAGGCCGTCCGGGGTCCCGGCCGCCGACGAGCTGGTGACCAACAGGTCCGGGTCCAGGGCGTGAAGCTCGTCGACCACCGCCTGGTTCCAGTCCGAGCACTCCTGGTAGGTCGCGCCGTCCCGGCCCACGGCGGTCGCGGTGAAGGCGCAGGCGGACTTGTTGAACACCGCGATCCGCCACCCCCGTTCCTCGGCCAGTTCGTACAGCGCGGGGAACCACTGGGTGCCGTGCGAGTCCCCGGTGAGCGCGACCGTGGTGTCGGCCTCCTCGGGTCCGTACATGCACGGGTTCGAGGGATCCCGTTTGTCGAAACCCGCGTGGCAGCCGTCGTCGACGGCCTGGGGCGTGTCGTCCTCGGCCCCGACCGGTGAGGGGTACATCCACGCCCCTTCGAGGGAGGGCAGACCGATCGCCGCCGGCCCCACGTGCACCGCCGGACCGAAGTCGCTCGCCTGGAAGCCGTCCACCCGAACCAGCGCGGCGGTGGTCACCGCAGCCACGCTCAGGATCCCGGCCAGGGCCACGGCCAGCGCGCCGCGCCCGGTGCGCACCAGTCCGTGCCGGGCCACCGGATCCTCCACCCAGACCTTGGTCGCCCAGGCCAGCAGGAACGACAGCAGGGCCACGGCCGCGGCGCCGAGCGGCCCCAGGGTGTCGCGGTCGAGCAATACCAGGGCGAAGGTGATGAGCGGCCAGTGCCACAGATACAGGGAGTAGGAGATGTCCCCGACGAACCGGGCCGGGCCGGTGCTCAGCACCGCGGCGGCCGAGGGCCCGGGCGTGCGCTCGGCGGCGATCACGGCCGCGCAGCCCAGCACGGGCAGCAGGGCGGCGTAGCCGGGGAACGGGGTGGTGGAGTCGTACAGGACCGCGGCGGCCATGACGGCGACCAGCCCGGCCCAGCCCAGCGGGAGGCGGAGCGGCCGGGGCAGGCCGCGGTCGGCGAGGAACACCGCCAGGAGCCCGCCCGCCGCCAGCTCCCAGGCCCGGGTGCTGGGCAGGAAGTAGGCAGACGGGGCGTCGCTCGCGGTCAGCACCACCGAGCAGACCAGGGAGGCGGCGAACACCGAGGTCAGCACCGCCAGGAGCACCCCGGTCCCGCTACTGGTCCCACCGCCGGAGCCCCCGGAGCCGCCCGAACCGGCTGAGGCTCCGGTCCGGTGCCGCCAACGCAGGAAGAACACCCAGAGCAGGAACAGCAGCGGCCACAGCACGTAGAACTGCTCCTCCACCGACAGCGACCAGAAGTGCTGCACGGGGCTGGGCGCCGTCTCCGCCGCGAGGTAGTCCAGTGCTTGGTCGGCCAGGTACAGGTTCTCCACGTACGCGGCGGAGGCCAGCAGCTGCCAGGCGGTCTCGCCCAACCGGGTGACCGGCAGCACCACCAGCGCCACCGCCCCGGTCGTCAGCAGCACCACCGTGGCGGCGGGCAGCAGGCGCCGGACCCGCCGCACGTAGAACCCGGCCAGGGACACCCGGCCGTGCTCGCGGACCTCGCGCAGCAGCAGCGACGTGATGAGGAACCCGGAGATCACGAAGAACACGTCGACGCCCACGTACCCGCCCGGCAGCAGCTCGGGGTTCAGGTGGTAGACGAGCACGAGCAGCACGGCGACGGCGCGCAACCCCTGCACCTCGGGGCGGAAGCGGCTTCCGAACCCACGGGCCCCGGACCGCTCCGGGGCGGCGACGACCTGTGGAGAAGAGAAGTCGGGTGATCGCATCCAGTCATGGTGCGCCCTCGGCCCGCTTCGGGAAGACCGACCCAGGGGGCCTTTCGACAGTGTTTCCCGACTTTTCGCCCTCCCGACGAAATCCCCTTCCGCCCCCGTTGACCGCCAGGCCGGTGACGCGTGCCGGGCCAACGCCGGGCGGTGGTTCTCGGCGTCGCTCCGAGCCCCGACCGGACCCGGGGTTTCCCGTTTCCCCGGAAAAGGGCGGCGGGAAACAAGTCGATCGACCTTTTCAGATCCAGCTTTTGGGCACATTATCTGAGCGTTGGCAAAAGGTGTCTGATGGCGATGTGTGTCGCTGTTGTCAAGTGCACCAAAAAGTCGGCGGTGTTCGTTCGGCATATTTTCATTGATGCGGATGGGGAGTCATGAACAGCTGTTTCGTCAACTACCGGACCGGCGACGGTGAACACGTCGCCACGCTCCTCGGCCGGGAACTGTCCCAGCGTTTCGGTGCGGAAGAGGTCTTCCGGGCCAGTGACTCGATCCCGGCCGGAAGAGACTTCGAGCAGGAACTCAGAAAAGCGGTGCGCGGCTGTGAGGTTCTGGTGGCGGTCATCGGCCCGAAGTGGTTGGAGATCCGCGGTGGCGACGGCCGCCGGGCGGTCGACAACCCCGAGGACTGGACGCGCTGGGAGATCGCGGCCGCCTTCGAAGCCGAGGCGACGGTGATCCCCGTGCTGATCGAGGCCACGCCGCGCCTTCGCAAGGACGAGCTGCCCGAGGAGCTCGCCCCGCTGGCCAGCTGCCAGTACCGGCGGTTTCGCCACCGGACTTCGGACTCCGACCTCGACGAGATCGCCGAGGCCGTCCTGGTCGCCGCCACCGAACTGGACCGGAGATTGCAGGCTCGCGCCGACGAGGAGGCGGCGGTCGCGCGGGACGGGGAGCCGCGCACGCGCAACAGCATGGCTGACGTCGACGGCATCGCCGTGCAGGCCAGGGACTACAGCAACAGCGGCGTGGTGGTCAACGGCAACGGGGCCACCACCAACACCGGTTCTGGCGACCTCAACCAGAACTCGACCGTCACCAACGTGTCCGGAGACCAGAGCTCGACCACCCATCACGTGGCGGGTGACCAGAACTCGACGGTCAACCACGTGTCCGGCGACCAGACCGTCAGAGACCAGAACACCGGCGGTGCCCACCGGAGGGGCCGCCGATGACCACGCAGGAGACCGAACCCCGCGACCGGGTCTCCGGGCCGACCGTCAGTGGTGACAACGCCACCACGAACACCGGCTCGGGGGACCTCAACCAGGACTCGACGGTCACCAACGTGTCCGGGGACCAGTACCAGCAACACTTCTATGTCAGCGCCTACTCCGCGCGGCTCAAGTTCGACGACGACGGGCAGGTGAACTACGGCAAGGAACGCAGGATCGTTCCCGGGGACCGGTTGGCCACCCTGCGCCGACGCTTCGTCGAGCCGCCCGGCTTCGACGAGAAGGCACGCCGAGCCGACATCGCGCGTCACGGGGCGGTCGTCCTCAGCGCCAGACCCGGCGATGGGGCCAGGGCCGCGGCCCAGATGATCCTGGCCCCCGCAGGCGAGGAAGCAGACCAGGACGTTCAGGACGACCTGGTGACCAACGGCCAGGACGGGCGGCCGACACTCGACGCGGACGAGCTCAGGGGCGGTGAACGCCTACTGGTCGACCTCACCCGGGAGAGCGGGTTCGCCTTGGCTCCCCTGCGTGATGAGCTGGAGGGGTTGCGCGCCCGAGCACTGCGGGCCGGTGCCTCCCTCGTGGTGCTGGTGGAACACGAGGACGTGGAGAAGCTGCACTCGTCCCTCCGGGACCGCGTGGTGCCCCATCGTCGACCGGACTCGCTCGCTGTCCTCGCCGAGCATCTCGACTCCCGTGGCGTGCCGGGCTTCTTCCCCGACCGCGCCACGAAGGAGATCCGAACCTGGGTCAGCACCGCATCCATGGGTGGGATCGAGGGGTTGGCCTGGCGCACCGCGACCGCCTACCAGGAGGCCGGTTACGAGGGGCGGATAGAGGGCTGGCTGAGTAGGGCCTTCGAAGCGGGAGAGGCCGCCCTGCCTGAGGACTTGAAGGACACCACGGGCAGGAAGAGGGCCCTGCTCCTGGCCGCGTCACTGCTGGAGGGGGTGCCCGTCGAGCACCTGGCCTCCGGTGTGGAGTCGTTGCTGGCCCAGATCTCCTTCCCCGAGGACGAGACACCCCTGCTCAACCGTCCGGACTTCCATGAAGAACTGCGTGACTGCGAGATCGGGGTGGGCACCGAACGCAGGGTGTACTTCAAGCGGGTCGGCCGGGCTCGGGCGCTTCGCTCAGCCTTCTGGGACGCCCACCCCCGGTTGCACAACCAACTCGGCCAGTGGGTGGATGCCCTGGTCACCAACCAAGCCCTCTCACCTGCGGACCAGGACCGGGTTGCCGAACGCTGGGCCGAACAGACGCTGCGGATCGCCGAACCGGGGGCGGTGTTCCAACGGGTCCAAGGGTGGGTCATCCAGCAGCGAAGAACCGCCCCGCAGGCCGCGGTGCTGCTGACCACGGTGCTACGGCACGACCGGTACGGGCGGATCGGGCGGCGACAGATCTACAAGTGGGCGGAGAGCCCGGGGCTCGGCCGGGAACTCGGTCAGGTGCTGGTCGCCGTCTGCGCCCAGGAGCTGGCCGCAACCCACCCCGAACAGGCCATTGTCCGTTTGCACCTGCTCGCCGCCAACCGGGCGGTGGCCGTGTCGGAGGCGGCCCGGGCTGAGCTGGGCACCCTGGCCCACGAGAGGTCCCTGCACCGCAAAGTCCTGCGCAGGGTCTGCGAGCGGCTTCCCGACCCCGACCACTCGGTTGACCGGGACCTGTTCTGGGACCTCACCGCACCCGAACGCCTGGTCGGTGGCGGAGCGCGGCCCCGAACGGTTTCGCCTGGGGTCGAAGGCCTGGTGCGGGACGGTCTGGGGCACGTGCTCCACGGACGTCCGCAGCGGACCAAGGAGTACGCCCACCGCTGGATCGGCCACGGCGCCCAGCTCAGGAAGGTCCTGGTGGCGGCCGCCGCCGGTGCCGGGACCCTACCCGCCCTCTACACCGCCGCACTCCGATGGCGGGCGGAGTCCGGTCCCCAGGCCCGAGAAAGCCGCCGCTCCGCCAGCGCCGAGCTGATCCGGCTCATCGACGCCGCCGAGGGCCTGGACGCGCCCGTCGGCACCCCCGCTGAACGACGTACGGAGACCCCATGAGCCCCTTGCTGCGACGCATCGCGGTCCTGGCCGCGATCGCGGTCCCCTTGGTCCTCGCCCTCTTCCTGTTCCTCGACTGGTGGGCCCTGGCCCTGGTCCCGCCCCTGCTGCTCATCGGGGTGCTCGCGCTCATGTTGAGCAGCACGAAGGCGGCGCTGCCCGGCGAGACCGAGACCCCGCCGGACCCGTTCGTGGAGAGCGGGCCGCAGGGCGCCCGGATCAGGGAGTCCCCGCTGCCCAGCCAGGACGATGAGTATCCCTTCGTCTTCTCGGCCATGGTCCGGTGGAAGTGGACCGGGGAACCCGACCCCAGGCTGCGCAACCCCGGCGAGTTCGCCAAACACATGGTGATGGAACAGGCCGAGCGGGTCAGCACGGGCTACCGGCCCAAGGACCACGACGTGGCCCGTCATCGGGTGGCGTCGGTTCTGGGGGTGGCCGCACACGGGTTCGACGGTGCTCTGGAGGCGTGGGCGGAGGATGTCACGGTCACGCTTTCCGAGGAAGACGAGAGCCGTCTGGCCCGCATCGCCAAGGCACGGAAGGAAGGGGCGCTGTGGGAGGTGGAGCGCTCCGTGGAGTCCGCCAAGCGCAGATATTTCGCGGACGACGTGCTGGCCACCCCCGGCAGCGCCATCGTCTGGGACCTGGTGCGCGGGGACGCGGACGTCAACCGCACCCACGACCTGATCGAGGTGCTCACGCGGGTCGCGGAGGCGTCGAAGTGTGCGGACCCGGCGGAACTCCTGGAGCGGTTGCGGGTGGCCTCCCCGGAGGCCTTCTCCTTCCTTGACGAGATCGTGCGGGAGGAGCGGACGGTCGAGAGCTTTGTGGGAGTGGAGGAGCGGAGCGGGTTCGACGGGAGCGATCTTGTCGTGGAGAGCAGCGAGGACGACCTGGCACAGTCGGTGGAGAAGATCGTGGCCAGGATCGGGGAGGAGATCGAGGATGAGGACAAACGTGTGCAACTGGTGCACCGGTGGGTCGGTCTCTTCGAAGGGGCCTCGCTGACCGGGATCGCGGAACTGCTTCGGCGCGCTCACCCCCTGCCGGATGAAGAGGACGACTTCGACCTGGGGGTCACCTATGAGGTACCAGGGCCCGTGCCCACGCCCTCACCCAACGGCAACGGCGTCCCGCACTGAGTCTTTCGTCCCGCACTGAGTCTTTCGTTCCGGTCTGGGCTGGGGCCGTGTTCGGGTGTACTGCCCGAGCACGGCCCCGGCCGCTTTCCGGTGTTCAGGCCCCACTCAGGGTGGCCAGCAGCACCGGTGAGAGCTCCCGCACCGAACGGTGGCCGTGATACCGGGCGAGCGTCTGGTGCAGTCGGCGCAGGTCCAACCGGACGGTGGCCGAGTCCACTTCCGAGGCCCCGGTCAGGAGTTCGGTGGTGATCGCGCAGGAGTGGTCGACCTCCCCGGACAGGGCGTGGGCGATCGCCCGGCGCACCCCGAATCGGGTCCGGGCCCGCACGGCGTCCGCCGGAAGCAGCGCGCACTCCTGGTCCAGGAGCTGAGCGGCCTCCTCCGTACGCCCCAGATCGACCAGGCACCACCCCCGGGTAACCCCCACCGGGTCGCTGACGTGCCTCGAACCCAGTACCTCCGGTCCGTGCCCGCGCCCGCTCCCAGGGGTCGCCCCGCCTGAGGCGAGGAGCGCGCGTGCGCGCTCCAGCGCGCGCTCACAGGAGAGCAGGTCGCCGGCGAGTGCGTGCCCCTGGGCCTCGCGTTTGGCGGCCAGCCCCCGCACCCGGGTCGACGTCTCGGGACCGCGCTGCGCGCGCTGCGCCAGGGCGATGGTCTGGGGACTGTCGTGCGCGTACATAGTGACCAGAGCCCGGCGGACCAGAGCGTACTCGCCCATCTCCCGGTCGCCGCCTGCCTCGGCCAGGGACACGGCGGTGTCCGTCCACCACAGGGCCCGCTGCTCCGATCCGCTCTCCTGGGCCATCCACCCCGTGTACTCGGCGAACCGGGCGGCCAGGCGCAGTGCCGCGCCCCGCTGGGCCGGGGGCGCGGATCTGGCCAGCTGGCGGAGTGCGTTCGTCTGGGCGATGGCGATGGGGAAGACCATGGTCGGCGCCATGTGCTGCCCCATGGTCCTGAGCTCACCCAGCTGGGTGCGGAAGCTGGCCAGGGCGGGTTCGGTGTCGGTGCGTGCGCGCGGGGCGGTGCCGCCGAGTGCGGAACCGGCACCCGACCCGGAGCCCGCTCCCGCGCCCAGAACGGAGAGAGCGCCGAGGGAGAGGGCAGTGCGGCGGTCCATTCCGGCGAAGCCCGTCTGGCCGTCCGGTGTCATGCTCATGAGCCATACCTCCTGGTCGTCCGTGAGAGGCTCCGCCTGGTCCTCGGCACGGCTCGGGGTATCGCCCGGCGCGTTCCCCGGGTTGTTCTCCGGGACGAGGCGGGAGAGCTGCCCGTCGGCGCCGAGGACGGCGTCGCAGGCCCGGGCCAGTTCCCGGGAGGGGTTCTTCGCGCCGTTCTCCAGTTTGCTCAGGTGGCTCTTGCTGTAGTGGACCTTCCGGGCCAGCGCTTCAAGGCTCATCCCGGCCTGCTGCCGACGGAGGCGGAGCTCGGCACTGAACATTCTTCTCACCTCGGTGGGGGTTGAGCGGGGGTGTTCCGGTGCCTTCCGCGGAGGCGGAGGGAAACAGGCCGGGCGGTGGGGACGGGGGAGGCACCAGGCGGACGCAAGGGGTCATATCCGGCGGGGTGGAGCGGGAAACGGGGCCCTGGTGGCGCGGGGTGGAGGGATCGGGGCGGGACTACGGAAGGGCTCGGGGAGGGGCATCGGAGGGGGCCGCGGGGACTCTGACTCGGCGTTGGTGGCACGTGCACGCCGGTTCTCGGGCACACTTGCCAGAGGACCTTTCGTTCTGAGCCCCTTGCCCCCGCATGAGGAGACACCCCCGTGGCCACCTTCGCCCGTATCCGCCTGGTGGCGGTCATCGTGGTGTTGACCGTTCCCGTGGTGCTGTTTCCGCTGGTCGGAGTATGGACACTGCTGTGGCTGCCGTTCGCCGTGGTGCTGCTGGGCGTGGTGCTGGCCCGCCCCGAGCTGCTGGTGGCGGTGGTGGACCTGGTGACGGGCAAGGGTGCGCGGGAGAAACGCGGGAGCGAGGAAGAGGGCGAGTCGGTGCGGGGTTCGGGAGATGATCTCCGCGACAGATCGGACCAGGGCGACGAGCCCGCGCCGATCGAGGTTCCGCGCGGCCAGAGCGGGACCCGGGGCGTACGCACGCGCCGGACCGAGCTGCCGAGCGCGGTGGAGGACTACTCGTTCGAGTTCTCCGCGCTGGTCCACTGGCGTTGGGCCCACCGGGTCGATCTCAGCCTGCGCAACCCCGCGGGCCCGGCGGTCCACTCGATCGTGCTCCGCGCCCGCGAGTACCTGCGCGACGTCCACCCCGCGGAGCGCGCGGTGGCCGAGAGCGAGCTGGAGTCGGTGTTCGCGGTGGAGGATCCGGTCTCCGGGGGCGTGATCCAGGTGTGGGCGGAGAACGTCCGGCTGGAACTGGCCGACGACGACGACGAACGCCTCCAGCGCATGGCCCAGCTGCGCAAGGACCGCGCTCTCTGGGCGGCCGAGCACGAGGCGGCACGGGTTCGCGCGGCGATGTCCGGGATCCCCGGCCAGGGCGCCGCTCCCGATCTCCGTCCGGAGTCCGGGCCAGTTCTCCCGGCCCCGGCGAACGAGGTGTCCGACCTGTCCGACCTGGCCGATCCGCATGAGGATTCCGACCTGCTCGGAATAGCCGAGCCCGCCGCCCCGATGCCGGGCAGCGGGGTCGACGAGGAGGGCTACGAGAGCTACTGGTGGCCCGCCGAGCAGGACGACGACCAGGGCGCCATGGAGCAGGACGTCCAGGTCGCCATCCTGCGCGGGCTGATCGATTCGGTCGAGGGCGAGGACGAGCGGGCCGCGTTCGTTCGCGAGCAGGTGGAGATCCTGGAGCGCAGCGGCTTCCCGGACGTCGCCGAGCGCATCCAGTCGGTCTACCCCGAGCGGTAAGCAGCTGTCCCGAACAGTGGCCCCCAGAGTCCCCGGGCTCAGCCGCCGAGCTGGAGGGCGAGGACCCCGACCACGGTCAGGACGACCCCCGCGATCTGGGTGCGGGTGATCCGGTCCCGGAGCGCGAACACCCCGATGAGGGTGACGGCCACGATCCCCACGGCCGCCCAGATCGCATAGGCCACACCGATGCCGAGCCCTTCGTTCAGGGCCAGGGCGAAGAGGTAGTAGGCGCCGACGATCGTCACTACGGTGACCGCGGTGGGCAACGGGCGGGTGAACCCTTCCGAGTAGCGGCTGGCGATCGCGCCCACGACCTCCAGGGCGACGGTTCCGGCAAGGAAAAGATAGGCGAGGTACACGGAGCCTCCTGCGGTCTCTGACACCAAAGTACTTGAACGATGGTTCAACTAGTTCTAGGGTCAGGGTACACGTCTATTTGAACGATAGTTCAAGTAGTTTGCCTGCCTCGATCCGTCGAGGATGACTGAGGGGAACGAACATGGCCTGGCTCTTCCTGATCGCCGCGCTGCTGTCCGAGATGGTGGGCGCCACCGCCACCGGGGTATCCGAGGGGTTCACCCGCCCGATCGCGGTCCTGGTGGCGGTCCCGACCGTCCTGGCCGCCTACTACCTGCTCGCGCTCGCTCTCAAACGGGGCATGGCGGTGGGCGTCGCCTACGGAGTGTGGACCGCCGCGGGCGTGGCGATTGTCGCCCTCATCGGGGCGGTCTTCCTCGGTGACAGCCTCACCCCGGTCCAGATCGCCGGACTGGCCCTGGTGATGGCGGGTGCCCTCGCCCTGGAACTGGGTCGGGCCCGGGTTCCCGAGGAACCGCTGGTCTCCAGGGAACCGGTTCGCTCCTGAACACGCTGGTACCAGCGCTGGTATCGTCGCCGCCAGAACACGGACGGGGGAGAATGTGAGCGGCACGGCGGAGCGGGTCGACGGGCGTCGGGCCCGGGGTGAGCGCAGGCGCGAGGAGATCATCGCCGCCACGCTCCGGGTCGTGGAACGCGACGGCGTCGCCGGGGTCACCCACCGGGCGGTCGCCCGCGAAGCGGACGTCCCGGCCAGCTCCGCCGTCTACTACTTCAAGACCATGGACGACCTGCTGGTCGCCGCGCTGACCGCTGCCTCGGACACCTACATCGACCAGCTGGCCGATCTTCGCAGTTCGCAGGGTGAGGCCGTGGCGGGGCTGGCCCGGGTGATCGCCTCCGCCGGCGGCGAGGGGCGCGCCCGGGCACTGGCCGAACGCGAGCTCAACCTGCTGGCCGCCCGCCGCCCGGCCCTGCGTCCGGTCGCCCGGCGCTGGCGCGACGCGGTCTCGGAGGTGGCCCAGGGCCAGGGCGCTGACGACCTGACCGTCCGCCAGTTCGCCGCCACCGCGGACGGCCTGTGCGCCCGGATCCTGCTCGGCGACGAGGACCTCACCGAGGCCCGCATCACCGAGACCCTCCAGCACGCCCTCCGAGGCGACTGAGCCAGGGGCCCTTGGAGCCGCCTCCGACCGGTGCATCCGCGCGGTGCATTCGAGCTGGCCGTCTGGGCCACCGGTTCCCGGTCAGCGTTCGAGGCGCAGAGTGAGGATCTGGAACGGGAGCAGGGAGACCATGACCAGCCGAGGCCCCCGGCCGTCCGGCCCGCTCGGGGCGGCGACGGAGAGCAGCTCCGGGGCCTCCTCGTAGTCCTCCTCCAACAGGTTCACCGCGCCCCCACCGCGTCAACGCTCCGAACGAAGCCGATCAGCGGTGTTTCGGTCTCGTGCGTGAATGCGGGCGCGCGTACCACCCGAGCTCCCGTTCCGCCCCTGTCTTTCGTCAGAGGGCTGCCCCGCCCGTCGTCGGTGTCAGCGCGGGGGTGCCGATTCCTAGCGTGGTTCTCGGATCGACGACACATGGGCGGAGACAGTGGGTTGAGAGACAACAGGTTGAAGGACAACAGGGTGAAGGACAGCAGGGCGAGCGCACCGACCCCACCACCCGGTCCCACGCTCCAGGCGGTCGACCTGGTCAAGAGATACGGGGAGGGCGAGACCGCGGTCACCGCCGTGGCCGGGGTGAGCCTCGGTTTCGCCCAGGGGGAGTTCACCGCGGTCATGGGGCCCTCCGGCTCCGGCAAGTCCACGCTGATGAACCTGCTCGCCGGGCTGGACGCCCCCACCTCGGGGCAGGTCCTGGTCGAGGGGCAGGACCTGGCCCTACTGGACGACCGGAGACTCACCCGGCTACGACGCGAACGGATCGGCTTCGTCTTCCAGGCCTTCAACCTGCTGCCCGCCCTCACCGCGGAACAGAACATCCTGCTCCCGCTCAGACTCGCCGGACAGCGCCCGGACCGCGCCTCCTTCGACGAGGTGATCGGATCCCTACGGATCGGGGACCGGCTCGGCCACCGGCCCACGGAGCTGTCCGGCGGACAACAACAACGGGTCGCGGTCGCCCGCGCCCTACTCACCCGGCCCGCCGTGCTCTTCGCAGACGAACCCACCGGCGCCCTGGACGTCACCACCGGACGCGAACTGCTCGAACGCCTGCGCAGCGCCGGCACCGAACTCGGCCAGACCATCGTCATGGTCACCCACGACCCCACCGCCGCGACCTACGCCGACCGGGTCCTGATGATGTCCGACGGCGCCCTGCGCGGGGCCCTGGAAAAACCCGCCACCCACGAGGTCCTCGCCGCCATGGCCCGGACGGAGCACTGATGCGAACCCTCGCCTGGGCGCAGATCCGCGCCTACCCCGCCCGCCTGCTCTCCGTACTGCTGGCGATCGTGCTCGGCACCCTCTTCCTGGCGGCCACCGCCGTGTTCTCCACGACCTCCAACGCGGGCCTACGCGCGGTGGCCGCGGCTCCGCTCACCGCCGCCGACCTCATCGTGGACCGGGACACCGAGGCCGCCGACCCCGGCCCGGACTGGCCGGACCCGATCGCCGCCCACCCGGACATCACCGCCGTCACCGAGTACCACGCCCGCACGGTCCAGCTCGTCACCGACGGCCTCCGGGGCAGCGCCAACGTCTACAGCATCGCCGACGACCCCGGCCTGCGCTGGTTCGACCTGACCGAGGGCACCTGGCCCACCTCCCCCGACGAGGTGGTCGCCGACACCGCCACCCTGGACGCCCTGGACCTCCGGGTGGGTGACCCGGTCCAGGTCATCACGGAGGTGGACGAGAACCAGACCAGCCCCGAATCCATCGAGTCGAAGGACACCGGGGCCGGGACCGAAGAGGGGCGGGGCGGCACGCTCACGGTAGTGGGGAGTGTGGACCCGGGGTTCCAGCCGCTGACCGGGGTGCAGTACACGCTCTATGCACCCGAGGCCTACTTCGCGGGGGACAGCCCGTTCAGCGTCATGGCCAACGTGGCCGACGGGGTCTCCGCCGAGGAGGTGGTGGCGGGTCTGGCCGCCGCTCTTCCCCGGGACCTGTACCCGATGACCGCCGAGGAGCAGGCCCAGCTGGCCGCCGACCGTTTCGCGGGCGGGTCCCAGCAGCTCGGCCTCCTCCTGCTCGTGTTCGCTCTCATCGCCCTGCTCTCGGCGGCGATGGTCATCGCCAACACCTTCACGATCCTGCTCGCGCAGCGCCGCCGGGACACCGCGCTGCTGCGTCTGGTGGGGGCGGAGCGCGGCCAGGTACGTGCGCTGGTGGTCACCGAGGCCCTGCTCATCGGTTCGGCCGGTGCCCTGGTCGGGGCCGGCACGGGGATCGCAGCCGGGTACGCGGGGGCCGCGCTGACCGGGTTGGCCGGTGCCGGACTCCACCTGAGCCCCCTCGCGCTGGTCGGCTGCTTCCTGGTGGGGGTGGGCACGACCGTGATCGCTGCCTGGTTCCCGGCGCGCAAGGCCGCCGGTACCGCCCCGATCGAGGCGCTGCGTTCGGCGGTACCGGACGGCGGGGTGCGTCTGCGCGCGGTGCACGTCCTGGGTGGCGTGCTCGCGGCGCTCGGGGTGGGTGGCATGCTCGCCGGGGCGTGGACACGGGCTCTTCCGTTGGCCATCGGCGGCGGTTTCGTGGGGGCGGTCGGCCTGCTCCTGGCGCTGCGCTACCTCATCGCCCGGCTGATCCACCTGGCGCACGGCCCGCTGAGACGGATGGGCGGGGTCGCCGAGCTGGCCGGGGCCAACCTGCGGCGCGATACCGGCCGGGCCGCCACGGCCACGCTCACCCTGGTGCTGGGGCTCGGCCTGATCACCGCGCTCACCACGGCCGCCGCCACCGGGCGGGCCACCATCGACGGCGACCTGGACGCCCGTTACCCGGTGGACGTCAGCGCCCGGGTGGACGAGGGACCGGTGGCCCCGGACACCGTGGACCTGGTCCGGCGGATCGAGGGCCTGGAACTGGTGGAGGCGCCCCGTACCGAGCGGGTCACCCTGGCCGGTCTGGACGAGGTCACCATGGTGGGGGTCTCCCCGGAGCTGGCCGAGGCCACGGGCACCACGACGCTCCTCGGAGCCGGCTCCGGTGCTGCTCCCGTCATGTTGCTCTCCGGGGAGCAGTTGAGAACGCTCGGGGTCGAGCCGGGGGAGAGGGCCGAGCTCACGGTGGACGGCGCCGGGAGGTCCTTCACCGTGCACCCGTCCAACCTGGCCACCGCCTCCGGTGCGGCAGCCCCGGTGGTGCGCGCGGATGTCCTGGACGCCATGACGGAGGGCCGTGAGCAGGGCATGGTGTGGGGTGTGGCCGCCCCCGGGGCAGACCGGGACGCGCTCGCCACCCAGATGAACCTGGTCGCCGGGGCCGATCCGGACATCATGCTCAGCGGAGCACTCAGTGAACGGGGCGACCTCACCGAGGTCCTCGACCTCCTGGTCGCCCTGGCCCTGGTGATGCTGCTGGTCACCGTGGTCATCTCCAGCATCGGGGTGACCAACACGCTGGGCCTGTCCGTACTGGAGAGAACCCGGGAGTCGGCGCTGCTGAGAGCCCTGGGCCTCACCCGGGGCGGGCTGCGCGGCACACTCGTGGTCGAGGCCACGGTGATCGCCCTACTCGGCGCCGTCTCGGGCCTGCTCATCGGGGTGCCCTACGGGGTGGTCGGGGTGGGCGCGATCGTTGGAGGGACGGCACCGCTGGTGGTGTCCCTGCCCTGGGGGCAGCTGGCTCTGATCCTGCTCGCCGCCTTGGTGATCGGTGCCCTCGCGCCTTTGCTCCCGGCCCGCCGGGCCGCCCGTATCGCCCCCGCCCAGGGCCTGAGCGGCGACTGAAAGTCTGGAGGGCGGCATGGGGGAGCACAGCGCGGACCAGCGACCCGGGTGTACGGCGAGAGTCCTGCCTGCTGGGAAGCCGGAACACGCGGGCCTGGGTTCGCGGGTTACCGGGGGTTGTCCGAGGTGGGCGAGACCAGGCCGGCCTCGTGGGCGAGGACGGCGGCTTCCACTCGGTTACGGGCGTCTATGCGGCGGAAGATGGTGCTGACATGGCCCTTCACGGTGCCTTCCACCATGAAGAGCCGCTTGCCGATCTCGCCGTTGGACAACCCCGCGCCGAGTAGGGCCAGGACCTCCCGTTCCCGGGCGGTCAGCTGGGCCAGCCGTTCCCTGGCCCGCAGCCGGTCCGTGGAGCGTTCGTGGTTCAGGCCGTTGAGGACCCGGCGGGCCACCTTGGGGGAGAGGAAAGCCCCGCCCTCCGCCACCGCGCGCACCCCCAGCAGGAGTTCTCTGGGGTCACCGGTCTTGAGCAGGAAGCCGTCCGCGCCCCCGTCCAGGGCCCGCACCACGTACTCCTCCTCCCCGAAGGTGGTGAGGATGGCCACCCCGGTCCCGGGCACGGCCCGGCGGATCTCGGCCGCGGCCTCCAGACCGTTCATTCCCGGCATGCGGATGTCGATGAGCGCCACGTCCGGCCGGTGCGACCAGGCCAGATCCACACCCTCACGGCCGTCGGAAGCCTCGGCCACCACCTCGATCTCCGGGTCGTTGCCGAGGATCGACCGCACCCCGGCACGGACCATCGCCTCGTCGTCCACCAGCAGGACCCTGATCACCCCACGACCTCCCGCATCACCATGGCCTTCCCTGTCCCCACGTCAGCACCTCGGCCGACACTAGTCTTACCGAGTCGAAGCACAGGCGGTACCTGTCGTAGTCGGTGGTGAGCTCCCTCGAACTCCGGTAGTAGCGGCACACCAGGCCCTCCGGATCCGGTGGTTGGGAGGACTCCGCCAAGGTGCCCCGGTAGAGCTCCCCCTCGGGGAGCACGGCCTCCACCGAACCCCGGTCCTGTCCCAGCCGCAGCTGTTCGAACTCCTCCGGGGTGAGCGTGGCGGCGGCCGCCTGCTGGTAGCTGCTCAACAGCAGCAGCGTGTATCCCACCAGCCCCATCAGGATCGGGATCATCAGGATGGTGCCGATCGCCCACACAGTGCGGCGGCGCACCTGCTGGTGGATGTGTACCTCCCGGCCCTCCCAGAGCACATCGTGCAGGGCGGACGCACCGTGGCCCTCGATCCGGTCGTCGACCTCGGAGGCTGGCTTTCCACCGGCCGCCCGCACTCGCGAGGCGGTCCGCGACGGCTCTCCTCCAGGGGAGGCCGGCAGGGCCGGCTCAGCCACGGGAACGAGGGCCGTCACCACCCAGTCCCGTCCCGATCGCCCCGCTTTCAGGTCGCCCCCGGCCAGCCGGATCCGTTCCCGCAGGCCCAGCAGGCCGCTGCCCGCCCCGGGGACCTGACGGGGTCCGCGCCCCTCCCCGGGCACGGGGTTGGTCACCCGCACCCGGACACCCTTCGGAGTGCTCCACAGCAGTACGTGGAGGGCCGCTCCCGGGGCGTGTTTGGCGGCGTTGGTCAACGACTCCTGAACCACCCGGTAGAGCGCGCGGTCCGCCATCACGGAGAGCTCGCGCGGAGCGTCATCCCACTCCAAGGACACGTCCAGGCCCGCCTCGCGCGAATTCCGCACCAGCTCGGCGATGCTGTCACCGGCCGGGGTCAGCGGTGCGGACTCGGTGTCCGCGCGCAGGACCCCGACCGCCGCCATGAGCTGTTCGGCAGCCCGTCCGGCGGTCTCCCGCAGCTGCCCGGCCTGGCGGCGGCGCTCCTCGGGCAGGTCCGCGGCCATCTCCAGACTGCCCGCGCCCAGGCTGAGCAAGCTGAGTTCGTGCCCGACGGCGTCGTGCAGGTCCCGGGCGATCCGCGAACGCTCCCGCAGCCGAGCCCGTTCGGCCGTCAGCCCCGCCTCCCGGTTCAGGGTCCGGGCCCGTTCCCAGCCCGCCTGCGCGAGATCGGAGGTGCTGCGCAGGTACAGGCCGAGCAGCCCGGGCAGTACCAAAGCGAACACGGCCAGGAAGAGGCAGGTGATCCACACGCCCAGGGGCTGGCCGCTGATCAGCAGGTAACCCGCCCCGGTCAGGAGGGTTACGGCGAACAGGGCACCCGCCGCGCGCAGGTCCGGGGACAGCCGCCCGGTGAGGACGGCGGGCAGGGGCACCGCGGCGATCGCCAGCGGCCAGCGCAGTGCGAGGAGGAGCAGCAGGAGAACGGCGGCCAGAGCCAGGTGCCCCGCCAGGACAGGGCGACAGGGGGTAGGGAACGGGCGCATACCTGGGAACCTAACCGGCCGGACCTGGCCGCGTCCCCTGTCGAAAGTCAGGGTTTGGGGCCTTTCCGTGACTTTTCGACCTCCCGTGCCCTCCCGTGGCCCTGCCCAGAACCGACCGGTCCGGGCCTCACCAGGGGCCCGCCCCGCGAGCCGTTCGTTCAGTAGCGGGCCCTCCTCGCGGGACCCGGGCAGAGGCCGGGCCCACGGTCGAAGGTCAGTCTACGGAGCCCTCGAACCTCAGGTGCTCGTCGTGGTGGTCGATCTCGATGGCCACAAGATCAGCTTCTTCGGGGACGGCGCACCACATCGGGAACTCGAAGGTTCCGTCGTAGGCCTCTCCGAGACGTTCATGGGTGTGCGCCGAAGAAGTCTCTCCGCCCGCGACACAGGTGACCTCCATCCGCACGAACCCGAACACCCGCCCCAGCGGCGGCACGGTGACGGTGAGATCGAAGTCCATTCGTCCGGTCTCGGTGAGGGAGGCGTTCTCGACCGCGTAGATCACGTGGGCGTTGTTGCCCCAGCGGAACTCGGACGAGTAGGCACCCACCGGGTGGGAGACCGAGACGGGTGTGCCGATGTCGGCGGTGTGCGTCCGCGCGCAGCCGCTGAGAGCCAGAGCCGGGAAGGAGAGGAGGGACAGGGTGAGCACGGTGGGAGCAGAGGCCACGGAGAAACGGGGCATGCCCCGGAGCCTAGCTGCCGGGCCACACCGCAGTGCCGGGGCCGCGCCACGGGGCCTTCCGGTGACGTGGCGGAAGTGGATGCCCCCGCTGACGTCACGGGCCTGAACGAACCCGAGTCGGGCACGGTGCGCATCGGCGCTCAGGACACCGCCGCACTGTCAGCCGAAGCCCGTCGGGCGCTGACCAGCGTGGTCTTCCAACAGCCGTACCTGTCCTCCGGCACGATCCGGGAGAACGTGCTCGCCGGTGACCCCGGGGCCTGCGAAGAGCACCTGCGGCACGTCCTGCGGCGCGCCCGCGTGGACGAGATCGTCCAGCGCCTCCCGGACGGGCTGGACGCCACCGTCGGCGAGGGCGGCAGCACGGTCTCCGGCGGTGAACGCCAGCGGAGCTCCATCGCCCGTGCTCTGCTCAAGTCCGCCCCGGTCCTGCTGATCGACGAGGCGATCAGCGCCCTGGACACCGAGAACGAGGCCACCGGCTGGCAGCTCTCCACCTGAACTCAGACGACGGGCGCCCCGGGGCGTACTGGATCGCCCAGGAACGCCTTTGCGCAAGAGGCTCAGGCTCCGCGCCGCTTGGTCACACCGGCCTGGTAGGCGGTCAGATCCCAGTGGGCGCTGGATTCGGTGTGCCCGGCCGGGATGGTGCGGGTGCCCTCCACAGCGGTGACGTCCTGGGGCCCGGCGAAGACCATGCAGAAGACCTCGAGGTCACCCCCCCCCTCATACCCGAGGTAGTAGAAGTCCTGTCGCAGGAGCCGCTGCCCGTCGAGGAACGGGGCCTGGAGGAGTTCCTGGGCCCGCGGCGGCAGGTGGCCGAGGATCTTCCGGGTGCGGGGATTGAGCGCTATGCCTCCGGGGCGCGCGTCCGGCGGCGGTACCGACGACGTCCTTCCGACGGGTTCGAAATCCTCCACCCGGTCGAACCGGCTGCCCGGCCGTACCCGGTGCACGATCTCCTCCTGCCGTAGCGAAGCGCGGTCCACGTGGTAGACGGACAGCGAGTACACCGGTTTGCCGGCGTCATTCACCTGGGGGTCGGCGAAGCACAGCGCCTGATCCCCGAACAGGGCAGCCTCCAGACGTCCTGCCCTGTGCCCGTCTCACTGGCCCACCAGAGCAGGGACTTGCGCCCGGCGTGCTTCCCACATCCGCTTGCGCACGCTCTCGGGAAGCTCCTGCCACTGGTCACCGCGACCGGGGCCTTTCGTGAAACCCATCTCACCGGGCGCGTGGGTGGGCGCTTCACGCTGCGGGAACTGCTGGGTCCGACCGTTCTGCGGGGACCGGTCGTTCCGCTGGACCTGACCGCCCCGCGGGGGAGCCGTTGAACGGCCCCGCGCCGCTGGGGCCGGTTCGAGGCGGCATCGGGCAGGCGGTCGGGCACATTGCTCACGCGGTCCTCCAGGAAAACAGGGGTGACGTCTGTGCTTGTCGGCACTGCCATCTGTCCGACGCCGAAAACCGCGCATCCGTTTCCCACCCGAGGCACTTTTCAAGCCCGGGGAAGTACTTCAGAATGACCTTTCCCGGTCCCGCTCCGGAAGTCGCTTCTGATCTCTCTCCCCGAGGAAACACATGAGTTCTCATCTTGGCCGACTGGTGGTCAACCGGTGCAGCGGCGACGAGCCGCTCATGGTCGGCGGCGAGGCGGCGGGCTCGCTACAAGGGTTCTGGAGCTGGGCCTACTCCGACCTGGCCGACAACACCACCCGAGGGGTTTTCGCCGAGTACCTGGTGGCCACAGCCTTGAATGCCACCGACGGTACCCGTCGGGGGTGGGACTCCGTCGATGTCAGGACCCCGGAGAAATGGTGGGTGGAGGTCAAGTCCTCGGCCTATCTACAGACCTGGGGCCAGGACAAACTGTGGAAAATCTCGTTTTCCATCGCGCCTAGCATGGGGTGGGATGCAGAGGGCAACAAGCAGAGCACCGAAAAACGCCGCCACGCGGACGCCTACGTCTTCTGCGTCCTGCACCACCAGGACAAACCGACCCTGGACCCGCTCGACCTCGGCCAGTGGACCTTCTACGTACTGCCCACCCGGGTCCTGGACGAACAGCGCCCCGCTCAGAAGAAGATCGCCCTCTCCAGCCTCCTGAAACTGGGCCCCGCCCAGACCGACTACCCGGGCCTGGCCACAGCGGTGGCCTCCGCGGTCGAGGACCACCGCCGGGGAACCGGAAAACCCCAGGAAGACTCAGCGTCGAGTGGCGCGTAAGGCGGCCTTGACGTTGACGGGTCCGCCGGTGAACGGGGAGGTGCCCGACGCGAAGGCCTTGTACTCGGCCGAACCCATGGCGTACAGGGCCACGCGCCCCTTCTCATCGGAATGAATTCCCCACCCATAGCGCTTGCCCAGGTCACTGGTGCGGAAGCAGGCCTTGGGCTTGGCGAAGAACTCCTCGCGCGCCTGCTCGCGCTCCGCCTCCGGGATCTCCTTCCGGTCGGCCCACACCGTGAACAGAACATCGTCCGAGGTGTACGCGTACGGTGCCTCGGAGATCATCTCGAAGGTCATCGCCGCGACCGAGGGCTTCGCGGCCACCGGAGGCTCGATCGCGCCCGGTGCGGCCGAGTCCGGGGAGACCGTGATGAACGTGTCGAAGTAGCAGATCGTGTGTCGCTTTCCCATGCCTCGAATCTAGGGTGCCGAGGCGGCGCGCCATATGCCTCAGGGACATGTCTAAGAGAACCTTCGCACTAGACTCGTCCCATGGCCCACGTGATCCTCGGGATGCTCCTCATTTCCCAGCAGTCCCTCTACGACCTCATCAAGACGTTCGGGCAGACGGTCTCGCTCTTCTACAGCGCCAGTGCGGGGAGCATCAAACGCGCCCTGGACGGCCTGCTGTCCCGGGGGCTGATCGAGGTCGCCAGCGTCGACGCCGGAGCACGCGGCCGGAAGGTCTACCGGGTCACCGAGGCCGGCCGCGAGGAGTTCCGGACCTGGATGGCGGGAGAGCTGGCCGGCACGGACACCGAGGCCGCGGCCCTGTCCCGGCTGTACTTCCTGGGCCTGCTCGCCCCGCAGGAGCGCGGCCCGGTGCTGGGGCGGATCATCGAGAGCTACGAGTCCGACCTGGCCCGGCTCAGCGCGCTCGACGAACAGATCGACGCCCGGAACGTCCCCGAGGGGTACCAGGACGTCATCGCCTACCAGCGCGCGACACTCGACTACGGCCTAGCCACCCAACGCTTCGCCATCGCGTGGTTCCGGGACCAGGCCGACCGCCACCGACAAGCCTCCGGGTAGGAGGAAGAGCATGCCGCCACCAGCACGCGCCTGGGATCCGCGAGCCCTTCTGCCCCACCCGTGGCGGGCCCGGCCCTGCTCCGCCGGGCCTGGGTGGACGCCTCCTTCGTTCACTGGGCCGTCGGTCTGTTGGGTTTCCCTGGCTTCTCGCTGGCCTCGAACGCACGACTGGAAGCGGATGGACATGAAGGAGATCGTCAAGCAGAGCGCCCGTGCACTCCTGTTCGACAGGGATCGACGACTGGTGTTCATCAAGCGCACCAAACCGGGCCAGGAGCCATACTGGGTCTCGGTGGGCGGAGGGCTGGAAACGGAGGACACTGATGCCGAAGCCGCGTTGCACCGCGAGGTCTGCGAGGAACTGGGCGGAAAGATCGACGGGGTTCGCCAGGTCCTCCTCATCACTGACGACTTCCTCGAAGGCGTGAGCCTCCAGCACATCTTCCTCGCCCGTCTGGTCTCCATGGACCTGAGCCGACGTACGGGTGCCGAATTCACCGAGCCCGGCCGCGGCACCTACGAGGTGGCCACCGTTCCTGCCACCCGTGAGGCTATTGCGGGCATCCGTCTCTTGCCGCCTTCGCTCTCAGAGTTCGCTCAGGTGAACATCCACGGCCTTCTCGCGCTGCTGAACCAGGGCGAAAAGGCGCCAGAGGAGAACGGGACTCCGTGACCGGGATCGGCATTGCGTTGGTTCCGACAGCGGTGGCAAGTCGACGCGGGTAAGCAGCGGGCCCACTCGTGGACTACCGCTGGTGGGGCCCTGGTTCCACGTCCCGTGCCACTGCTGGCTGAGGCGCCGTCAGTCCTTTTCGTGTTTGCAGTTGAGGCGGCGGGCCCAGCCCAGGCGTTCTTCGAAGTGTTTGGGGTCGGACGGTGCGAGCTGGAGCTGGGTCATGTGTGATCCGCAGGGGCACTTGAGCGTGTAGTGCTCCGGCGGGTCCTCGATCTGCCAGCCCAGGGCGTTCAGCTTCTCGAGGGTGACCTGGCCGTCCGGTCGGGGGTGCTTCTTCCAGTAGCCCACGGCTTCCTCCTCTGCGCGCTCTCACCGTGAATCCGGTACCGAGAGTGAAACCGTATCCCTTATTTTCCCAGTTCGCAGGGGTGTGGGCGCTGCCCCACCGGGGCCTCAGCCGCGGCAAGGGCGGAGCGCCGGCCGCCCGCACCCCTTGCGGGCGCGGGCGGCGGGCACAGCTGTCACAGCCAGCGGGTGATTTTCTCCCGTGGGGTGTCCGGGCGGACCCACCACAGGCGTGCCTGCTTGTCCCAGCGGGCCCTGACCTCGCGTTTGGCCCTGTCCTTCTCCCCGAAGGGGACCTGGAGGTACAGGCGGCCGTCCACTACCTCGCCGATAGTGGGGGCGTCCGTTGGCGGCGTCTGTTCGTTACGGGCCTGGTGGGTGTGCCGCAGGGGCTGGTCGCGGCGGGCCTGATCCACGATGCGGCGGACTCGTTCGCAGGCATCCGGGTCGGTCAGGCGCATCATGAGGTCGGTCGGTCCGTTGCTGGAGAGCAGGTTCAGGGAACCGTGCCAGAGCACTGTGCCGTCCAGGACCACGACCTTCTCGTGCATGCGCTCGCGGGGCCGCACCTCGCAGCCCTCTTCCTGGAGGCGCTGGATCTGGGCCCGGTGCCGTTCGGCCTGTTGGTCCTGGTAGTCGCTGACCGGGCGGGTGAACACGGTGACCCGCACACCCTGGGCGATACGGGGGGTCAGGTGCTTGAGCCAGCGTTCGACCGGCCTCTTGTTGAGGAAGGCGCAGTAGATCTCGATGCTCTCGGTGGTCCGGGCCAGGTCCCATTCCAGTGCCTTGGTCACCTCGTCGGCGGGGAAGAAGGCGGGGCGGCGCAGTTCCTCCTCGCTGAGGCCGACGAGGTCGCCCGCAGTGCGGACGGGGACCAGTTCCTCGGCCGGGATCCGCTGGGCGATCTCCTCCAGGGTGTCGAGCATGATTACGGTCTCGCTACCCGGCTTGAGGTGTTCGCGCAGGTGATCGACGTCGGCGACCACCACGAGGTGGTCCTGGGCGCGGCTCAGCGCCACGTTGAGCAGTCGGGCGGTGGAGGAGGACATCCCCGTACCGCTGTAGAAGAAGCCCGGCTTGTCCCCGGCCCCGGCGACGGTGTCCATGATGACCAGGGGGCGCTGACTGCCCTGGAAGCGGTGCACGGTGTCGGCCAGGCCCTCGTAGTCCTCGCCGAAGCGGTACTTCAAACTGCTGCGCAGATGCTTGACCTGGTCGCGGTAAGGGGCGATGACCGCCATGCGCTCGGCGGGCGGGACCGGCGCGTCGTGTTTGCGCCCGGGCAGGACTCCGTCGTACTGCAGACCGCGGACCAGCTCGTGAATGACGGCCTCGTGCACCTGGTTCGACTTGTGGCGGCCCGTACCGTCGACTCGGACACGGCTGCCCGAGGTGTCCACGAGGACCACCGGCAGCTCCATCAGCGGCGAGTGCGGGAGCCGGGAACGGTCCTTGCGTCCGGTGACCAGCGGAGCGTCGCGGTAGGCGACCCGGTTGACCACGGCACAGATGTCGGGGCGCATCCGGTACTGCGTGTCCAGAGCGACCAGGCGGGGATCGTCGTTGACCCGCCCGGAGGGGGAGACCAGCCCCGCGGCGTGGAAGACGTCCCGGTCCATCCACTGCCGGGCATGCTCCCGCTCCTCGGGTTGGAGCTTCCTGGAGCCCGAAGCCTGGGTGATGGCGGGCAGCTGCCGGAAGTCCCCGGCGACGACGACGCGCTTGCCGGCCAGCCCGGCCGCGCACCAGGCGGAGGGGAGGTCGACCATCCCGGCCTCGTCGATGACCACGGTGTCCACCTCGTCCATGAGGCGGCGGCTCTGCAGCGCCTTGGACAGAGTCGTACCCATGATCCGGCACCGGGAGCGGACCGCTTCCATCAGCCCGTCGAGCTCATCGCGGACCTCGGTGAGCTCGGGCTCGGCCCAGCCGATCAGCTCCTCCACCTCCTCAACGGAGGGCAGGCCGACAGTGGCTTCGAACGCGGAGTCCCGTTCCCGCACGCGTTCGGTGATCGCCGTGTTGATGTCCTCCAGGCGATCGGTGGCGGCGTCGATCCGCTGCTCTACGTTGGTCAGCGTGGTGCGCAGGCGACTGCGCTCGTCGACGAGCCGGGCCAGCCGCTCGGCCTTGCGCTTGGCGAACATCCCGGAGGGGGCGCCGATCGCCTCGACGCTCGCGGCCACCTGGTCGAGTTCCCGCTGGAAGTGGGCGGCCTGGGTTCGGTGGCGGGAGACCTCGCGGGTGATCTCCTCGGCGAGGTCCTCCCCGCTCCCCAGCTCCTCCTCGGCCCGGGCGAGGCGTTCGTGAGCGTCGCGCTGGGCGGCGGCGACTTCGAGGATCTCCTCCAGCTCCTCGGCCCGGGCGGACAGGTCAGCGCCCAACCGTTCGGCGATCATCTCCGGATCGATCACCGAACCGAACCGCTCCCGGAGCGAGGCCACCTCGATCTCCCCGGCCCGCTGCACCAGGCCGCTGTCGAAGCCGTCCTCGCCCTCAAACCGTTCACAGACCCGCTCCAGTGCCTGGTCGACGGCAACGCGGGTGGGGGCCAGGAACAGGATGCGTTCACCGAGCCGGTGGGCGCCCTCGACGATGAGGGAGACCACCTCGGTCTTGCCGGTGCCGGGTGGGCCCCAGATGAAGGTGACGCCGCTGCCCAGGGCCTGCTCCACGGCGCGGCGCTGGCCTTCGTTGAGCATCATGTCCCGGTACCCGCTGATGTACCGGTCCGGGGCGGCCAGAGTCCCGACCGCCGGGTCTCCTTCGCCGATGACCCAGGCGGCTGTGGTCACGTTCACGGGTCCGGGGTTGCGGCCGCAGTCGCGGATCCGGTCGGCGAGGGCGGTCAGCGATCGGGTCTCGTCCTCACGGAGCTGAACGTTCTTCGGACGGTGACCGAGATCGGCCTCCGTCGTGACGAGGATCTTCCCGTCGGGGTGGGCCGTGGCCGCGGCGTACTGCCAGGGACCGCCGGAACGGGAGAAGCGCACCAGGAGTTGCTCGGAGTCGAAGGACTCCTTCCAACGGTTGCAGGAGAACAGGTACTCGTGGGGGTGCTCAGCATCGCCGACCCGGACGCGTTCGCCTTCCTTGAGGGAGACCTTCTCCTTGGTCCTGGCATCGTCGGCCAGCTGGGCCGTGATCTCGTGGGAGAGGGCGGTGAGGAAGTGGTCAGCGGGTTCGGGGAGTGTGCTCGGGGAAGTCACTGGACCCTTTCGGCATCGTCAGCACAGGAGGAACCACGGGGGAACCGACGTTCAGGAGTATGCCTCACGGTGATGACGTTCCGCAGGGAGCCGTGTTCGGGGAGTTGACGGAGCGCTGAGCAGGTGTGGGGAGGGACGCCTGATCGTCGCTCCTCTGGTTCGTCCGCCGGGCTGCACCACCGGGTCGGGTGTTCGGCCGATCGATTCGGTTCTCCCGGGGAAGCTGGGGAGGCAGAATGGCCGCATGTTCCACGTCCTGATCCTGCGCTACACCGCCGACGCGGAAGCGGTGGCCTCCCACCTGCCCGATCACATCGACTACCTGGAAAAGCACCATTCCCGCGGCTTGTTTCTGTTGTCCGGCCGGATCCTCCCCGCCGAGTCCGGAGAAGTCATCCTGGCACGCGGAGAGCGAGACGAGATCGAAGCCGTGGCGGGGCAAGACCCCCTCTTCCGCCACGGGCTCTGCGCCTATGAGATCCTCTCCGCTGATCCGGGTCTGGCCCACCCCGACCTGAGCACGCTGCTGGGCTCGCCAACCGCTTCCAGCAACACGGTGTCCGCCCCGCCCTTCCCATGGGCGGTCCAGGAGTACCGAGGACTCCGTCCGGGCGCCGCCGGGCTTGACATGGTGCTCTCCGGGAGGCCCGTCGGGGCGGTCGCGCACCGGGCCGGTACCGCCGTGCTCGCGGCGTTGCGGGCGGGGCAGCCGGAGGCAGCCGACACGGCCCGAAGGTGCGTCCGGGAACTGCGCGAGAGGGATTGGCCGGGGGACGGCCTGCTCGCCGACGCGTTGGACCGGGCCCTGGAGGACGAGGCCGCCGACGCGGAGCTCGCGCCCGTCCCTGTCGACCTGGAGGACTTGGCCGATGCCGCGGGCTCCGACCCGGCCGAGGGGGAGGGTGCCTTCGACCCCGTGACGGGTGAGGTCCTGCCCGCAGCCGTCCTGGAATTCGATGCCCTCCCGGACGGTGACGAACTCGACTGGGACCGCCTGATCACGGTCGAGTCCGACAGCACGGACGCCTACCAGGACATGGCGGACTTCACCGAGACGGTCGCCGACGTCGACCTGCGCGGGCGCCTGCGGCAGCAGCTGGACGGGCGCGGGGCGTTCAGACGGTTCAAGAACACGGTCCACGGAGAGGGCGGGGACACCCTGTCCTCGTGGACGATCTTCAGCGAGGAACGCGGCCTGGGACGTGCCCGCCAGTGGCTCGCCGACCACGGCTACCGACCGGACGAAAGGACCGCCCTGCGGTGAGCGCCTACCAGCACTACGACTTCCTCGCCCTGGACCGGCCATTGGACGCGGACCAGCGCGCCGAACTGCGGGCCCTGTCCAGCCGGGCGAGTATCACCGCGACCTCGTTCACCAACGAGTACCACTGGGGAGACTTCCGCGGTGACCCGGCTCGGCTGATGCGCACCCACTTCGACGTGTTCGCCTACTTCGCCGAGTGGGGTACGCGGTGGATCATGATCTCCGCCCCGAGCACGATCCTGAGGCCATCCGACATCGAGCCCTACCTGTTGACCGAGGACGCCCGCTTCACCACGGGCGGCGGCCGGACCGTCGTGTCCTTGACCGCCCAGGACGAGGAAACCGATTTCGTCGAGTTTCCGGCGGGCCTGGCGGGGATCGCTCCGGTCCGTGCCGAGTTGCTGGGCGGTGATCGGCGTCTGTTGTATCTCGCGTGGCTGTTGTCGGTACAGGCCGACGACGAACTCGACGACGAAGAGGTGGAACCCCCGGTCCCCGCGGGGTTGGGTGACCTGAGCGCATCCCTGCGCGCGGTCGCGGAGTTCCTGCGCATCGACCCGGACCTGATCGCGGTGGCCGCGCGTGCCTCCTCCCCTCTGCCGACCGCAGGCGACAGGGGAGAGGCGATGTCGAGGTGGATTGAGGACCTGCCAGCCCAGGAGAAGAACCGCCTCCTGGGACTGGTGGTCGAGGGAAAGGCCGCCCGGGCTCGGGCCCGGATGCTCCAGGCCTTCCAGGGGAACGGGCGCGAGGACCCGGCGGCGGAGGGCGCCCGGACCGTGCGGGAGCTGTGGACTGCCGCGGGGGAACTCCGGGCCCGCAGGGCTCGGGAGGAGGCCGATCGGGAGGCTCAACGGAAACGGTTGCGCAGGGAGGAGGAGGCTGCTGCAAGGGAAGCACGCCTCGACGGCCTGGTCGAACGGCGCGATTCCGCGTGGCAGGAGGTCGAGGACCGTATCGCCACCAAACTCCCCGGAGAGTACGACCGGGCCGTCTCACTCCTGGCGGATCTGCACGCCCTCGCCGATCGTGAAGGGGAACGGGCAGCCTTCACACGACCGCTGCGGGAACTACGTGAACGGCACCGCCGCAAGAGCGGGCTCCAACGGCGCATGGACGAGGCCGGGCTGGAACGGTGAACCGGTCCGTCCCGGGCCCGTTCCGTTCCCGGACCACCGCCTGTGGGTAGCGGTGGTCCGCTTCCATGAGCGATCACGGTGACGTCACCGTGCCCGTGCACCCGCTGGTGCGCCCCCGGCAACGCAAAAGCCCCTGACCGTTGCGCTTTCGCGCTGGTCAGGGGCTTGAGCCTCTGGGGTGAGTGACGGGACTTGAATGCTGGTGGGGGAGTGAGTTGACCTGCGGTGATGTGAGAAGTTGCAGGTAGTGGGGGAGGTGGGTGCTTGGTTGTGCCGGGTTTCCCCGCGTTCCGCAGGGGATTGTGCACCCTCCGGGTGCACGTCCACGGCGCCTGTGGTGCACCCTCCGGGTGCACCACAGGCGCCGGATTTCAGCTGGCTCGACCCTTCCAGGGAAGGCGCGAAGGAAGCAGTGTTCGCATGGTCCATGCCCTGGTCTAGCGCAAGATCGCCCCCGAGGTCGAGGTCACGCCCCACATCCCCGATCACACCGGCTACTTGGAGAAGCACTACGTCCGCACGGCGTTCCTTTCCTCCGTGTCCGTGCCCGCCGGTCTCGTTCGCTCGCGCGGCCCTGGTAACACGAGGGTTGGTCGGGGACCGTCGATCGAGGTACCGACTTGCTCTCCGCTGGCCTCATCCGGCCACGTAGCGAGAAGGCATGGCGCCTTCAACCGGTCAGAGCCCGGCGTCGGCCCTGTAGATGACTCCGGAACTCGGTCCGGAGCCGGGGCAGCGGTGCAGGTGCTCCGAGCCTGCGAAGAAACTCGTCGGCATCCCAGATGATCAGTCCTCCCTGGCGCGACAGGTACAGTCCCACTTGGTCGATGCGGTACGCGTTGTCGTAGTCGAGCAGCAGGTAACCGGCGAGTTGGTAAACCTCTTCGCGGCCCAGATGCCGGGGCCGGGTGGTGGCTTTGCAGTCCAGGAGAAGGCCATCCAGGATGAAGTCGGCATCGGCCCCACCGATGTCGGAACTGCCTGCGAAAACCGGTCCGCAGACGTTGGAGTAGCCAAGCCCTTGAAAAGGGGCCAGGGGCTCATGTGCGAGCCGTAGCTGGTCGTCGATGTCGTTGATGGCGTAGGAGGGCACCGAGTCGACGAGGTCGGCGAGAACCGTACCCGGAGAGGCCGAAGTGAACATACTCTGGCGCCCGACTACTCCGCTGCGCATGATGTCCTCGAAGAAGCCCGCGACGTAACAGAGCCGGGTGAGTTCGGCGTCGCTGAGCAGGGCCCAGCCAGCCAGGTAGTCTCCAATGATCTCCAGCAGCCGCAGACCGGCCGTGTACAGGGCTTTTCGGCCTTCCGCTCCGGGCGCGCCGGGCAGGTGCATCTGGCTCCCCAAGGCATCGATGCCTAGGGCGACCGCACTGCCCAGGTCGCGGCCGAACGAGAGCCGGAGACGGTAGTCGATGGTGCGTCCGAGGTTCGCCCAGTTGGGGCGCCGTGCGTTCATCGGCTGCACAGGATAAGGCAGCGTGTCGACGTACTTCTGGTACTCGCGGACGATGTTGCTGTGGTAGGGCAGGTGCTGATCGAGGAATTCCGACACCGGTGAGGCACTGAACCTCAACTGTGTGGTAAGCGGTAGGTCGACCATCGGTCGTCCATTGAGGTGCCCGCTTTGATCGGGGCCCGCGATGGCTGCCTCATAATCGTCAAGCCAGTCGAGCGCACTGATATCGAGGCCGTGGCGGGCACGGGTCACCGCGACGTAGATCAAGCGGGCCTCAGCCGGGAGCATCGGCAACTGGACTCCGTCCTCATCCTTGGGAGGACGGGCGAAGCCTTCCCCGATGCGGACAGAGTCCCATTGACGGCCTTTGGCTTTATGGGCGGTCGACACCGTGACCTGGGCCTGCTCCTCATCGGACAGCTGCTTGACCGCACTGTGGATCACCTCTGTGCCGAAGGTGTCGACGGCTTTCACCAACGGCCTCAACTGTTGACCATCGGGGTCGGATTCGACGAAGTCCTGGACCTCTTGCCAGGTGTGGAAGAGGAACAGGTCGGGATGGTACGTTCGCTGCCCGGCTCGGAGCTGATCGGCGGCCTCGGCGATGGACTCCAAAGCGTGACCGCCGCCCGCCAGTGCCACTGGGATCCCCCGCCCGAGGTAGTCCACGACCTCCTTGAGTGCGTCTGCGTTGCCTCGACACAGCACCGCGTCGGGCTCGGCGAAAGTAGAGATCCGGGTGGGAGCGGGGCCGTGTCCGGTCAGCCGCATAGGGGATTCAGCGTATTCCAGCCAACGGTTGGCGATGTCGGCGATGGGCTGGCCGAAGCGGAAGGAACGGGTGAGGTGAAGGTGCTCGGCCTGGAAACCGGACATGATGTCGCGGGCCCCACGCCAGGCGTAGATCTGTTGGGCGGGATCACCGACACACACCCGTTGGGAGTCCTGGTCCAGGAAAACCTTCTCGAACACGGAGTTGGTGTCCTGTGCCTCGTCGAGCAGGACGAAGTCCGCTTTCAGGTCGGGTTCGGTCAGTGCCCACATCTTGAGGTAGTGGTCATGTTCGAACCTGAGCCGCCCCTCGGGGAGCTGGAGGTCCTCCCACACACGCTGAGCGAAGGGGAGTAGCGCCACGGCGACGTCGTCATTCGATGGATTGTCCAGGCCGTTGATGTGCTCCATATGGTGGGCCATGAGGAGCGGGTCCGCGGAATAGCAGAAGCGTCGCACCATGCCTCGGACCAAACGGACCTGGTGGAAGAGGTCGATGTTTTTTCCGGCGACGTCGAGGTCGCGATCGATGCCGAGAATCCTGGCGGTCTCCCGGGCGGGAATACGGGAAGCGTTGAGGCGTTGGACGTACTTCTTGCCGACCGCATGGAAGGCGAGCTGGTGAACGGTCCTGCACTGAACCCTCCCGCCGAAGAGCTTTGCGGCCGAGTCAGCGATCCCCCGGTTGAAGGCGATGTACAGGCCGCGCCGGCGTGGGGCGGCCTCGGCCATCAGAGCCAGGGTGGAGGTCTTACCGGTGCCTGCTCCGGCAATGAGCGCCAGTTCTCGGCCTTCGGCAAAGGTATCCCGAGCGGCCTGCTGTTCTTCGGTGGCTTCGATGGTCAAGAGGGTCCTCTCCGTAAAATCCGATGACTTTCTATCACCTACCGCAGTCAACCGGGTGAGGCCACGGACCGGAGGGCCCGGACAGGTATGGGTATCGTTGCTTTATCTCAATTATTTAGGGAAAACAAGAGGCTTTGTGCTTGGATCTGGAGTGTGTAGGCGGGTTCACGGGTTTTCCAGGAGGTCGCTCGTCGAGGATTGGATCTCGGCAACAGGCCAACCTTTCATCCCTCAACAGGCATGGGTGCGCATGACGAGGTGATGCACGTGGGATTCCGGGAGGCTCGTGGACAAGGCGCGAGATGCGGATGCCGTCTTCCGCTCTTACAACCCTGAGCGTTGAGAGGAGAGACTCTTGTAGCTCTCCTCAAACCCTTAGGGCAGACCAGCCGATGGTTCACATCACGGATGCCGAGCTGGCGAAGCGGACTGCTCCTTGCCGCCTTTGTCGATGGAGACGACCTCCAGTCCAGCACCCATGCCACGAAGGGCTGTCTCGGTGTGGAGGAGGGAGACCTGCGCGAAAGCGAACAGCGAGTCCACGGTCATCGGCACTCCGCCCTTGAGGAAGATACCGAAGACGACGGTGGGGTTGGTGAACGAACGGTCAGCAGGATGCTCGGGAGCGGTGCGTTCGATCTTCTGGACGAATCTGCTCTTGGCCGTAGCGTCGTAGCGCAGGGTCTCCAGGGACATCCGTCCTTGGGCGAACAGGTGGTTGAGGGGTGCGGTCCCTTTCCGTCCATCGGCCCGCTTGATGTGGATGAGTTGTCCTCCAGGACCGAGTAGGTCACAGATTTCCAGCCCGCCTCCACGAAGGCGTTTCGTGCGGACAGTGTCCTTGTCGAACAGCAGGTATCCCTCTTGTTCGGCAGCGAGCTTGTTGTACTTGTCCTCGCTTGTGCGGGCTGGCCACGGCGGCAAGGTGATACTCGTGGGGCGGCTGAGCAGTTCAGTCACGCGCCGCCGGATCATCGTGAGGTACTCCGCTCCGACCTCGTACCACCGCCCCTGCCAGTAGAAGTAGTGCACGTTCGCGTCCGGGATCTGGACGGTCAGCCACTGGTCGGCGGGGAGTGCCCTGCTGATCGGGTCACTGGCGTCGGTATCGGCGAACATGGTCACGCGCCCCTTACGCAAGGCTTCCAGTCGCCGTCCCGGGGCCTGGGACTTCGCGGTCCGGACAAGGAACTCCGCGTCGAGGTCGGTCACGGTTTCACGGTGCCCCGCCACGGACACACGGAAGGTCTCGGCGAGGTCGAACCTCTCCCGGGCCTCGGAGGGTACGGTCAGCGCCATCTGCCGCACGTCCTCCGATCCGAGAAGAGAATCCAAGCGCTCATCGAGGCGGCGGGCGAGGTCTGACTTGCCCTGCAACGGACGCACCTGGGTGATGAACTCGAACTCCGGAAGGGGGTCGGGGCGGTCGCACACCCTTTCAACGGCCTGAAGATCGGAGAACAGAGCCTCCGGGTTCCGGCCGAGGTGGAGCTTGATCGAACGGTCGTTGCCGGTGATGTGCGCGGGACGTGATCCATCCCGGGTGAAGGTCAGTGGCACACCGCTGACCTGTCCCGAGATCTGGCTGACGATCTCACCGAACTCCTCGATTCCGAAGCCCCGGATGTGCTCGCCCGACGTTGCGGCGTTCTCATCGGTCCGTCCCCGGGCATCCATGACCTGCCGACGGACCCTGGTGATGCGGTCCTTCTCCAAACACCGGACGGCGAACTCGATCCCGAAGCCCGGGTCGATCCTGGTCGGGTCGAGCATCAGGTGCCCCATGCCGTAGCTGAGGGCGTAGACGTGACGGTCTGTCCGGACCATCAGGAGGCCGAAGGACGTGCGGTTCTCCTCCTCCACGGGAAGCTCGGTCAGCCCGCTCAGCATCGAGCACCAGCCTGCCGTACCCGGTGCGACGGTGCCGGTGACGAGAAGGCCGTTGAGCGGGCCGTTGGTGAACTGGCGGGCAAGGAACCCTTCACGTTCGAGGTAGCGGCGCAGTACCAGAGAGCGCAGGTTCTCCGATGCCGGATCCGCACTTCTGAGGCGGTAGAGCGAGGTCTTGCCGGTGGTAGGCGGCTGTTTGGCCTTATGGGAGGTCATGGCGGAGGGTGCCCTTTCAAGTGCTGTGTCCGGTTGCCGACGGTTCGAGGGCTGCCCCGCGCGGTGGGCGGGGCGGCCGGGGCGGTTCAGGCGATGTCGCCGACGAAGTAGACGGTCTCGCGCATGTAGTCGTCGAGGTCCTCCCAGTCGCTGAGGGTCAGCTCGACCTGGAGGTAGGACTCGTCCTCGGGGAGTTCGCAGCCGTAGCCCGCAGTGGCGGTGCGGCCGTCCATGACGGTGGAGGTGAAGCCGGAACCGGTGTCGTCGGTCCACACGTCCTCGGCGGTGCGGCCCTCCTCACCGATCTGGCAGTAGACCGACAGGTAGGAGAGGTCGACGGGGCTGCCGGTGCCGTTCTCGAACTGGATGTCGAAGTACACGTACGGGGTGTCCTCCGGCATGTCCCACTCGCCGGAGACCCGGCGCTCCAGGTTGGTCAGACGGACGGTGAGGTCGTCGGTGTAGACGTACTCGGAACCGAACTCCTCCTCGACGCTGGTGGGGGTCTCGTCCTCGGCGGCCTCCTCGACGGTGGCGTCGTCACTCTGGCTGGGCTCCAGGCCCACGATCTGGCTGTCGTCGGGGGTGGTGGAGCAGGCGGAGAGCAGGGCCAGCAGGGCCAGGGACAGGGTGGTGGTGAGGGCGGGCTTGAGAGTGCTCACGGGTCTTCCTCCATGGGGTGGGGCGGCGGCCTGGACGCGGCCGGGGACAGGTGTTCGCCGCGCGGTCTCGGGAGGCGGGCCGTCGTGCGCTGGCAAGAACCAGCATGCTGCCCGGAACAGGGATTTGACGATCTTCTAGCTTGGTAAGGCGGGTTATCAGATAATTAAATAACAGAAACCGTGTACGGGGAATCGGGTCCGTGCGCGCGAAGGGCCGGGGAACCCCATGGTTCCCCGGCCCTTCGGTGTTCGGAGGAGGGTCAGCCTCGTGCGGCGGGCGCCCACTCGTGGGCGAAGGTCTCCATCTGCTTGATGACGGAGTCGATCGCCTTCTGCTCCTGGTCGGGGGGGTAGTTGAACTTGGCCAGCAGTCGACGCACCCGGTTGCGCAGCTTGGCGCGCACCGGCTCGCGCGAGAGCCAGTCGGTGCTCAGGTTCTTGCGGATGTCCCGGACCAGGGAACGGGCGATGTTCGCCAGGACGTCGTCGTCCATCAGTTCCTTGGCCGTGCCGTGCGAGGCCACCGCGTCGTAGAAGGCCAGTTCGGCGTCGTTGAGCGGCGGGTCGAACTTCTCGCCCCGGCGCGCCTCGGCCATCACCTCCTCTGCGAGCGAGAACAGCGCGGCCAACGCCTCGGCGCTGCTGAGCTGTTCCTGCATGTAGCGCAGCATGAGCTTCTCCAGACGTTCGGTGAACAGCTCCCGGCTGATCGCGTTGTGCCGGGTGACCTCGCGCATCTTCTCCTGAACCAGGCGGCGCAGCGCCTCGGCCGCCAGGTGCGGGGTCTTCGACTCCTGAAGGCGCTGCAACTGGGCCTCGTTGAGCCGGGTGATGTCCAACCGGCCCATGCCCGCCTCGGCGTATAGGTCGGTGATCTCCTCGGCGTCCACCGCCGAGGCCGCCAGCTGCGACAGGTACATGCTGATCTCGGCGGGCAGCGTCTCACCGCGGGCCTCGCGGTTGGCGGCCTCGATCTTGACCACCCAGGCGCGCACCTCCACGAAGAAGGCGATGTCACGTCGCCAGTGCTCCAGGTCCTCGAACCGCTCGCTGATCTGGCGGCTCATCGAGCACAGCTGGTAGAAGCGCTCCAAGCGGGTCGCGCTCTCCCGGAAGCGCTGCGACAGCGACTTGGCGTCCTCACCCTCGGGGACGCGCTGGGCCTCCGGGGAGACCAGGTGGTTGGAGACCACGCGCAGGGCGCGCCGACGGGCGTCTTCCTCACCCGTGACCAACAGCCGACGCCAGTCGACCCCCGACAGCAGACCACAGATGGTGTCGTACTCGTTGCGGACCTCGGTGATGGCCCGGTCCACACCCCGGCCGAGGGTCTTGTCCTCCTGGTCGCTGGACGAGTACTCGGCCAGCGCCTTGCGGAGGTTGTCGGTGAGTGGGGCGTAACCCACCAGCAGTCCGTCCTGCTTGTCCCGGAAGCGCCGGTTCACGCGGGCCAGGGCCTGCATCAGGCCCGCGCCGCGCATCGGCCGGTCCATGTACATGGTGTGGATCGGCGGGGCGTCGTACCCGGTCAGCAGCATGGAGTGCACGATGAGCAGCTGCAGCTCGTCGTCCGGGTCCTTGGCGCGTGCCTGGACGACCTTGTGCTCGGAGGGGCGCATCGCATGCGCCTTGAGCTCGGCGTCGTCCGAGGGCTCGCTGTGGAAGACCACCTTCATCACCCCGGTGTCGGGGCCCTCGCCCACCCACTGGGGGCGCAGCTCCGCCAGGGCGTCGAAGACCCGGACACACACCTCACGGGTGGCACACACCAGCATGGCCTTGCCCGGGCCGCCCAGGTAGGGGCGGACCAGCTGCGAACGTTTCTCCCAGTGCTCGACCAGGTCCTTGGCGAGCGTGGCCACCCGCTCGGGGGCACCGTAGATGTTGGTCATCTTCAGGGCGGCCTTGAGCGCCTGGCGGCGTTCGGCGTCGTCCATCGCGGCGGTGAGGGTGTCCGCCTGTTCGTCGATCTCCGAGGGGTCCATCCCCTCGGGCAGGGAGATCTCGATCAGCCGCGGCTCGTGGTAGACGCGCACGGTCGCGCCGTCCTTGACCGCTCGGTGCAGGTCGTAGACGTCGATGTAGTCCTTGCCGCCGCCGAACACCTCGCGGGTGTTGGCTTCCGCATGGGAGATCGGGGTCCCGGTGAAGGCGATCAGGGTGGCGTGCGGGAGCGCGTCGCGCAGGTGCCGCGCGTACCCGTCGAGGCTGTCGTAGTGGCTGCGGTGCGCCTCGTCGACGACCACCAGGATGTTGCGCCGCTCCGACAGCAACGGGTGGTCGGCCCCGGAGTCGCGCTCGGCCTTGGTGCGCCCGAACTTCTGCAGGGTGGTGAAGACGACCCCGCCGGTATTGGTGTTGGTGAGGACGTCCCGCAGCTCCTGCCGGGAGTCGGCCTGGACCGGGTCGGTGCCCAGGAGTTCACGACTGGCCTGGAAGGTACCGAGGAGCTGGTCGTCGAGGTCGGTGCGGTCGGTGACGACCACGACGGTGGGGTTGTTCAGTGCTGGCTCGCGGGCCACCAGCCCGCTCAGGCAGACCATCTCCTCGGACTTGCCCGACCCCTGGGTGTGCCAGACCACACCGGCCTGCCCGTTGGTCTGGGCGGCCCTGACCACGGCCTTGAGTGCCTTGTTCACCGCGAAGTACTGGTGGGCTTTGGCGACGCGCTTGCCGTGCTTGCTGCCGCTGCTGGTGAAGTTGACGAAGTTCCGGGTGAGGTCGAGGAAGCGGTGCTGGTCGAACAGCCCGCGCAGGGCGAGGGCCAGCGCGTCGGGCTTTTCGGTGACGGAGTGTTCGGCGTACTCGGAGTCCGGGCTGTCGAGGGGCTCGCCCTGCCCGTCCACGTTCCACGGGGCGAAGTGCTCGAAGGGCGTGAAGGGGGTGCCGTACTTGGCGGTGACCCCGTCCGAGACCAGGCAGAGCACGTTGTACCGGAAGGCCGCCGGGAACTCCTCCGCGTACGTGCCCAGCTGAGCGTGCGCTCTGGCGAGGGTGGTGGTGCTCGGGTCGGAGGCGTTCTTGAGCTCGACCACGGCCAAGGGGAGACCGTTGACGTAGAGGACGACGTCAAACCGGCGCTCGTGGTCACCGTCGAGCAGCCGTACCTGGTTGACGGCGCGGAAGGTGTTGGCGGTGGGGTTGGCGAAGTCGACGAGCCGGACGGTGGGGGAGTGCTCAGCACCGAACTCGTCGGTGTAGGTGAGCCGAATCCCGGAGGTGAGGTAGCTGTGCGCGAGCCGGTTCTCGGGGAGGGGCTCGCGCGAGGCGGGCGTGGTCGCGATGGTCAGGGCACGCTCTACTGCGGAGGGGGTGAGCCTGGGGTTGAGGCGCTCGACTGCATCGCGCAGGTCGTCCTGGAGGAGAAGGTCATCCCAGACCCGGCGCTGCCCGGAACCGGGGGCGAACTTCTTACCGGGATCGGGTAGCCAGGCGAGCTCCCCGAGCTCTTCGAGGGCGTAGCCCTCCCAATCGGCCTCGGTTACCCGCCCCGAGGCGAGGGAACCGAATCCGGACTCAGCAGGGACCTCGGAGGAAGCGGAATCGCCGGGTCTGGGGGGCGTCATACGTTGTCCTCCACGATTTTCTCAGCGTCCTTGACGCGCAGCTTTCCGGACATCAGTTGAGGAAGGAGGGTGTCCCGCAACTCCGCGAGCGTGCGGGATTCGGCGAGCGTTGAATACAACTTGCGACGCAGCGGTTGGATCTTCTGAATGTAGGAATCCATGGCTTCCTGTGGGGGGATGGGAAGTTCGGCAGCGGTGATCACCTTCGCGTTCATATTAGATTGCACTGAACCGCTCCTCGTTGACTGCGCATACTGCAGATACTCACGCGACTTGAGGAATCCCCAGATGAAATATGAATGCTTCAGCGACTCCGTTTTCAGGCGAACCAGGTAGGATGCAAAAACAGAATTTTCGTAATCCTCGATGATGGCTGACTTCCCCGGGTCTGCCATCCTTGCGACGACAATGTCACCCACGGAGAGCTTGTACTTTTCAATTTTTTCCTGGGGGATTTCACAGTAAGGAACCGAGTCCCACTCGATCCAGTTGTTCTTGTTGATGTCTTTTACTCGCAGGAAGCGAGGGCCCACGTTCTGCGGAGTACTGCTGGCGGTGTATCCGTACTGTGTCGTGCAGAGATCAGACAGGCGCCCCATGTGCCAGCCCCGAGGGAGGGGTGCTCCGGTCGCGAGTTGGAGCGTGCGCGAATGGATGGCATGGGTGAGATCGTCGATGAGTGAAGCTGTGTGGTTGTTGGCTTTGATCTTGTCATCCAGTGCGCCGAGGATGTTCGCTATGGCAGCTTGTGTGGCAATGGGTGGGGCGGTTACGTGGATGCTGGAAATGAAATTTCTATTGAGAGATGGCTGTGCGCTTCCTGAGTTGTGTCCAGAGAAATCAATTGAATCCAGCAGGTGAAATATGTAGCGAGGATTATTTCCGAGGAAATCTTTTGCGAAAAGTGTGGTGTTGAGTGGCCAGTACGGCCCATCATGCCAGGTTGCTTTTCCAATGGATGATCCGCTGCGTCCGATTGTTACGCCTGGACCGGTGATGGGTCCTTCGTTGTGCCAACCGCTGATTCCAGCTGATCCAAGAATGGGATACGGGCCTGGAACGCGTTCTCCGGATGGGAGGTCGAACCCTCGTTGGAGATGGACCATATTGGCGAGTGTTGTCTCCTGCCAGTCGCTCATCCAAGCCTCCCCAGCTGCTCGCGAACTACGCCCTCAAGGCGTTTTGTCTCGTCGAAGTGCTCGAAGAGCTCCTTCGTCAGGCGGGCGATCTTCTCGTCCAGTGGCTCGGCATTCGGGTCCTCTTCAGCCTCGGCCGTTCCCACATATCGTCCAGGCGTGAGCACGTAGTCGTGCTTAGCGATCTCTTGGAGCTTGGCCGAGTAGGCAAACCCCGGCACGTTCTTGTAGGTCAGCCCTTTCCTCCTTGCGGAAGCAGTGCCGCGCCAGGCGTGGAAGGTGTCGGCGACCTTCTCCAGTTCCTGCGGGGAGAACACTCGCTCGGTGCGATTGATCATCTCGCCCATATCGCGGGCGTCGATGAACAAGACCTCCCCGCGCCGGTCGTTGGTCGCCTCGGCTCCCTGGGCGCCCTTGTCCCGGACCAGGAACCACAGGCAGGCCGGGATCGCGGTGGTGCGGAAAAGGTTTCCGGGAAGTGCCACCATGCACGCGACCAGGTCGGCGTCCACCATCGCCTTGCGGATCTCACCTTCACCGGAGGTTTGAGTGGACATCGACCCGTTGGCGAGGACTACACCGGCCTTACCCCGGTCACCCAGCTTGGAAGCGATGTGCTGTAGCCAGGCGTAGTTGGCATTGTTCGCGGGCGGGACACCGAAACGCCAGCGGTTGTCGTCGGTACGCCGCTCCCAGGGGTGGAGGTTGAAGGGCGGGTTGGCCAGGACGAAGTCGGCCTTCAGGTCGGGCAGCTTGTCGTCGCCGAAGGTGTCTGCCCAGCGCTTGCCCACACCTTCGGGGTCCATGCCGTGGATGGCCAGGTTCATCTTGGCCAGTCGCCAGGTGCGCTCGTTGGCCTCCTGGCCGTAGACCGCGATGTCGTGGGTGTGGTCGCGGCCGCCGTGGTGCGCGACGAACTTCTGCGCCTGGACGAACATGCCGCCGGAACCACAGCAGGGGTCGTAGACCCGGCCCTCGTACGGCTCCAGGATCTCCACCAGCAGCTCCACCACGCTCTTGGGCGTGTAGAATTCACCGGCCCGCTTGCCCTCCGCGCGGGCGAACTGCTCCAGGAAGTACTCGTAGGTCTCACCGAGTACGTCCTGCGCGGTCTTCTCGTCATTGCCCGCGAACCGGGCGTCGCTGATGAGGTCGACCAACCCCTTCAGCCGCTTCTGGTCGACGTTGTCGCGGTTGAAGATCTGCGGCAGCACACCGGTCAGTGCCTTGTTGTTCGCCATGATCTCGCCCATCGCGTCGTCGATGAGCTTGCCGACCCCCTCGGGGGTGCTGGCCGCGTTCTCGGCGATGTGCTTCCAGCGCGCCTTCTCCGGCACCCAGAAGACGTTCTCCTCGGTGTAGGAGTCCTGGTCCTCCAGGAAGGCGTCCCAGCGGTGCTCCGGGACGCCGTCCTCCTCCAGCTCGACGACGATCTCGCGGCGGCGTTCGTCGAAGGCGTCGGCCACGTACTTGAGGAAGACCAGCCCGAGCACGAACTCCTTGTACTGGGCGGCGTCCATGGACCCGCGGAGCTGGTCGGCGGCCTTCCAGAGGATCGCCCGGATCTCCTGCGGGGTGGAGGCGTTGAACAGCTCCCCCTGCTGGGTGCTGGCGTGTTTGCGTGGCGGCATGTGCGGTGTGTTCTTTCTGTGTAGATATGACCCGGTGACACCGCTGTCCAGGAACAACGGGACCGGGAAGAGGGGAGTGTCTAGGAGTCTGTCAGTCGGTGGGGACAGCCAGGGTTCCGTCACCGAAACCAGCAGCGCTCAGCCGCCGGATGGTGTCGAGCTCGGTGTACTGGGCGTCCAGGAGAGCGCGTTTGCGGTCCGACTCGGCCAGGAAGGTGTCCAGGCGCTCCACCTCCTTCGGGTTCAGGTCGGGCAGGGAGATCTCCCCGATGCCGCGGGGGGCGCGGACCGACCCCGTCGGTTTGTTGGTGGAGACCGCGCCCTCCAGGAGCAGTGCCAGGACCCGGGGGGTGAGTGCCCGTCTCGCCTTGCGGTTCACCCGCAGGACCCGGGCCGGGTAGCAGACCACCGAGGCCCCCTCGTGGTCGACCATCACCCCGAAGCCGGTGGCGGTCGTGTACACCACGTCGCCGGGTTCGGTCAGGGCCGCGTGCTGGTACTCCGCGGCCAGGACCAGGCGGTCGATACGACGGTCCCCGCGCTGGGACCGTCCCAAGACCTCGTCCGGGCCGATCAGGTCCAGCTGCCCCGCAGGGTCGATGTGTTCGTCCGCGATCCGGTGCCCCTTGACCGGGACGAGCCGGTCCTGGCGGATCAGGGTGTTGACGGTGACCCGCTCCGGTGCGGGTCCCACCCGGCGGAGGAGACCGCCGCGAAGAGGACCTGCGGACTCCGTGTGCGCACGGGCCCGGTTGTCGGCCTCGGCCAGGCGGGTCTCGGCCTCGGCGATCAGGGCCGGCCGGTCGCGGACTGCCTGGGACAGCAGTCGGGACACCGGCGGACCCGGCGGAACGAGCGACTCCCCGAACCGGTCCTCCAGGTCCTTGATGGTCACCGACATCCCGTACCGGGGGTCGTGTCCGCCCAGGTGATGGCCCTCGGCTCGCCAGAGCAGGATGTCCTCGGCCAGGGTTCGCATCACCTGGTCGTCCAGGGGACGCGCGCTGATGTCGTTGACCAGCACCCGGCCCTCGGTGTTGGCGACCTGGCCCCTGCGCAGGGTCCACATGGCGCACTCGTATCCGGGGCGGGAAGGGTCGGCACCGCCGGGCAGGGTGGTGACCGACTCGACCAGTTTGCTGCGGATCAGACGGGAACGGATCTGCGCCTCACGGGTGTCCAGAGCACCGACCAGCGCGTCGGCGGGGCCGATGACCACCGCCGTGCAACCGGGGCCGAGCAGGTCTCCGATGGCCTCGATCTCCTCCAACACCCGGGCCTGGGAACGGCTTTCGCCCGCCTGGTAAGGCAGCAGGGTGACCACCAGGTCGGGGTCGGCGATGCCCTCCTCCAGTTCGGTGCCCTCCTGCACGTCCAGATCGAGTTCGGGCACTCCGGCCAGCAGCAGTCGGCGCCGGGTGAGCCGGGCCAGGTCGGGGCGCCGCTCGGCGGCCAGGGTCCGGCTGTCCGCGGGGTCGTCGAGGGCGCACACCATGTCGTGCAGCAGGTCCCCGTACAGGGCGTGCGGGTCGGCGACGGTGAGCGTGTCGTTGGCGGAGGCCCGTTCGTGCGGGTCCGCCACCTGCACGATGAGGCGGCGCAGTTCGGGGGCGAGGGATCCGCTCTCGGGGTCGGCGAGTCCGAGGCGGTGCCGCTGCCGCATGAGGTGTTCGTGCGCGCCACCGGGGGTGTAGGCGGCCTCGACCAGGTCCTCGGCCAGGGGTGCGAGGCGGGCGGAGAGCCCGGGGTCGGCGCTCAGCTCGCGCAGGAAGAACTCGTCGTCGGGGTCCATGTGCTCCGCACGGGTGAGCAGAGCGTCCTTCGTGGTGTCGGTGAGGGGCTTCTCGTCCATGTACTGGAGGCACAGCAGGGCTCCGAGCACCGAGACGAGGCGCTGCGCCCCGACCCCCTCCGCCACGCGGACCAGTCCGTGCGCGACCAGCTCCGGGCCGATCTCGTCCGCCGGGGTGTTGCCCAGGCCGGTGCTGGTCAGCCAGTCGGCGACCGCGTGGCCGTCGAACCAGGCCCGGCTGTCGTTTTCCGCCATGGGAGAGGGGAAGTCGTGGTGGCGCCGCCGCCAGGTGGAGACGACCGGGCGCTGGACGCGGGCGAGCCCCGCGATGTCGGACAGGGAGAGCAGCAGGGGTGACGAAGGCATGGGCCGCTTCCTCGCTCTCTGTGTCGGGGGTGGGGAGTGCGGGTGTGAGGCCACTGTAGGGCAGAGCGAGGATTTTTGGTAGTGGAGATCTGATAAGTCCCCTTATCAAGGGTTGTACTTCATCGGGTCGATGTTTCTGGGTAGTGTCCTCGGCATGTTCCAGAGCGGTCAGCCGCTCGCTTCCCGAAGCACGCACCCCGGTATCCCGCCGGTACCGGCCGATCTCGAGGAGCCCCCCATGAGCAGACGACACCTCCACTCCGGTACGAAGCCCGCCCGAGCGCCGCACGCCTCCCGCCCGCGCAGGTGCGGCAAACGCTGGTTCAAGGACAACATCAGCGCTGAACTGGCCCTGGCCGCCATCCGCCACCACGGCTCCGACCGCTCGGACCGGATGCCCCGCCGGGCTTATGAGTGCCCGGCCTGCAAGGGATGGCACCTGACCTCCCAGGAAGGGCGGACCCGTAGCGCGGGTACGACCTCGACCCAGGGGAGGGGGTCCGGGGCTCCCCGGCCTCGAAGCGCCGAGCCCGGGCGGGCGGGAGAGCGGCGGGCGCTGCGGACCGGCCAGACCATGCGTGCCTGGCGGATCGTCCAGGGGCTGGAGCCGTGGGTGGCCGCGCACGTGGAGGAGCACCTCGCCGAGCACGGGCACGGCCCCACCTGGCGTGAGCTGGAGGCGGTGTTCGGCTGGAACCAGTGGGAGGGCGCGCTGGCCATCAGGTACCTGGTGGACCAGGGGTGGCTGCGGGAGGAGCCCGCGAGCCCGCACCTCCTGCCCGCGGCGCCCCGGGCCGGGGAGGAACTTCCTTCGGAGGGCAGTCCCCGGAGCGGGTAGCGCTGAGAGCAGCCGGGGCCGGAGGGGCCTGGTGGTGGGTGCTGAGGGGTAGGTTTCTGCGTCAACCCCTGTGCTCATCCCCGCGTCATGACCACGGACGGGTTTTTCGGTTGGCATGGGCAGTGAGGTCGTGGAATTCGCAGGTTCGTCCCGAACTCCGGTGTGACCACTGGTCAGGTGTGCCCGCGAAGCAGAGGCGGGCCCCACAGGCGGGCCCGCCCCCGACCGCCGTCCCGCCCTCCCCCGAAGGGCGCCCGGCACCGCCGCCCCGTCGGCTCCTCCTCGGCTGTGCCTCTCCCTGATCCGACGAGAGCCGACACCCCCGTCAGGACGCGGCCCCTTCCCGTACCCGGAGACCACCCGCACCACCCGACGGCTCCCGTCCGACGGTGCACACCCCCGCAGTACAGGTGCATACCCCCGCAGCACAACAGCCGGAGTAGACGTGAACCAAGGAGACCGGGACCCGGTCATCGTGCAGGAGCAGGTAGCGGTCGACCGCGCCTACCACCACTTCGAGCGTGCGAAGGACGACCTCCGCAGGCTCGCCCGGCACCCGCTGGGCGCGAGCACGAAGGACAACGCCGCCCAGAAGAGGGAGTTCGAGGCGAGGTTGGAGGACCTCCAACTCGGAGGCACTCCCCTCGTGTTCATGCGCGCCGACGTGGAGGAGGACAGCGAACGCGAAACCTTCTACGTCGGGCGGGCGGGAGTCAAGGACGGGAAGGGCGACCGCCTGGTCATCAAGTGGACCGCGCCGTTGGCCACGAAGTGGCGGCTGGCCAGTCCCAGCTCCCCGGGGACGGTGCGCCTACGCCGCAGGCTCAAGTGCCAGGACAGCAAGGTCCTCTCCTACTTCGACGAGATCAGCGAGCCGGACCAGAGCGCGGCCGTCCCCGCTGACACCTCCGACACCTCAGATCCCACCGCCCCCGCCCGCCCCGCTGTTCCCTCACCCAAGAAGGTCGCGGCCCTGGCCACCCGCCGCAGGGCCCGGGAGCAGGGGGAGACGGTCGACCCCTTCCTCCTGGAGGAGCTCAACCGCGCCCGCAAGGGTCTGATGCGGGACATCGTCGAGACCATCCAGCGCGACCAGCTCGAACTGGTCTCCGACGCCCGCCCCGGCACCCTGGTCGTCCAGGGCGGACCGGGAACCGGCAAGACCGCGGTCGGGCTGCACCGCGTGACCTGGCTGCTGGACAACGACCACTTCAAGGCCGAGCAGATCCTGGTGGTCGGGCCGCACCCGGAGTTCCTGAACTACGTCGGTCAGGTCCTGCCCTCGCTCGGCACCCGCGGGGTGCGGGCCCAGGCCCTGGGCGGACTGTGGGAGGGACAGGTCCGGGCTGAGGACGGTCCTGAGCAGGCCCGGATCAAGTCCGACGCCAGGATGGCGGCGGTGCTGGAGCGGGCGGTGCGCGGTCTGATCCGACCCGAGGGGCTGGCCGGGCTCCTCACGGACGGACGGCTCGTCTTCCAAGACGAGAGCCGCCAACTCGTCGTGGCGGGGGAGGACCTGGAGGGGTTGGTCGAGCAGGCCCGGCAGCGCCCCGGCACCCACGCCGACCGGCGGCAGTACTTCCTGGACTCCCTCCTCGACCACCTGATCGCCGAGCTGGCCGAGCGGAGCGGCCATCTGGGCCGCGACGGGGGAGTCCGTCGCAGGCTGTCGCAGAGCCGTGCCGTGACCCGCCTGCTCACGGCCGTGTGCCCGCAACTGTCCGAGAAGCGGCTGATGCGCAGACTGCTCAATGACCCCGACGCGCTGGCCGCCGCGGCCGAGGGCGTCCTGACCGAGGAGGAGCAGCGGGCCCTGAACCGCGCCAGGTCCCGGACCGAGGCTGACGAACCCTGGACCCGCGCCGACCTGGTCTGCCTGGAGGAACTGCGGGTCCTGCTCACCGGTGAAGGCCCCATGCGGTACCGGCACATCGTGGTGGACGAGGCCCAGAACCTCACCCCGATGCAGGTCCGCGGGCTGGCCCGGCGCTGCCCCAGCGGGTCGCTCACCGTTCTGGGTGACCTGGCCCAGTCCACCGGGGAGCACCGTTACGAACAGTGGTCGGACTTCGTGGAGCTGCTGACGCTGCGGGACGGGTGGCACCTGCACGAGCTCACCGTCGGCTACCGGGTTCCGTACGAGGTCATGCACGTCTCCGTGCCCGCCGCGGTGGCGGTGGCGCCGACCGTGCGCCAGCCGATCCCGGTGCGTCCCCCGGAGGAGGGGGACGTCACGGTGCGCTGGACCGCCCCCGACGACCTCCTGGCCGAGGTGGCGGCACAGGTGGACCGGCTGCGGGAGACGGGCGGACGGAGCCGGTCGATCGCGGTCATCACCGCTGACGACTCGTCCCTGCTGGAGCGGGTGAGGGAACAACGAAAGGAATCGTGGGGTACCGAGGAGGGTCCGGAGGTCCAGGCCCTGCCGGTGTCCCGGGTGAACGGTCTGGAGTTCGACCACGTCGTCCTGGTGGAGCCGGGCGAGATCACCGCGTCGGACGCCAACGGCGTTGGCCAGCTCTATGTCGCCCTGACCAGGTGTACTCAGTCCCTGAGCATCGTGTACGCGCGGCCGCTGCCCGACGTCCTGGTCGACCCCGAGCAGACCCCGGGGGGCGGCGCGGACCACGGGGCACTGGTGCGGTGCACCCGGTTCCGGACCGACGGCCACCGCTGCCGCAACTCCACTACCGCTGCTGACAGGTGGTGCCGTCAGGAGGGGTGCGGGGGTTACCGGACGCGGGTTCCGCTTCCCCGTTCGGAGGCGCCCGGGGTTCTGCCCCGCCCCGCCACCCGCGGGGCAGTCCCGGACCTACCGGAGGAGGGGCCCGAGGCGGTCCGTGTCTCCGCGGCGGCGCGGGCCCGGTTCGCGGCGCGGCACCGGGCCAGTGCGCGGGATGCTCAGGTGGAGCTCCGCGACATGCTGACCCACCTGTGGACCAGCGGTATCTGGTCCCGGAACAGGGACGGTTATTGGCTGCTGGACGATCGGGGGTACCGGCTGGTGCTGAGCGCGGACGTCCGGTCCGTGACGGATTACCAGACCGTCCACCTGGAGCGGAGCTACGCGCAGTTCCTGGCTGGGGTGCCTTCCCGGTACCGGCTGAACCGCCCCGAGGATGCGGGGGAAGGGGCGGAGGCTGACCCGCAGGAGGATCCTTCAGAGCAGGAGCTGGCGGAGGCGCCCGCTGACCCGCTTCCCCAACCACGGAAACCGAACACGATGGAGCAGAGCATGTCCGAGACGAGTGAGTCCGTGGAAGACGGATTCCTGACCGTCATCCGTGCGGCGGTGGAGCGTGAGAGAGAGGACCACGGACACGAGAGCCTGCGGCACCAGCTCATCGCGGACCTGTTCAAACAGCAGCAGAAACCGAGGTGGTCCGAGTTCGTCGACGTGGAGTGCGACGGGACCGAGGGCAGCTACCTGTATGAGGTCCTGGGGGAGGACGGGCACACGTACGCCCGGATGCGCGAGGGAGTTCTGCGGATCATGGAGGTCGAGTACGCGACCGGCACGAAGGCCGATCGGGCCTTCCTGGTGCTCCCGCAGCCGCCGGAGCCTCCCGAAGCGGCCACGATGGTGAGCGAGGTCTTCGGGACCGAGGTGATCTGGAGGTCCGGGGATGCCTGGGAGGGAACCCGGGTGGACCTGGCTCTGGGAACTGAGGCTTAGGGCTTCGGGATCGGCGCGCAACGGAGCCCACAACACACCCGAGATGAAACCTCTGGTGGGAGTTGATGTGCGACGCGGGCCCGGCCACGGTACAAGACTGTGGCCGGGCCCGATGGCGTCTCAGGTCAGTGGTTGAGGGCGCTCTTGAGGAAGCCAGTCCACTCAGAGGAGGGGAAGGGGAGGTGCCCGGCCTCGGGTCGCTTCGAGTCCCGGACGGCCGCACCACAGGGGAGTTCGGCCACCTCGACGCATTCAACCCGATCACTGCTGTAACTGCTCTTGTGGAAGGCAGAGGGGATGTGCGCGACCTCCACGCAGTCCTCGCTTGCACCGCTGTAGCTGCTCTTCTTGAACTCAAGAACGGTCATGTAGTGCCTTTCAATGATGCGCTCAAGTCCTGGATGAAAGTCATGCTCTGAGCTGCGGTGAGGGAGGCATTGTGGGCTTCGCGCCACATGGCCTCGTACCGGCGTATCTCTTCGTCCTCTTCTGAGAAGATTTTACAGGTTGGTGTATCCATGTAACCAATGGTGGGGTCTGTTGGTTCTGGGAATTCCAGGATCTGGAAACTTCCCAGGTGTGCTGCGTGAATCCCAGCCGAGAAGGGCAGGACGTGGATGGAGACCCGTGGGCGTTGGGCAACGTCAGTGAGGTGCTCCAGCTGTTCCCTCATCACCTCTGGTCCTCCCGCGAACCTGCGAAGTGCGGCTTCGTCGACGATCGCGATGTACTCAGGCGGGTAGAGCCGCTCTAGGATCTCTTGGCGCTTCAGCCGTCCGGCGACGTGCCGCTGGACCTGCTCTTCCTGAAACGCGCCAGTCCCGGTGAAGACGGCTCGTGTGTAGTCGGCTGTTTGGAGCAGGCCGGGGAGCACCTGCGCTTGATAGGTCCGGATACATGAGGCTTCGACCTCGAAGGACGGCAGGCCGTTGGTGCTGAAGACGTCCTTGTACTTGGACCACCAGCCCCGCTCACCAGCGTCTTTGGCTAGCTGGTGAAGGCTCCGCCAGGACTCTTCGTCCATGTTGTACAGGCGAGCCAGTGCATCCAAGTGCGCTGTTTGGATGCGTTTTCCCTCTGGGCCTTCGAGTCTGCCAATGGTGCTTCTTGGCACGCCTGACTCTTTTGCGGCTGTATCTAGCGTATGTCCGGACTCTTCGCGGTAGTCACGAAGTATGCGGGCGAGGCGACGTCGGCGAATTGTGGGGCTGAAGCCGTGGTTCATGGGGGGAGCCTAGCAAAATAAGAGGGAATCTAAAGATCGGCTTGACTTTTGGGATTCTAAGATCTCATCATTGAGTGTGGCTGGTGAACGACTCATCACTGAGGGTTCATCTGGCCAGGCTATGCCTTGCCCGTTCCGCGCATCACGGCAACCGTGAGACTTCTTCAACGGGCAGCACGCACGACCCCCGACTCAGGTACCGCCATGCCTAGGAGTGTGTTCGTCATGCCTTTCAACGCCCCCAACGACCCTCCCGCCTTGGGCGAGGTCACGGTGCCGCTGGCCAGCTTCATCCGGCCGCACTACCGGCACTATTTCTCCGGGCGGCCCGAGCGGCCCAACTACCGGGCCCGCCGCTACGACTTCGCGGGAACCCCCACCGTGATGCCGCTGGTCCGGGCCTTCCTGGATACCTGCGCGGCCGAGCACGAACCCGACTACCGCTACCTGTTCACCCTGCTCGGGTCGGAGCTGTGCAACAACGCGATTCGGCACAGCCGCTCCGGACAGCCCGGGGGCAGCTACATCCTCAACATCCAGCGCGACCGCCACGGGCTCCGCCTGACCTGCCGCGACCGAGGCCAGCCCTCCGGACCCGACCAGCACCTCACGCCCGACCCGGACGGGTTGGACCTGAACGCGAAGTCCGGGCGCGGGCTGGCCATGGTCGACGCCTTCGCCAGCGACTGGGGCGACAACGGCCGCGCCAGCTTCCGCAACGTCTGGTTCTACCTCGCCTACGACCTGGCCGGAAGCCGCTGGAACAGCAGCAACTAACACCGGCGACCAACACCACCGGTCGCCATGTCACCCAGGACATGAGACGGGCCCAGGAAAGCGCGGCAACGCTTCCCCTGGGCCCTGAACCCCCAAAAACCAAACACACGCATATGCCAGGAACGAGGATCTGATGCAGAACCCTATCCCCTCGCCCCGCCCTTCCAGCGACCCGCTCTACCGCACCCTGCCCCGCCGCCAGCCGCTCATCGGCCCCGCCTGTGCCACCTGTGTCCACCCCTCCTGCCGGGAACGCCGTGCCGAGCGCCTGCCCCGACTGGGTGGGCACCGCTCCGAGTACGCCAGCGAACACGCCCAGGCCTCCCGCATCCAGGCTCGCTACCGCCACCTGGTGATCTGGTGGGGCGAGGCCGTGCGCCACGAGGCGCCACGAGATCGCGTGGAGGTGGAAGACCTGCACCGTTCGGCTGTCGCAGCAGCCGGATG
>NZ_ANAZ01000017.1:0-124114 GCF_000340985.1 Nocardiopsis valliformis DSM 45023
CCATGGTCCACCAGTCGTGGAGTGCGTTCCACAGGGCGCGGGCGGCAGGCCCCTGCCCGTCCAGGGTCTCGGCCTGTTCGGGGGTCGGGCACAGTCGGTACTTGATGCCGCGCTGAATCTCCACACCCACCCCCCTCACCCAATTCTCTTGGGCAAAGCTTACCCTACACTGTTGGGTATGGAGTACCTGACGACGAAACAAGCCGCTGAACTGCTCGGAGTGTCCGAGCGGACGGTCTACTACTACGCCCGGGACTACGACGACTTCCCCGAACCGGACCGGTTCGGCCGCACCCTCATGTGGCTGGGCGATCCGTTGGAGGAATGGCGCCGCAGACACCCCCTCAAGGAGCAACGCGATTCACCCCCGGCCTGAAGGCCGAGGCGCTCTCGCTACATCAAGGCAGGTCCCCGACCGTAGCTCTCCGCGCATTCCCGGGCCCGGATGTGGGCGCTCTCATCCCCCGGGAGCCTGGCTCGCGTCCCACCCCCGATGATAATCTGCATAGAGTGCAAAAATTCTTATACTGCATTTTTGCCGCCGCAGCAGGCCTCCTCCACCTGCGCTCACTCTCCAGATTCACTCCCGACAGAGGCCAGCCTTGAGTACTGCACAGTCCCAGGGCACCGCACGTACACCGATCATGCGCTCCCTGAGCGGACTGCTGATCGTCCTCGGCGTGACGATGCTCAGCGGCACGATCGTCTCGGTCGCGCTGCCCCAGATCCTCGGGTCCCTCCAGGGCACCCAGTCCCAGTACACCTGGGTCGTCACCGCGACGCTGCTGGCGTCCACGGCCTCCACCCCCATCTGGGGCAAGCTCGCCGACCTGTTCCCCAAGAAACGCCTGCTCCAGATCTCGATCGTCCTGTTCATCGTCGCCTCCCTGCTCAGCGGGTTCGCGCAAACCACCGAACAGCTCATCGCCTTCCGAGCCCTACAAGGGCTGGGCATGGGCGCCTCCCAGGTCCTGGTCCAGGCCACCATCGCCGCCCTGGTCAGCCCCAAGGAACGCGGCCGTTTCAACGGGATCATCGGCGCCATCATGGCCGTGGCCACCGTGGGTGGCCCGCTGATTGGCGGTGCCCTGACCGACATCTCCTGGCTCGGCTGGCGCTGGTGCTTCTTCATCGGCGTACCGTTCATGCTGTTCGCCCTGGTCGTACTCACGCGCACCCTGCACCTGACCGAGGAACACCGCACCGACGTGCGCGTGGACTACCTCGGCGCCACCCTCATCGCCGCCGGGGTCAGCACCCTGCTGCTGTGGGTGACCTTCGTCGGCGGCAGCTTCGCGTGGATCTCCTGGCAGTCCGGCGCCATGGTCGCCGGCGGCCTCGTCCTGCTCGCCCTGGCCGTGTGGGTGGAGAACCGAGTCGCCGAGCCGGTCATCCCGCTGCACCTGGTGATCCGTCGTGAGCCGATGATCGCTATCGTGGCCAGCGTCGCGGTGGGCATGGCCATGTTCGGCGGCGCCGTCTTCCTCGGCCAGTACTTCCAACTGGCCCGCGGCTACTCCCCCACCGCCGCGGGGCTGCTCACCACCCCGTTGATGCTCGGCATGATGGCCGCCTCGACCGTCTCGGGCTGGATGATCTCGCGCTCGGGCCGGATCAAGTCCTACGTCGTCACCGGCCTGGTGTTTCTGACCCTGGGATTCGGGCTGCTGTCCACCATCGACGAGACCACCTCGCTGCTCGTGGTCTCCCTGGGTATGCTCGGGGTCGGTGTGGGCGTGGGTCTGTCCATGCAGAACCTGGTCCTGGTCGTGCAGAACTCGGTACCGCTGCGCGAACTCGGCGCGGCCAGCGGAGCGATCACGTTCTTCCGCTCTCTGGGCGGCACCATCGGGGTCTCGGTGCTCGGCGCGATCCTCGCCAGCCGGGTGAGCACCAACATCACCGAGGGAGTGACCGCCTCGGGCGTGGACATCCCCGCCGGCGGGGCCGACGGCAGCACCCTGGACCTGGCCGGTATGCCCGCCTTCCTGCGCCAGATCGTCGAGAGCGCCTACGGCTCCTCCACCGGCGACATCTTCCTCGTGGCCACCGGCATCGCCCTGGTCGGCCTGGTGGTGGTGTTCTTCCTGCCCCGGGTCCAGCTACGCGACACCGTGGACATGGTCGAGGAGACCCCCGAACCGGAGCCACGGCACGACAGGAGCACCCTCTCCGCCTGATCAGCGTGCCCCACTCGATCCCATCCGGTCCCGACCGGTGGGGCCGGTGTCGTGTCCGAAAGCCCTGTGGCAGAAGGGTTTCGGGTTGCGCGCTCGGGCACGACACAGCAGACTTCGGATGCAGAAAACCCCCGGATCACCCCAGATCCCCTCCGCTGGTGAGAGGCCCCCATGACGGACACACACATCGACACGACCGTCGCGCACACCGCCCGAGTCTGGAACTACTGGCTCGGCGGCAAGGACAACTACCCCGTCGACCGCGAGGTGGGAGACCGGGTCAAGGAGCTGTTCCCCCTAGTGGCGGAGGTCGCCCAGGGTGACCGGCTGTTCCTGCGCCGCGCGGTCAGCCACCTCGTCCGGGAAGAGGACGTCACCCAGTTCCTCGACATCGGCACCGGCCTGCCCACCGCCAACAACACCCACGAGGTCGCCCAGGCGCTCGATCCCGAAACCCGCGTGGTCTACGTCGACAACGACCCCCTGGTCCTGACCCACGCGCGTGCTCTGCTCGTGGGCACGGACACCGGGAAGACCCAGTTCGTGGACGCGGATCTGCGCGATGTCGAAAAGGTCATCGAAGCCGCCAGGGAAACCCTGGACTTCGACAAGCCGATCGGTCTGACCCTGATGGGCACGATGGGGCACTTCGAGTTCGAGGAAGCCCTCCGCTGGGTCCGCGCCTACACGGACCGTCTGGCTCCGGGCAGCTTCTTCGCCTTGTGCGACGGCGTGATGGCCCACATGGAGGTCGAGGATGCCGAGCGCGCCGCCGAGGGCATGCGGATCTGGGAGGAGCAGGTCGCCCAGACCTACTACATGCGCAGCGTGGAAGAGTTCGCCCAGTTCTTCGACGGCTACGAACTGGTCGAGCCCGGCGCCGTCTCGGTCTTCCGCTGGCGCCCCGAACCCGCCGATGTCGGCACCGTCCGCGACGTCCCCCAGTACGCGGGCCTGGCCAAGAAGGTCTGAGTCCCCACCGTCCGGGCCAGCACAGCCGGGCTCGGACCAAGTAGGGGCGGACGGGACCGGGTAGGACCACAGAGACAGACCCGGGCAAAAGCTTCCGTGTTCGGACCGCCCGGGCACGGTCGAGCTGGCACTCTAAGGGAGGCAACCGTCCGCTGGCTGCCGTACTCCACCGGGAGGAGTCCCGTTGAGCTCTGTTTCCGACAACCCGCTTCCGGCCTTTGAGCCGGACTGGCTGGCTCTGCGTGAGGAGACCGACGCCGACGCCCGTGCGACCGCGCCGCTGGACCCGTTGCGGGTCCACCTGGCCGGTCGCGGCGCCGGGCCGTCCGCGCGGCCGATCAGGGTCGCGGACCTGGGCTGCGGTACCGGCTCCCAGGGACGCTGGTTGGCGCCCAAACTCTCCGGGGCGCAGAAGTGGGTCCTGTACGACATCGATCCAGGGCTGCTGTCGCTGGCCGGGGTCCGGATGCCCGCCCGGGCCGCGGACGGTTCCCCAGTGAGTGCTCGGATGTGCCTGCGGGATCTGGGTTCGATCACCGCGCCGGACCTGGCCGGGTTCGACCTGGTCACCGCTTCCGCACTGTTGGACCTGCTCACCCGCGAGGAGCTGGAGGCCGTCGCCGGGGCAGTGGCCGAAGCGGGCTGCGCTGCTCTGTTCACGCTGTCGGTGGTGGGCCGGGTGGAACTCTTCCCCAGTGATCCGGACGATCCCGCGCTCGCGAAGGCCTTCAACGAACACCAGCGGCGCGCCGACCGGTTGGGGCCGGACGCAGTCGGGGCGGCCGGTGAGGTCTTCGCGGAGTTGGGTTACGGGACCTCGAGCTTCCCGAGCCCCTGGCGGCTGTGCCCCGAGCGCATCCCGCTGACCACGGCCTGGTTGCGGGGCTGGGTCGGGGCCGCCCTGGAACAGGATCCGCAGGCCGCCGCGACCGGCTACCTGGAGCGTCGGCTCGGTGAGTGCGAACGGGGCGAACTGGGCGTGGTCGTGCACCACACCGACCTGCTGGTGATACCCGGGGAGAGCGCGGAGCGCCCATGAGAAGCACGGGGGCATCGCGTTGGGAGGGGACTTCCGTTCCGGAAGGGTCCCGTCCCTGGTGGCGGCGTTCGGGTCTGCTGCGTCCGCTGGTCGGGGTGGCGTTCCTGGTTTGGTTGCTGTGGTGGTACCCGCTGGAGGCCTTCACCGACGCGTTCGGCGCGGTCGACAGTCGTTCTGTGGCGGCCGCGCTGGGTATCGGGCTGGCCACGACCGTGCTGTGTGCGGCGCGTTGGGTGCTGGTCGCACGGGGGGTGGGGCTGTGCCTGCCGTGGCTCCGCGCCGTGGGCGACTACTACCGTGCCGTCTTCCTGAACGCCGTGCTGCCCGTCGGGGTGCTCGGTGACGCGCACCGGGCGGTGAGCCACGGCCGTTACGCCGGTGACCTGGCCCGGGGTGTGCGAGCCGTGGTACTGGAGCGGATGGCCGGGCAGTTGGTACTGGCCGGGATCTGCGCGATGCTGCTGTTCACCCTGCCCGCCGCTCTGCTGGGCCCGGGGCTGCTCGCGGTGGCCGCCTCCGTGGCGGTGTTCGCGGTGGTGGCGCTGGTGGTCGCCATCGGCTGGGTGGTCGGGCGGCGACGTGGTTCGCGCTGGTGGCGGGCCCTGTCGGCGACGGTGGCCGACACCCGAGCCGGTTTGTTGACGCTCACCACCGGCCCGGGCGTGGTACTGCTGTCGTTGGCCGCGCTGGCCGGGCACCTGGCCCTGTTCCTGGTGGCGGCCCGAGCCGCGGGGACCACCGCCGCCACCCTGGCGTTACTCCCGTTGCTGGTGTTGGCGCTGGTGGCGATGGGCATCCCGGCCAACGTGGGCGGTTGGGGGCCGCGTGAGGCGGTGACGGCGCTGGCCTTCGGCGCGGCCGGGCTGGGTTCGGAACAGGGCCTGACGGTGTCAGTGACGTACGGGCTTCTTGCCCTGATCGCCGCTCTTCCCGGCGGGCTGGTGCTGGTGTGGCGCCTGCTGCGGGTCGAGCACGTTCAGGTACCCGGCGAAGACCTTGACCAGGTGCGTCAGCAGGTCCCGGCCCTCGGCCGCGGCGGCTCGTGAGGGCTGGCCCACGACCCCGGAGCGGGTGTAGCGGGACAGTCCGGCGGTGAGCAGGTGGTCGCGACGGTCGGCGATGTGGTCGGCCTCCTCGTAACCGGGCCGGACCAGGTCGGGGCGCACGTGCAGCAGCACCGAGGTTTCCAGTTCCCCGGCGTGCATGTCGCGGTCGTTGTCGGTGCTCATCTTCGCCGCCGTGCGGGCGCTCTCCCAGTCGTGAGGTCCGGGGAAGAGCGCCATGTCGCCGTGGGAGGCCTGGACCAGGTTGGCCAGGACGTGGTTGCCGCCGTGCCCGTTGACCAGGACCAGCTTCGGGGTGCCCGCCCGGCGCAGGGATTCGGCGATGTCGGCGGCCATCGCGTGCAGGGTGGGCGCCGAGACGCTGACCGTACCGGGCCAGGCCTCGTGTTCGTGGGAGCAGCCGAAGGTGATCGGGGGCAGGACCCGCAGCCCGGGGTAGGCGTCGGCCAGGCTCTGGGCCAGGGCCGAGGCAACGACGGTGTCCGTGGTCAACGGCAGGTGGGGTCCGTGCTGTTCGAGGCTGCCCACCGGAAGCAGCGCGATCCGGGCCGCCCTGGCGCCCTCGTCCTCGCTTGTGGTGTTCGGTAGGAGATCGGAGAAGTCCATGGGGACATCTTCCCCTGCCGTCCCCTCCGGGGACCAGAGCGCCCTCGGCTTCGGGGTGCCGAAAAATTCGAGGACGCCCCGAAGTCTTGACCTCAACGCTGGTTGAGGTGCTGCACTGTTCGGGGACGCACAGGCGCACCCCAGGAGAACATCATGTCGCACCACGAAGGAACGGCCCAAGGAACAGTCCGGTGCTTCTCCCCCAGTCGGGTCGGGCACTGGCAGGGGATGGACGGCCACGCCATCCAGATCGGTCCGCTCATCGAGAAGGCGGAGGACGGCCCCCTGAGCGCCTACTACGCGAGGTTCGGCAGGGGCGAGACGGCCGCGCTGCCAGCAGGTTACGCGGAGGTGTGGGTGGTCATCACCGGTGCACTGACCCTGCGCACCGGTGGGCGTACCCTCACGGCGGGCCCCGGCGACCTCCTGCATGTTCCGGAGGACTCCCCCGGCGAGCTGACGGCGGATGAGGAGACCGAACTGGCGTGTGTGTCGGTTCCGGCTCACTGAGGAGTTAACAAAACTGCCGCCTTTATGTCGTAGATTTCCGAAGTGCCCCGGAAAATGTCCCCATCGGTCCGTACAGTACGAAAATGGAGACCACCGACCCCAAGCGACTCATCGCCTCCGAACACGCCGCGTTGGCGGCCGACCTCAAGGGTCTGACCGAGCAGCAGTGGGAACAGACCTCACTGTGCGCGGAATGGACCGTCCACGACGTCCTCGCCCACCTGGGATCGGCCATGACCATCGGCACGTTCGGGTGGATCAGGTCCATCCTGCGCGCGGGCCTGCGCCCGGAGGTTCACAACCGGAGACAGCTCGAACGCTTCGCCCGCCCAGAGCCCGCCCGGACCCTGGCCCGGTTCGCCGACCTGGGGAGCGAGCACGGCGAGCCCGTGCGCTGGCCCACGAAGAACCTGCCGCCCTGGCTCGGGGAGCTCGTCGTGCACGGCCAGGACATCCGCCACCCGCTGGGGCTGGAGCACGAACCCGCTCCCGAGGCGCTGGCCGTGGTCGCGAAGTTCTTCGCCGGCCGTGACTTCGCGGTCAACAGCAGATCCCAGGTCAAGGGCCTGCACCTGCGGGCCACCGAGGGGAACTTCAGCACGAACGACCCCTCGCTCCCCGTGGTGGAGGGACCGCTGCTCGCTCTCGTGATGGTGATGGCGGGCCGTCCCGCCTACTTGGACCGGCTGAGCGGTCCGGGCCTGAGCGAACTGACCCTGCGCATGGAGCAGTGAACCAGGGGCAAGGCCACCCGGATCCGCCGTCAGCCAGTGTCGGGGACCAGGACGGCTGCTCCGGCGAACCGGCCCGCCTTGAGGTCCTTGAGTGCCTGCTGCGCCTGCCCGAGCGGGTAGGTCGTGACGGTCACCGAAACACCGGCACGGTCGGCCTCCTCAAGGAAGGCGCGGCCGTCGGCCCGGGTGTTGGAGGTAACGCTGCGCAGTTCCCGTTCCTGGAACAGGTGCTCCTGGTAGTTGAGCGGGGGCACATCGCTCAGGTGTATCCCGGCCACGGACAGCACCCCGCCCCGGTCGAGTGCGCTCAGCGCTACGGGGACCAGGTCGCCGACCGGGGCGAACAGGACCGCGGAGTCGAGCTTCTCCGGCGGTTGGTCGTAGGCGCCCCGTGCCGAGGACGCGCCGAGTTCGAGAGCGAGCCGCCGCGCCGCTTCGTCGCGGGTGAGCACGTGCAGCCGGGCCCCGCGCGCCAGGGCGATCTGGGCGGCCAGGTGAGCGCTGCCGCCGAACCCGTAGACGCCCAGGCGGCCGCCCTCGGGCAGGCAGGCGCGTTCCAGCGCCCGGTAGCCGATGATGCCCGCGCACAGCAGCGGCGCGGTCCTTCGTGGTTCGGCCCCGGCCGGGAGGCGGTAGGTGTAGGCGGCCGGTGCCGTGGTGTACTCGGCGTATCCGCCGTCGGCGTCCCAGCCCGTGTAGCGCGAGCGCGGGCACAGGTTCTCGTCACCCCGCAGGCAGAACCGGCACCGCCCGCAGGTGTGGCGGAGCCAGGCCACGCCCACCAGCGAGCCGACCGGCGCGCCCTGCGCGTCGCTGCCCGTGCCGACCACCTCACCGACGACCTCGTGTCCGGGCACCACCCGGGGCCGGCGTACCGGAAGGTCCCCCTCGCTGACGTGCAGGTCGGTGCGGCACACACCGCAGGCCAGGACGCGAATCAGCAGCTCGTCCGGTCCGGGCTCGGGTACCGGCCTGCGCACCGGGCGCAGGGGCTCGGACTCGATGGGTCCGGGTTCGGCCACCTCCCAAGCGGCCATGGTGCCCGTCACGAACTCGGCCGTCGCGAACCCGGTCGTCGTGGACATGATCGCCTACCCTTCGTCGGCCGGCTCCGAGTGTGTGCCCGTCACGGCCTCCTCCGCGCTGGCGGTTTCCTCGGCCCCGTCGGTGACCAGGACCCGGTTCACTCCCGGTACCGTCCGGGCGACCAGGGCGAGCAGCCCCTGTTCGGCGGCGTTGGTACCGGGCGCGGAAATCCGCGCCGTGCCCGCGGTGACGGCGGCCTTCCACCCCTTGACGTAGGGCGCCCCCACGGACAGCGCTTCGTCCAGGGCCACCTCGACGTGGGCGTCGGGGCTGCTGTGGGCGCGCAGGAGGTCGGTACGGCCGACCAGCCCGACCAGGCGGCCGCCCCGGACCACGGGTACGGTCCGGACGCGTTCACACATCATGAGCTCGGTGAGCTCGGCCACGTCGCGGTTCTCCTGGGTCGTGACCACCGTACGAGTCATCACCTCCCCCACGGTGCGCGGCGGGTCCTGTCGGGGTTCGGGCCCGCGTACCGCTGTGGCCCGGGGGTCGGTCAGGAACCCGTGGCGCAGAAGGTCGATCTCGGTCACGATCCCCACGAGCTCGCCCGCGTGGTCTACCACGGGAGCGCAGATCACCCCCTGTTCCACGAACTCCGCCGCGGCCTCGCGGATCGGGCTCTCCTCGGTCAACAGCACCGCCGGGGTACGCATGACCTGTGCGACCAGCATGGGAACGCCTCCTTCAGGAACGGCCCGGACGGTCCGGGCGAGTCTTCAGCGGATGGGCAGCGAGCAGGAGGTCCCCGGGTACACGGTGGCCGTGCGCGACTTGACCCGCACCTCCAGGGGCGGCAGGCTCGACGGCGGCACCGCCACCTCCACACGGTCGCGCAGCACGCGCAGGCGGACCCCCCAGTGCCCCCGGTAGCGCAGGTCGAAGGAGAGTTCACTGATCTCCTCGGGCAGCATCGGGCTCAGGTCCAGGACGCAGTCGCAGGTGCTCAGGCCCGTGTAGCAGCGGGTGAGCAGGTCCACGGTGCCCGCCATGGCCCCCAGGTGCACGCCCTCGGCGGTGGTACCGTTCTGGGTGTCGTCGATGTCGGAGCGCAGCGCCTCGCGCAAGAACCGCCACGAGTGCTCGCGGTCGGTACGGGCGAGCACCCAGGAGTGCACCACGGAGCTGAGGGTGGAGCCGTGGGAGGTGCGCTCCAGGTAGTAGGCGACGGTGCGCGGGATCAGTTCGGGGTCGACCGGGTATCCCAGCCGTCTGAGGATGTCGCCGAGCTCCTCCGCTGACAGCAGGTAGAAGAGCATGAGCACGTCGGCTTGTTTGGCCGCTTTGTAGCGGTCGCAGTTGTCGCCCCGCGACTCCAGGATCCGGTCGAGGCGCCGGATGTCCCCGTACTCCGCGCGCAGCCCCGCCCAGTCCAGTTCTGCCAGGTCCTCGTAGCCCGCGAACTGGCTGATGACACCGTCGTGGAAGGGCACTCGGAGTGTGCGGGTGAGCACGGTGAACCGTTCGACCTCCTCCTCGTCCAGGCCGATCTCCGCCACCAGCTCACGGCGGCGCGCCCGCGGCAGGGCCTCCAGGGCGTCGAGGGCGCGCAGCAGCACCCAGGCGGTCATGACGTTGGTGTAGGCGTTGTCGTCCAGGCCGGGGTCGGCGCGGTCGGGGTAGCCCTGGTGGTACTCGTCGGGGCCCATGACACCCCGGATGACGTGGCGGCCCAGCTCGGGGTCGTAGACGGCCAGGTCCGCCAGGGCGCGGGCGGTCTCCAGCAGCAGTTCAGCGCCGAAGTCGGCGAGGAAGCCGGGGTCGCCGGTGACCTGGTGGTGCTGCCACACGTTGTAGGCGATCGCAACGTTCACGTGGCGTTGCAGGTGGGAGTGGTCGGGCAGCCAGCGGCCCGACATCGGGTTCAGGTGGGCGCGCTGGGTCTCCTCACGGCCGTCGCTGCCGCTCTGCCAGGGGAAGAGCGCTCCCCTCAGGCCCTCCTCGCGGGCGGCGGCCCGCGCCTTGGGCAGTCTGCGCCACCGATGGCGGAGCAGGGCACGGGCGGTCTCGGGAAAGTGCAGGTCCAGGAGCGGGAAGACGAACACCTCGTCCCAGAAGACGTGCCCACGGTAGGCCTCCCCGTGCAGTCCCCGGGCGGGCGCCCCCGCGTCCAGGTCGACGATGTGCGGGGACAGGACCTGGAGCAGGTGGAACAGGTGCAGGTTGAGCACGCGCTGGTCGTCCTCGTCGCCCACGTCCACCGAACACCGGTTCCACAGGTGCCGCCAGGCCAGAGCGTGCTCCGTACGGAGCTGCTCGAAGCCCGGAGCCGATCCCACCCTCTCGCGAGTCGCCGTGAGCGGGTCGCTGACAGCCGTGTCGCGCGAGGTGTGCAGGGCGACGGTGGTGGTGACGGTCACCCCCGCCCCCCGGGTGAGTTCGATGCCGAGGTCGGCGGTGACCAGGTCGTCGTGGGTTTCGACCCGTCCCGAGGCCGGTGCGGGGCCCTGAGCAACCCGGGTGCGCGCGGCCATGGCGAGCGTGATGTCCGAAGCGCTGGTGCGCACCAGCAGCCAGGTCAGGTCGGGGGTGGCGCCACCGCTCCCGTGGGCGCGCAGGTGGTGTCCGTCCAACTGCCGGTAGCGAGCCACTCCATCGTTGGTCACCCGCGCGTCCAGGCCGGAGCGGACCGTGAGGGTCCCGGACCAGTTCCGGGGCAGGAAGGTCGTCTCGATCGCGGCCAAGTGGGGATCGGCCATCGAGACCAGGCTGCGCTGGCACACCCGGGTGCTACGCCCGTCGTCCTCGGTCACGACGAAGGTGCGCGTGAGCAGGCCCCGGAGCATGTCCAGCTCGGTCCGCTGGTCCCGGACGCGCGGGTCGCCGCCGACCAGCCAGGGTGAACTGGGCAGGTGGAAGGTGAGGGAGAGCCAGTCGGGGGCGTTGACCAGGTCCTCGTTCTCCACCGCCCGCCCGTCGACGCGGGACACGAGGCGGTTGTAGCACCCGGTGACGTAGGTACCGGGGTAGTGGACCCCGTCCGCCCGCGCCTCGGGGGCCGCGCCGCGGGTGGCGAAGTACCCGTTGCCCAGAGTGCGCAGGGCTTCGCGCCGCCCTTCTTCCTCGGGGTCGAAGCCCTCGTGGACCAGTGTCCATGCGCTCACCGCGAAGCCGCCTCGATCCTCAGCTCGGCCAGGTCGGTGACAACGACGTCGGCGCCGTACCGGTACAACTGTTCCCGGTGTCCCGCTTCGTTGGGGGCCGACCTGTCCACGCCGACGACCAGCGCGAACCCGCCGCGCGCCCCGGCCGCCACCCCCGACAGCGCGTCCTCCACCACTGCCGTGCGGGAGGCGGGTCGGCCCAGCCTGCGCGCGGCCTCCAGGAAGAGGGCGGGGTCCGGTTTGCCGGGCAGGCCGAGCCGGGCGGCCTCAACTCCGTCGACGCGGGCGTCGAACAGGTCGGCGGCCCCGGCGGCTTCCAGGACCACGGAGCAGTTGCGGCTGGCGGTGACCACCGCGACGCCCGCTCCGGCGGTGCGCAGGGCGCGGACCAGGTCCAGGGTGGAGGGGAAGGCCCTCACCCCGTGGGCGGCGACCTGTTCGAGGAAGAAGCGGTCCTTGTCGCGGGACAGGGAGGCGACGCTGGGGGTACCGGAGTGCCCCTCCGAGGTCTCGGGGAGGTCGATCCGGCGGGCGGCGAGGAAGGCGCGGATGCCGTCGGTGCGGGAACGGCCGTCCATGTGGGTGAGGTAGTCGCCGACAGGATCGAAGGGCCGCGTGTTCGGGCCCGGCTCCAGCGTGCTCAGCAGGGTGTCGAAGGTCCGCTGCCACGCGGTGGCATGCACGGAGGCGGTGTCGGTGACGACCCCGTCCATGTCGAAGGCGACCGCCTCGATCTCGGCCAGGGGAAGAACGGGTCTCCTGCTGTTCGTCACTGCTGCACCACCTCCGCGGCATCGGCCCGTAGTCGGTAAGGCCTCGGCTCCGCGTACACGTCCGGGCTCTCAGCCTCACACGACAGGCGGGACCGGACCAGGGACCTGGGGCACACGCCGTACCGGCCTTCGGCCCGGATCGGCTGCCGACCGGCTCACCCCTGCCGGGGCCTGTGTTGCTCATACCCACGGGCCCGGACGCGCGCACGCCCCGCGCGGAGCCGATTGGTATCGGGGCGCCGCTGGTGGCTCGTGCTTCGCACGGGCCCGGGCGCTGAGCCGAGCGCTCACTTGCCTCCTCTGACCGGCACCGGTCCGGGCGCGGCGGGCACCGCGACCTTCATCACGGTGATGTCCGCGGGCGCCGCCACCCAGCTGGATGAGAGTGCGGACGCCGTGACCACCGAGGCGGGCGGTATCCACGTGGCCTTCATCCTGGGCGCGGTCATCGCCACGCTGGCGTTCTTCGCGACCTTCCTGGTCCGCCGGTCCGAGCCCGGCCAGGACGAGGAGAGCGCCGAGGGCGCCGAGGGCGCCGAGGCGGAGAACGCCCCCGGCGTACAGGAGACCGGCGCGCACTAGAGGTGAACGGTAGCAAGGAGGGGGCGGTGGCCGGGCGAACCGGTCACCGCCCCTCCTGTTTCCCATGGCCGGACCCGGCTCAGAAGGTGATGCTCACGAACTCCGTGTCGGCCGTGTTGCGCACCACCACCGAGGCCACGTCCTGCGGGTCGATGTCGGCGAACCCACCGGGGCGGCTGCCTCCGGCCTCGGCTTCGGCGGAGACCGTCCAGACCGCGGCGACCTCGGTACGGCCGTCCTCGGTGAGGATGACCAGCTCGCACTCCTCACCCTCCGGGATGCCGATGATGAACGACTGCAGTTGCAGGCCCGCGCCTTCGGGCTCCAGCCGCACCGTGGCGCTCGCTCCGGTGTCCGGGTCCTCCTGAGCGGCGATCACGGTCCCCGCCGCCAGCTGGGTCACCTCTCCCTGCTCCGGTGCGGGCGCCAACGCCCGCCCGGCGATGCCCCCGGCCCCGGCGAGAACAGCTCCGGCCAGGGCCGCGGCCAAGGCCAGGCGCAGTGCGCGGCGGCGACGGCCGACGGCGCGTTCGGCCCCCGCCCGCTCGACTGTGGCGCGCAGCAGGGTCTGGCCGCCCTCGGGCGGTGGGCCGTCCAACAGGGCTTCGGGGGGCAGCTCACCCAGGGTGTCGCGGACGGCGTTCAGCTCGCGCAGCTCCGCCCGGCACGGTTCACAGCCCGCGAGGTGGGCCGCCAAGGAGGCGGCCTCTTCCGCGTTCAGTGTGCCCAGGGCGTAGGCGCCCAACGGCTTCGGGTCGTGGTTACCTGATGTCACCGGGTCACCCCTTCCCTCGCGGTGTGCGTCTGCCGAAACGGCGTCTGAGCGCCTGGAGAGCGTGGTGGGAGCGTGACTTGACCGTTCCCGGCGGTACCCCCAGTGCCTCGGCGGCCTCCGCCACGCTACGCCTGCGGAAATATACTTCCATCAGGACCGCGCGGTGGTCTTCGGAGAGGCTCTCCAGCGCCTCCATCACCACCATCGAGTTCACCACGGAGTCGGCGTGATCGTCCTGTGTCGGCTCGGTTCCCGCAGCCGGGGCCACCTCCGCGGGTCGTGCCTGGAGGGCTCTGACCCGGTCGATGACGATGTTGCGCGCCACGGTCAGCAGCCAGCCGCGCACCGAGCCCTTGGAGTTCACCAGCGCGTCGGGGTTGCGCCAGGCCCGGATGAGGGTCTCCTGGACGACGTCCTCGGCCGCGGCCCGGTCACCGGTCAGGCGGGTGGCGTAGGCGATCAGGGCCCTGCCGTGCTCGTTGTAGAGCGAACGGATCAGCGCCTCGTCCTCGGCTTCACGCCGACGACGCGAACCCCACAACGCCATCCATCCCTCCTCCCTCGACGTTAGAGCCCCAAGCTTTGCGGAGTGGGGTTGCGAACGCAATCCCTCTGGTGGGTCGGGGCGAGATGTGTCGGGAGGAGCCGAGTCGGAGGACGGGCGGGGGCCTCTGGGCGGGGGAGGGAGTCGGTCCCCGCCCAGAGGCCGTGGGTACGCGCTGTGCGCGGGGTCAGTAGCCGCTGCCGGAGTCGTCATCGTCGCCGTAGCCGCTGTCGCTGTCGCCGGTGTCGTCGTTACCGGCGTTGCCGCTGTCGGCTCCGCCACCAGCGATCGCGCCCTCCGGGGTGACCGCGTACCAGACGTCGCCCACCCCGTGGCCGTTGACCTCGCCGGGGGCGTTGTCCTCGGCGTAGCGGTACAGCGCCCATCCGTTCAGGGTCACCTGGGACAGCCGGTGCTCCCGCTCCACCTCGCCGAACAAGGCGGGGTCGAGGCCCTGGCCGAAGTCGAACTGGGCCATGGCCAGCACCGGGGGCCAGATCTCGGCGCATTCGTCGAAGCAGGTCGCTTCGGGCGGGTTGGCGGAGTCCTCCTCGAAGCGATACAGGGTGAAGCCCTCGTCGTCGACCACGATGTCGCCCAGTTCCGGATCCTGCCGCACCTGGAAGCCCTGCGGGCAGTAGCCGTCGGTCCAGGGCTCGTCCTGCGCCTTGGTGCCCACCGGGCTCGCGGCGTACCAGGCCTCCTGGGCACCCTCCCCGTTGGTGTCGCCGGGGCCGGCGTCAGCCGCGTAGCGGTACAGCGGCCATCCGTCTAGGGTGACTTGCTCGATGCCGTCCTCGCGTTCGAAGCTGTCCAACAGCTCGTTGCCGCCGGGGATCGTCATCTCCTGCGCCGCGGCGACCGGGATCCAATTGTCGGCGCAGTCGCCGTAGCAGGCCGAGGTCTCCTCGTCCGGGGAGTCCTCGTCGAAGCGGTACAGGGTGTGACCGGCGGCGTCGGTGACCAGCTCGCCGAGGGTCTCGTGCCCCCGCAGGACCAGGTTCAGCACGCCGTCGGCGATGCCGGTGTCCTCGGCCCCGGTGTCCTCGGCGGGCTGCTCCTGCGGAGGGTCTGCGGCATAGGGGTCGGTGGTGGTCGGGGCGGCGTTCCCGCAGCCGGTGAGCAGGGCCAGGCCGAGCGCTCCCGCGGCCAGGGAGTGGAACCTCTTCGCACGCATGCTTCGCGTCCTTCCGTCGTTTCCCGTTCCGGGTTGCGATCAGAATCCGCGGCTGCTGAGTCCCGACCCGAAGTTTCGTTGTCACCCGGTACACGGATGCCCGACAGGTTCGGTTCAGTTTTTCTCAGAAGTTTTTTCAGGATGGCTGTGACCAGGCGAAACGGTCATCTTCCCTGCGGTTTCGCGTGACCCTCGACGGCGCGCAGGTGCGGCACGAGCTCGGGAGGTCCCAGCAGGGTGAACTCGAAGCCCAGCACGGCGATCCGGTAGGCGAGGTATTCGGGAGTGTCCGCGGCGGTGTGCAACCGGCACGAGGCGGCGTCGACCGGTTCGGCGGTTCCCAGGGCGGGCGGTACCGCTTCGGCGGGTGCGTGCACCAGGACCCGCGCCAGAGGGGATCGCTCAGCCGAACATCGCGGCGGCCCGGTCGAGCACCCCCTGGGGCAGGTAGTCGCTGTCGAGCCGGACCTCCCAGCCCTGGGCCCGGGCCAGGCAGACAAGCGCCAGGACGTGCGGGTTGATCAGGCTGTCGGAGTCGTCGACCCGGTTGCCGATACCGCACACGTCCCGGTGGACCTCCAGGGCGTCGGTCAGGGCAAGGTCGAACCCCTCCCGGTCCCCCGCCACCAGTTGGGAGAGCAGCACCACCGGCGGGGGCGGGTAGTCCGGCACGCGGTAGTCGGCGAGCGCGGCGACGGCGTCGTCCATCGCCGCCCGCACCGCTCCGTTCCCGGGCCGGGTCTCGTTCCCGGTCCAGCGTCGCCAGCCGCGCGCCCGCTCCGCCTTCAGGACGGAGAGCAGCGCGATGCTGTAGAGGGTGTTGACCTCGTTGCAACGCCCTTCCCCGTCGGCCAGGAAGGCGTTCAGGGGGTGGCCCACCAGGGTGTCCAGGCGCTCCAGCGAGCCCGAGAGCAGGGCGTACTCGATTGCGGACCGGCGCGCGTACTCGGAGATCTCCTGGGTCGTTTCGGCACAGGGCAGGGTCACCGCGGTCTCGCCGATGGTCGCCTCGACCGTCTCACCACGCTTCCCCGTCACGCTCGCAAAGACCGCGGCGGTGTACTGCGAGGCGTGGTTCAGGGCGGCGATCTGCCGGGGGTGCCGTGCCTGCGGGTCGACCACCGAGTAGACCCGGAAGCCGGAGAACTCGCGTGCGGCGTGGTGCTGCAACTCGTGTACCAGCCGGTCGGGGCGGTCCGCGAGCTCCTGGACCTGCTGGAGGTCCCGGTCCTGGTACCTGAAGAGGTTCTCCACGCCCCGCTCCGTGGCGAAGCTTCCGGTCGGACGTTCGACCGTCAGCCGCCCGTTCTCTCGCTTGCGCAGCGCCTCGGGATCCTTGTCGGCCCCGTAGGGACCGACCCGGGCGCTGCTGTACCGGCGCTCCCCCTCGACCAACCGCCTGGGCAGGTAGTCGGACTCGAACGGCATCTGCCAACCCTCGATCCGTACAGCCATGGCCGCGAAGGCGAGTTCGGGCACCGGCAGCAGGGACTTCGGTGACCCGCCGCCCTGGAGCCGTTCCCGGAGCCACTCCAGGCGGAAGGCCATGAGCTCCCAGAAACCCTCCTCGTTCCGGGAGAGCAGGGCGTGCAGGAAGAGCAGGTCGGAACTGACCGAGTCGTAGTCGGGGTGCCGTTCCCCGAGTTCCCTGCCCAGGGAGGCGAAGAAGGGTTCCATCGCAGCCTCCGCGTAGCGCAGAACCTGTTCCCGCTCGGCGCCCAGCCTCGGAAAGAGGTAGTAGGTCAGCGCGCGGTGCAGGACCTCGTTCTCCGCGAAGGCGGCCGCGAACTGGATGAAGGTGCCCTCGTTGCTGTCATGGAGGTCGGCGATGACACACAGGTAGAGCGCCTCGGCCCAGTCCGGGAGGAAGACCCTGGTCTGGCCCCGGGGTTCCTCTTCCCTCTCCTCGTCGAAGTACTGGTAGAAGACGCCGGTGCCGGTGTAGGTGAGGTGGACCGAGAACTCGGCGGAGCTGGGCGCCCCGTCCAGTTTGAGTCCGCCCACGCGCGCCTCGGCCGCGGAGTACAGGGCGACGCGGATGTCGGCGTCGGTTCGCGGCACGGCCACCGAACACGCGCCCGCGTAGTCCAGCAGGTCGTCGGCGATCATCCTCCACCCGGAGCCGCTGCGCCCGCTCTCCTGCTGGTACCGGACATCACGGCTGACCTCGTCGAAGAAGCCTTCGGCGGCCTCCTCCAGAGCCTTGTCGCCCACCGTGTGCCGTTCGATCCGCCTGGCCACCGAACCCGACCCTCTTCCCGTCTGGTTCGGGGTGTTTTCACCCCGATACGCAGCAGAGTCTGGCACAGACCGGCGACCGGACAGCGGCCGCTTTCACCGCCCCCGCGCCCCAGGATCCAGATGCTCCGCGACCTCCGGCGGGACCGTGGCATTGAGGCGGATTCGGGGCCCGTGTGCGGCCCCTCGACAGAGTGTTGTGTTGCCGCTCACTACATCTGCCCCTAAAATGAATGGTGATCATTTAACTGTGGCCTAGGAGACATCATGGGCAGCCGCCTGCAGAACTTCATCAACGGCACATTCGTCGACGCACACGGACAGGGGCACCTCGACGTCGTCAACCCCGCGGACGGAACGACGGTGGCCGTCTCCCCTGTCTCCGACCAGGTCGACGTCGACGCCGCCTTCGGCGCCGCCCGTGACGCCTTCGTCACCTGGAAGAAGGCCACGCCCGGCGAGCGCCAGCGCCTGCTGCTGAAGCTCGCCGACGCAGTGGAGGCCCATACCGACGAGATCGTCGAGGCCCAGCACCGCAACACCGGTCAGCCGCGCTGGCTCATCTCCCAGGAGGAGATCGGCATGGGCGTGGACCACCTGCGCTTCTTCGCCGGGGCCGCGCGCACCCTGGAGGGCCGCGCGGCGATGGAGTACATGGAGGGCCACACCTCCTATATCCGCCGCGAGCCGGTCGGCGTCGTGGCCCAGGTGGCCCCGTGGAACTACCCGCTGCTCATGGCGGTGTGGAAGATCGGCCCCGCCCTGGCCGCGGGCAACTGCATCGTGCTCAAGCCCTCGGACACCACCCCTGAGTCCACCCTGGTCCTCACCCGGCTAATCGGGGAGATCTTCCCGGCCGGCGTGTTCAACGTGGTCCTGGGCGACGCCAGTACCGGACAGCTCATGGTGGAGCACCCCGAGCCCGTGATGGTCTCGATCACCGGTTCGGTCCGCGCGGGCCAGCACGTGGCCGCCTCAGCCGCCAAGAACCTCAAGCGCGGCCACCTGGAGCTGGGCGGCAAGGCCCCCGCGGTGGTCTTCGCCGACGCCGACCTCCCCGCCACCGCCAAGGCGCTGGTGGAGTTCGGCACCTTCAACGCCGGCCAGGACTGCACCGCCGTCACCCGGGTGCTGGTTGAGGAGAGTGCGCACGACCAGTTCGTGGAGCTGCTCGCCGAGGCCGCGCGTGCGACGCGGACCGGTAACCCCGACGAGTCCCAGAACGACTTCGGCCCGCTGAACAACGCCCGCCACTTCGCCTCGGTCACCGACAAGCTCGCGCGGCTCCCCGAGCACGCCACCGTGGTCACCGGCGGCAGGGCCGTCGAGGGCTCCAAGGGCTTCTACGTCGAGCCGACCGTGATCACCGGCGTGCGCCAGGACGACGAGCTGGTCCAGGAGGAGACCTTCGGGCCGATCCTGACCGTGCAGACCTTCAGCTCGGAGGAGGAGGCCGTCCGGCTCGCCAACGATGTGGAGTACGCGCTGGCCTCCAGCGTCTGGACCGCCGACCACGGCGCCGCCATGCGCCTGACCCGCGACCTCGACTTCGGCTGCGTCTGGGTGAACACGCACGTGCTGCTCACCGCGGAGATGCCGCACGGCGGCTTCAAGTCCTCCGGTTACGGCAAGGACCTGTCGCTGTACTCGGTGGAGGAGTACACCCGGGTCAAGCACGTCATGCACGCCCTGGAGGCGTGACAACGGCCTGACTCGGCGGCCCGGGCCTCAGTCGGCTCCGGTGCCGGTGAACTTCTGGCGCAGGCCGCTGATCAAGGCGTCGAGCGCGAGCTCGAAGGCCCGGTCGGCGGCCGCCCGGGGGTCCGGCGAGCGCTGGGCGGCGAAGCGGATGAAGGTCGGGGCCAGGTCCTCCAGGCTGCCTGGATCGAAGATGTCGGTCGGGGCGGTGGCGTCGTAGGCGGCACCGAAGACCAGCGCCTCGATGCCGACGATGATGTCCACGGCGTCCGCGCCGACGATCCCGGCGTCGTGCAGGGCGCGGGTGACGCGCTCGTACATGCGCAGCGTCTGGGGCGAGTCAGCCACGGGCAGCACCGCCATGACCGGGATCAGCGCGGTGTGCTCCATGAAGCACTGCCGGTAGGAGCGCGCCCAGTCCCGCAGCGCCTGGTCCCAGGGTTCGGTACCGAAGGACGAGCAGTCGATCTGTTCGTTGATGCGGTCCTGGATGAGCACCAGCACGTCGCGTTTGGACGCGACGTGGTTGTACAGGGCCGAGGCCGCCACACCGAGCTCGCGGGCCAGTGAGGCCATGGTCAGGTGGCGGTAGCCCTGGTCGGTGACGATCCGGATCGCCGCCTGGCTGACGCGTTCGCGGGACAGGATGGGTGAGGAGGGCCTGCCCCTTCCTCGTCCGCTGCGCGCTTGCTGGGTCACTGACGCCTACTTCCTGTTGTCCGTCCGACCGGGCACCAACCAGATTCCCCCTCAAGTGTAGAAGCGACGCGAACGCGTCAGATCGGCGCGATGGCGGGCCTTCAGCCCGCTGACCGGCCTCTTCGACCCCCTGATGGCGAGTGTGAGCCACTTGACATCGGGGACGTCTTATCCGTTAATGAATGCAGTTCATTTTGATGTTCGAAGGAGCACACCCATGAGTGGCACACACGTCATCGGCAGCGACGAGATCCTCGATCGTGATGTCGTGATCGTGGGCGCCGGCCCCGCTGGGCTGATGGCCGCACGCACCCTCCAGGCCTCCGGCCGGTCCGTGGCGGTCCTGGAGGCCCGGGACCGCGTGGGCGGTCGCACCTGGTCCCGCGAGATCGACGGCGCCTTCCTGGAGATCGGCGGCCAGTGGGTCTCGCCCGACCAGACCGAGCTCCTCGGGCTCCTGGACGAGCTGGGGATGAGCACCTACCCCCGCCACCGCGAGGGTTCGAGCGTCTACCTGGCCGCCGATGGCTCCCGGCACGAGTTCAACGGGGACATGTTCCCCGCCGGTGAACACACCGAGGCCGAGATGGAGCGGGTCATCGCGACCCTGGACAAGCTGGTCGCCGAGATCGGCGTCGAGCGCCCCTGGGCCCATCCGCTCGCCCGCGAGCTGGACACCGTCACGTTCACCGAGTGGCTGCGCCAACAGACCGACGACGAGGCCGCCCGGGAGAACATCGGCATCTTCATGGCCGGGGGCATGCTCACCAAGCCCGCCCACGCGTTCTCCGCGCTCCAGGCGGTCCTGATGGCCGCCTCGGCCGGGTCGTTCTCCAACCTCGTGGACGAGGACTTCATCCTGGACCGCCGTGTGGTGGGCGGTATGCAGTCGGTCTCGCAGAACATCGCCGCCGCCCTGGAGGAGGGCACGGTCTTCCTGGAGACCCCGGTGCGGACCATCCGCTGGAGCGAGGACGAGGCCGACGGCCGGGTCCTGGTCCGGTCCGAGCGCGTGACCGTGCGGGCCGACCACGTGGTCGTGGCCGTGCCGCCCAACCTCTACTCGCGGATCTCCTTCGAGCCCGCCCTGCCGTGGCTCCAGCAGCAGATGCACCAGCACACCTCGATGGGTCTGGTCATCAAGGTGCACGCCGTCTACGAGCGCCCGTTCTGGCGGGACAAGGGCCTGTCCGGCACCGGCTTCGGCGCCAAGGAGCTGTGCCAGGAGGTGTACGACAACACCAACCACGGGGACACCAGCGGCACCCTGGTCGCCTTCGTCTCCGACGAGATCGCCGACGGCCTCTTCCGTCAGCCCGCGGAGCAGCGCCGCGCCGCGATCCTGCGCTCCCTTGCCAACTACCTCGGTGAGGAGGCGCTGGAGCCGACCGTGTACTTCGAGTCGGACTTCGCCTCCGAGGAGTGGACCCGCGGCGCCTACGCCGCCAGCTACGACCTGGGCGGGCTGCACCGCTACGGGGCCGACCAGAGCACCCCGGTGGGTCCGATCAGTTGGGCCTGCTCGGACCTGGCCGCCGAGGGCTACCAGCACGTGGACGGGGCGCTGCGCCAGGGCCGTCGCGCCGCGGAGGCCATCCTCGCCGCGAACGGCTGAGACGGATGACCCGGGTGAGTGTTCGGTGAGATCGCGACCGGACACCCGCCATACCTGGGGAAGCGCAACGGCGCGTGAACCCCACCCCCTGGTGAGCTCGGCCCACCCCGCTCACCGGTTCCCGCGGCGTCGCTCCGTCGGCGCCGACACCCATCCCGGCGACCATCAGGAAGTACCCATGACCCACACCACCGATCGGCCCGCGCAGGCAGGTGCCGACACTCCGAACAACTGGAAGGGCCTCAGCAAGGGAGCCATCGGGCTCCTGGGAGGTCTGGTCATCGGCGTCTCCACCATCGCCCCGGCCTACACGCTCTCCGGTGCCCTGGGCCCGACCGCCTCGGCCGTCGGTGAGCACCTGCCCGCGATCCTGCTGGTCGGTTTCGTTCCGATGCTGCTGGTGGCGATCGGCTACCGGCAGCTCAACAAGGCCATGCCGGACTCGGGCACCACCTTCACGTGGGGCTCCCGGGCCTTCGGCCCCTGGATCGGGTGGATGGCCAGCTGGTGCCTGCTGGCCGCGACCATCCTGGTGCTGTCCAACCTCGCGGGCATCGCGGTCGACTTCTTCTACCTGGCGATCGCGCAGCTGACCGGGCAGGAGCAGATCGCCGCCCTGACCCGCAACGTGCCGATCAACATCGCGACCTGCCTGGCCTTCATGGCGGCCGCCGCATGGATCTCCTACCGGGGGCTGGAGGCCACCAAGGCCTTCCAGTACATCCTGGTCACCTTCCAGCTGGTGGTGCTGGCGTGGTTCTCGATCGCCGCGTTCATGCAGGTCAGAGCTGGATCTGCGTTCGATGCCACCCCGGTGCGGCTGGAGTGGTTCAACCCGTTCGGGGTCGAGTCCTTCTCCGCCTTCGCCGCCGGAGTGGCGCTCTCGGTCTTCATCTACTGGGGCTGGGACGTGGTCGTGACGATGAACGAGGAGAGCCGCGGCGCGACGAGCACCCCGGGCAAGGCGGCCATCGCCACCATCCTGGTGGTCGTGGCGCTCTACATGGCGGTGTCGGTGGCCACGCTCTCCTTCGCGGGTGTCTCCGACGGTGAGTTCGGCCTGGGCAACCCCGACATCCAGGAGAACATCTTCGCGGCGCTGGCCGGTCCGGTGATGGGTCCCTTCGCGGTCCTGATGTCGCTGGCGGTGTTGTCCTCCTCGGCCTCCTCACTCCAGTCCACCATGATCTCCCCGGCGCGCACGATGCTCGCGATGGGCCACTACGGGGCGCTCTCCCCGAAGTACGCCCGGGTCAGCCCGGTGCACAAGACACCCGGGTACGCGACGGTCGTGGCGGTAGTGATCGCCTCGGTCTTCTACGCGGTGATGCGCGTGGTCTCCGAGAACGTCCTGTGGGACACCATCACCACGCTGGGCATGATGGTCTGCTTCTACTACGGCGTGACCGCCCTCGCGTGCGTCTGGTACTTCCGCCGTGAGGCCACCGCGTCGTTGCGGAGCCTGGCGACCAAGGTGGTGGCACCCTTGCTGGGCGGGCTCCTGCTACTCGTCTTCTTCTTCCAGACCGCTTGGGACTCCATGGACCCGGCCTACGGCTCCGGATCGCAGATCGGCGGGGTAGGGCTGGTGTTCGTCCTGGGGGTCGCCATCTTCGTGATCGGGGGCGCGGCCATGGTCGTGCAGTACCTGCGCAGCCCCGAGTTCTTCCGACGCCGGTTCGAGACCACGGAGTACCCCACCGAGAGCTAGCGGCTCGACGTGCAGGGGCCGGATCCGTCACGGGTCCGGCCCCGCTCCGGGTCCCGGGACCACCGGCGCCCTGTTCCATGACAAGGATTGAGATGTTCGCTCACAAGTCCGCCGACCAGTCCGGCGGCGCCTCGCCCGCCACGGTGATGCCGCCGGAGTGGGCACCGCACGAACGCACGTGGATGGCGTTCCCGCCCGCCAACGACACCTTCGGCCGGCCCGGAAGCGACACCCTGGAGCGGGCCCGCAGGGCGTGGGCGACGGTGGCGCGCACCATCGCCCGCCACGAGCCCGTGACGGTGGCGGTCGCACCCGAGGACGCCGAGGCGGCCCGGGCGTTGCTCGGCGGCGGGATCGAGACCGCGGTGATGCCGCTGGACGACGCCTGGATGCGCGACATCGGGCTGACCTTCGTACACGGGCCGGGCGGTGAGGTCCGGGGTGTGGACTGGGTGTTCAACGGCTGGGGCGCCCAGGGTTGGGCGGCCTGGGAGTCGGACCGGCTGGTGGGCGGTCGGATGGCCGAGCTCGCGGGGGTCTGGCGGATGCCGAGCACGCTGGTCAACGAGGGCGGCGGCTTCCACGTGGACGGTTCGGGCACGGTCCTGCTCACCGAGACCGTCCAGCTGGACCCGGGGCGCAACCCGGACCTGGGCAGGGCGGAGGTCGAGGCGGAGGTCCACGCCAGGCTGGGCACCGCCCACGCCGTGTGGCTGCCGCGCGGGCTGACCCGCGACTACGACGAGTTCGGCACCCGCGGGCACGTGGACATCGTCGCCGCCTTCACCGAAGCGGGCACCGTGCTGCTGCACCGCCAGGACGACCCACGCCACCCGGACCACCAAGTCACCCGGGACCTGCGCGGGGTTCTGGAGCAGGCCGTGGACGCCGACGGCGAGCCGTTGCGGATCGTGGACGTACCGGCACCCAAGGAGATCCGGGACGAGGACGGCGAGTTCGTCGACTGGTCCTACATCAACCACTATGTCGCCAACGGGGTCGTGGTGCTGTGCGCCTTCGACGACCCGCAGGACGAGGTCGCCGCAGGCATCCTGGCCGAGGCCTACCCGGGTCGCCGGATCGAACTGGTCGACGCCCGCGACATCTTCCTTTTCGGTGGCGGCATCCACTGCATCACCCAGCAGCAGCCCGCCCCGCGAGCCCAGTGGAGGACCCTGTGACCGAGAACAACGCTATGACCGAGCACTACGACGTCGTCGAGACCCCGATCGCGCAGCTGCGCACGGACCTGGAACGGGGACGGGTCACCAGCGAGGCGCTGGTGCGCGCCTACCTGGCCCGGATCGAGGCCTACGACCAGGGCGGGATCCGGCTCAACGCCATGGTGGTGATGAACCCCGAGGCCCTCGCCGAGGCCCGGGAGTCTGACGAACGCCGGGCGCGCGGGCAGGCCCTGGGCCCGCTGGACGGCATCCCCTTCACCGCCAAGGACAGCTACCAGGCCCGCGGTCTGACCGTCGCGGCCGGGTCGCCCGCCTTCGAGGACCTGATCGCCCAGCGCGACTCGTTCACCGTAGGACGGCTGCGGGAGAGCGGGGCGGTGCTGATCGGGCTGACCAACATGCCGCCCATGGCTAACGGTGGCATGCAGCGCGGTGTGTACGGGCGCGCTGAGAGCCCCTATAACGGCGACTATCTGACCTCGGCCTTCGCCTCCGGTTCCTCCAACGGTTCGGGGACCGCCACCGCGGCCAGCTTCGCGGCCTTCGGCCTGGCCGAGGAGACCTGGTCCTCCGGGCGCGCGCCCGCGTCCAACAACGCGCTGTGCGCCTACACCCCGTCCTGGGGCGCGATCTCCATCCGGGGAAACTGGCCGCTGGTGCCCACCATGGACGTGGTGGTTCCGCACGCCCGCACCATGGCGGACATGTTGGAGCTGCTGGAGGTCGTCGTCGCGGACGACACCGAGAGCCGCGGGGACTTCTGGCGCTGCCAGCCGTGGATCGAGATCCCTCCGGCGTCCAGGGTGCGGCCCGCCCGCTTCTCCGACCTGGCCGTGGCCGACGCCGACGCGGGGCGGCAGGTGCTGTCCGGGCTGCGGATCGGCGCGCCACGGCTCTACACGGGCCGGGACCCGGAGGCGGGTACCGCGGAGAACCCCGGTATCGGCGGGCCGACCGGGCAGCGGGTGGCCACCCGGCCCAGCGTGCTGTGGCTGTGGGAGGAGGCCCGGGCCGACCTGGAGGCCTCCGGGGTCTCGGTCCAGGACACCGACCTGCCCGTGGTGACCAACTACGAGGGCGACCGCCCGGGCTCCCCCACCGTCAAGTCCCGGGGGCTGGTGAGCCGGGAGTACCTGGACCGCGAGCTGCTGGACCTGTCGGCGTGGGCCTGGCAGGACTTCCTCCAGGCCAACGGCGACCCGAAGCTGAACGATCTGGGCCAGGTGGACGGCACGCGGATCTTCCCGGACGTCCCGGGCGCGCTGCCGGACCGCTACCACGGGTTCGACGACGACATCGCCGCCTACCCGGAGTTTGTGCGCCGCACGGGCATCTCGTCGTTCACCGATATCCCACACCTGGAAGAGGGCGTCCGGGGCCTGGAGCGCACCCGCCGGATCGACTTCGAGGACTGGCTGGACGAGCTGGGCCTGGACGCGATCGCCTTCCCGGCAGTGGCCGACGTGGCTCCGGCCGACGCCGACGTGAACCCGGAGTCCGCCGACATCGCCTGGCGCAACGGGGTGTGGGTGGCCAACGGCAACCTGGTCTGGCGCCACCTGGGCATCCCCACGGTGACGGTCCCGATGGGCACGATGCCCGACACCGGCATGCCGGTGGGACTCACCTTCGCCGGACGCGCCTACGACGACGCGCGCCTGCTGCGCATCGCGGCGGCTTTCGAGGCGACGGGAGAGCGCCGCCAGGAACCGCCCCGTACCCCGCGCCTGCGGTAGAAGCCGGGGAGGGAAAGATGATCAGCCGCGCTGGGGGCAGAGCCCTCAGCGCGGCTTCAGTGTGCCCGGGGCAGGTCCAGTTCGTGTTCGGCCACGGACTGCACCAGTCCGTTCAGTACCGGGTGCTCGACCCGGGTGTCACTGTTGGCGAAGGCGTGCAGCCCGTCGATGACGACCAGGATGACGAGGGCCCCGTTCGGGGTCGGCCGCGGTGAACTCACCGGCCTCCTCCTACCCTTCGGCGATGAGTTCGGTGAGACGGACGCGCGTCAGCGCCTCCTGCTCGTCCACCACCCGGCGCAGCTCACCCCGGTAGCGGGCCACGTGACCTCCGTTGGTCCGGAGTCGGCCGAGGAACTCCCCAGACCGACAAGCGGCAGCTTCAGAGGGAGCTCCCCAGCTCTGCGCCCATCGGCACTCGTGTCACGGCCGATCACTCTTCCCGATACCACAGCACCCTCTTCCGCCCCGGCCGGGCACCTCATCCCCTGGCTGTTGCTGTTGCTGTACGGGTACGGGGGCAGTACAGGGTAGGTACGGGTGCCCGAAACCCGCGCTCGGGACGGTCCGCTGTTTCCCTAACCCTCAGATCCCCGGTGATCTTGCTACCAGGAGCAAGTTCGGCGCCGAACTTGCTCCTGGTAGCAAGATCATCCCCGGACAGGGGACCGAAAAAGCCACCCGGCCACCGCGGGGCCAGGGAACCCGAAAACCATTCGCGGACCGCCGTTGAGGGTCATTTCGCGCAGGTGGTTCATACCGATTCCGGTGGCCGCTTTCCGGAGTGCGGTGTTGTCCTGACGGACGCCGGCGAGTGGGGACACTGCGGGGAACACCTTCGCACAGCGGACCTTCGTCCGAAACATCGGTGATGCAGCCGTGCCTCAGCCGGATAGCGTCAACCAGGAGAGCTTCAACATCGAGGAGAGACTCCCCCATGAACGCGCATACCGCTTTCCCTTCAGGCCGCCCCGTCGTACTGCGCGGCGGCACGGTCCTGACCATGGACGCCGCACGAACAGTCCTGGAAAGCTCCGACGTCCTGGTCGTCGACGACCGGGTGAGCGCGGTGGGCCCGGACCTGTCGGTTCCCGTGGGCACCGCGGAGATCGACGCACGCGGCGGCATCGTCATGCCAGGGATGATCGACACCCACCGGCACATGTGGCAGACGGTCATGCGCGGTTACGGCGCCGACTGGACCCTCACCCAGTACTTCGTATGGAACTACCTGGAGCACGGCAAGCACTTCCGCCCCCAGGACGTGCGCGCGGGCAACACCCTCGCCGCCCTGGAGGCGCTGGAGGCCGGGGTGACCACGGTCGTGGACTGGTCCCACGGGCTACAGACCCCGGACCACGCCGAAGCCGCGGTGGAAGGCCTGAAGTCGGTGCCCGGCCGCTACGTGCTGGCCTACGGCAACATCCAGCAGGCACCCGCCGAGTGGAGCGCGACCCCCGAGTTCCGGTCCTTCGTGGAGCGCCACCGCGGCGGTGACCTGTTCGACCTCCAGATCGCCTTCGACGTCACCGGCGACCCGTCCTTCCCCGAGAAGCCCGCCTTCGAGGTGGCCCGGGAGCTGGGACTGCCCGTCACCACGCACGCCGGGGTGTGGGGCGCCACCGGCGACAACAGCATCAAGCTCATGCACGAGAACGGTTTCATGGGACCCGAGACCGTCTACGTGCACGCCGCCTCGCTGTCGGATGACTCCTACCAGCGCATCGCCGCGACCGGGGGTTCGGTGTCGGTGTCCACCGAGAGCGAGCAGAGCGCCGGTCAGGGTTACCCGCCGACCTGGACGATCCGCAGGCACGACATCCCGGTGTCGCTGTCCATGGACACGAGTATGTGGTGGAGCGGCGACCTGTTCAGCGCCATGCGTTCCACGCTGAGCGCCGACCGCTCCCGCGAGCACCTGGAGGCGCAGCGCCAGGGGAACACCGTCACGCACTCGGCGCTGCGAGCGGCACAGGTGACGGAGTGGGCCACCCGGGGCGGGGCGGCCGCGCTGGGCCGCGACGACCTGGGCCGGATCGCCCCCGGGGCCAAGGCCGACCTCGTGCTCATCCGCAACGACGACTCGCCCGTCTCGTTCCCGATCCTGAACCCCTACGGCCACGTGGTCTTCCAGGCTCAGCGCGGTGACGTGCACACGGTGCTGGTGGACGGCCGGGTGGTCAAGTACAAGCACCGGCTCGTGGACGCGGACCTGGCGGCGGTACGCGCGGATGTGGGCGCCACCGTCGACTATCTGCGTTCCACCATCGGCGAGCAGGAGTGGGCCGCGGGCATGAACCCGGACATCCCCGAGTCGAAGGTGCTGGACAATCCCTACACCTACACCGACTACCGAGACGCGAGCACCCACGCCGGCTAGGAGGACGGCGAAGACCGCGTGAACCATGTGGTATCGGGGCGTCCGACCTCCCTGACGGCCCGCGGATATGCTGGCGCATCCATGACACCGACGGGGGAGAGCATGCCGCGCGAGGGTACCGGGCCTGACTTCATCGAGGCCCTGGCACGAGGCTTGGACGTGATCCGGGCCTTCCATCCGCAGCGGCCCGTGATGACGCTGACGGAGGTCGCCAAGGAGGCCGGGTTGGCCCGGCCGACGGCACGGCGGATCCTGCTCACCCTGCAGGAGCTGGGGTACGTGCGCCCGGACAGCGCGGGGTTCGCGCTCACGCCGCGGGTGCTGGAGCTGGGCATGGCCTACGTGCGTTCGACCGGACTGTGGGAGATCGCCCACCCGCACCTGGAGAAGCTGTCCGAGGGCACGGGTGAGTCGTGTTCGATCGCGCAGCTGGACGGGTCCGACATCGTCTACGTCGCCCGGGTCGCGGTGCCCAAGATCGTCACCCTGGCCGTGCAGATCGGCACGCGCTTCCCGGCGCTGCCGACCTCCCTGGGCAAGGTGCTGCTGTCCGCGCTGCCCGCCGATGAGGTGGCCGGGGTGCTCGACGAGCCGACCCGCTCGGGGCTGGAGCCCCGGTGGCGGCCCGACCAGGACGAGCGCGACGCGGTGCTGCGCGAAGTGCGGGCCCGCGGGTGGGCGCTGACCGACGAACACCTGGCACTGGGGATCCGCTCAGTGGCGGCTCCGCTGCGAGATGGCCAGGGCCGGGTGTTCGCGGCGGTCAACGTCAACACCCACTCCGCCGAGACCTCGCTGGACCACCTGATCCAGCACCATCTGCCGCTGCTGTTGGCCGCGGCGGGAGAGATCAGCGCCGACGTCGCCCGAGCGGAGTCCGTGCCTCAGGTGACCCGCGACCTCTGAGCGCTCCGCCGCGCTCTCTCCGGGCACTCACACAGGCCCTCTTGTGAGTGCTCACAAAAGCGCTCACCTACCGAGACGCCCCTCCACGAGCGCGGCGGTACCCACCGCGGTGACCGCCATCAGCGCGCAGGGAATCAGCAGGGTCAGGGTGTAGGACCCGGTGACGGCCAGGACCGTGCCCAGCACGCTCACCCCCAGCACCGCGCCGAACTGGCGGAACATGTTGACGGTGGCACTGGCCATCCCGCCCCGGTCGTGTTCGACCCCGGCCACCGCGGCCGCCGTGGTCGGGGCCAGGGTGAGCCCTCCGCCCAGGCCGATCACCGACAGCGCCGCCCACAGCGGCACCCCCGCGCCGGTGGCGAACCAGGCGTACAGGAGCAGGGTCCCGGCCGAGCACACGAGCAGACCCGTCGTGAGGGTCACCCGGAAGCCGAAGCGGCGCACCACCCGCGCCGCCAGGAGGCTGACCAGGATGTACACGCAGAACAACGGCAGTACCCGCAGACCCACCCCCAGGGCGGAGACCTGCTGGACCCGGTCCAGGTACAGAACCAGGACCATCGGCGCCCCGGTGAACGCGAACATCGCGGTCGCACCCGTGACCATCACGGTGCTGAACGACGCCGAGCGGAACAGGCCCAGGTCGAGCATCGGGCCGCGGCGGCGGAGTTCGACCGACACGAACCCGGCCAGGGCGAAAGCAAAGACGGCGGAGGCGGTCAGCACCCACGCGGACGCGTACCCGGCCTCGCCGCCCTCGATCACCGCGTAGGTCAGCGCCGTGACCGTGAGGGTGCCCAGGATCAGTCCGGGCAGGTCCAGGGTCCGCCCGGGCTGACGGCTGTCCAGCACCAGGAACGGGATCAGGGCCAGGACGACCACGGCCAGGACGACGTTGATGAGGAAGACCTCGTGCCAGGTGTACAGGGCGATCAGCGCGCCCGCCACGACCGGGCCGGCGGCCAGGCCCAGCCCCGAGCACGCCACCCACGCGCTGATCGCCTGGGTCCGCCGGTGGGGTTCGCGGAAGGGGTGGGCGGCCAGGGCCAGGCTGTTGGGGAGGACCAGTGCGCCGCCCGCGCCCATGACCGCCTGCGCGGAGATCAGGGGGAGTGCCGAGTCGCTGAGGTAGGCGCCCAGACTGCCCAGCCCCATCAGGGTGACCCCAGCGGCGAACACCGCGCGCCGCCCGAGGGTGTCGCCGAGGGTTCCCGCGGACAGCACCAGGCTGGCGACCGCGAGGGAGTAGGCGCTGGTCACCCAGACCACGGCGGTCGGCGTCAGGGCGAGGTCGCGCTGGATGGAGGCCAGCGCACCGAACGTGGCGGTGATGTTCACGAACGTCATCATCATGCCCAGGCACACGACGAGCAGGGACCGCCAGGCCCCGCGCTGGTGCGTGTGGACGTCCCGCGCCCCCGCGGTGGTTCCGGTGTTCGTCGGCATGGCCACCCCTCACTCTCTGACTTCGAGAAACCATAGCCAGAGCCCGGATCAGCGAACACACCGGGTCCGCCCCACCGGAACACCCTGGTCCTCGGCCTCGGCGTGGGCGGTCAGACCGTTCTCACATACCCGGCGGCCCAGGACCGGCCGGGTTTCGGCACCGGGACCCGGCTCCTGCGGACTCACCTGCCGAGCCGACGTGTGGACCACCGTCTCCCCGAAACTCACCCAGCGCTGACCCCAGGCAGGCACGAATACCAGTGAGGAGGCGGCGGCCAGGGAGGGTGCGAGGACTGGTGCCGGGGAGGGCAACGGGTTCGAGGTCGGGGTACGGGACGGGGGCAGGGGCGCGGGCTCACAGGACGGTCACGTCCACCTTGCGGCCGTCGGGGTCGGTGAGCAGGTGCTCGCCCGGGGAGAGCGGTGGGTTGGTATCAGCCCTCGCCAGGGCGAGGCTCAGCCGAAGGTCGCTGGTGCGGTGGTCGTGCGTGGTCGGGTGGATCTCCAGGACGGGGCCCAGGGGCATCCGGCAGGAGTAGCGCATCAGCCCGTCGGCGAGGGGGTAGCGCTCCTCGCCGAAGGACAGGCCGAGCGAGGCGTAGAAGTCCCGGCACTCCTCAACCCGGTCGGTGTAGATCACGACCGCGTCGAGGCAGGCGTGCGTGTCGAACATGGCTTCCGGCATGACCGTCCCTACTGCTCGATGGAGGGGAGAGGCGGGATGGACGGCCCTCCCGAATCCAAGTCTGCGCAGCGGGTTCACCGGCGGCAAGGGGCGATCTTTCGCCTGTGGATAACTCCACCCGGCCCGGTTCCGGACTCGTGCCCCTGCACTGGCCGATCAGCCCCGCGCCACAGGATTCGGGACGCGGAGCAGCGGGAGACACCGCGCGCGTATCGTTGAACACGGCGCCTCGGGTCTCCGCCCCGCTCAGGTCGGCGGCTGGTGGAACTCGTTGATCGCCATGGCCGCGCCCCTCGGGTCCTGGAAGGCGCCGTAGCGCATACCGCCCATGTCGGCCAGGGGTGTGACGACGGTGCCGCCGAGCTGTGCCGCGCGGATCAGGACCGACTCCGCGTCGGCGGCGGAGAACTCCACCGCCCACTGCGCAACGGTTTCGGCGAGAGCCTCGTAAGGCACCGCGGACAGCCAGCCAACCGCGTCCGAGAACCCCTCGGGTGCACCGGACTCGGTGTGCCGGTCCTTGGTTCCCGGCGCCAGTTCCTCCAGGAAGTCGCCGTATCCCGGCAGAAGCAGCATCGTGGCGTCCTGTGCCCCGCCCCCGAACCGCACGTTCTGGGTCCGCCAGCCGAACACCTTCCCGTAGAAGTCGGCCGCCGCCTCGGGGTCGGAGGTCACGAGGTTGCTGAAGTTCCAGGTATCGGGCCGGTTCACCAGGTGGGCGCCGCCGCTCCCCCGCGCTTCCCAGAGGCCGAACCGGGCCCCCGCGGGGTCGGTGCAGACCGCCACCCGGGCGATGCCCTCGACGTCCGTCGGCCCCTGGAGGACGGTGCCACCGGCCGTGCTCACCCGCTCGGCCGACTCATCAGCGCTGTCCACCCGCACGTAGGTGGTCCACACCGGGTTCTGGACGGGTTCGGCCAGCAGTGAGCCGAACCCCGCGACGTCTCCGTCCTGGTCGGGCAGGCTCGCCACGAAGTACGGCGCCGCCGCGCCCTCGGGTGCGCGGTCCTCGAACCGCCATCCCAGCAGGTCCCCGAAGAACGAGGTCGAGAGTTCGCCGTTGGCTTCGGTGAGCTCCACCCAGCAGGGCACCCCGGCCGGGTACCGGGCCTGTTCACGCCTGGCCATCACGCCCCCTCGCGTCGACGTCCGATGCCTCAAGGACCCTTCCCCGAAGTCAGTTCCCGGAATCCGGGAGCGAAGGTGCCGATCAGACTTGCCAGGGTGCGCAGTAATGGATGTACAGGCTTCCGGGGACGTTCTTGCAGGAGTACCCGTGCGGACTGCCGTGGTAGAGCTCGACGTCGAAGTATCCGGTTTCCGAGACGTACTGCAGTTGGGCGGGGCCGTCGTCCGCAAGTCGGCGCAGTTCGGCGCCGTACTCGCGGAAGGCGCGGGCGCTGCCCTTGATGAAGAGGGTGTGCGCGGCGATATCGAAGTCGAAGTGGTCCCGGTACTCCCGGTACCAGTGTCGTGCGTGGTCGATGTCAGAGTAGCCGGGTATGTCGTCGTCCGGGGTGGAGGCGGTGTGGGGTACGCCCCTGCCGAGCCTTGCGCGCACCCGCTTCCAGGAGGAGGCCGGGAACTGGAGGCTGTGGTGGGCCAGGACGAGGTCGAGCATGACCGGCTCACTCTCGCTCTCACCGCCGCCAGGAGCCTGGTTGGCCCGGATCGGCAGGTAGACCAGTGAGTAGGCGGAGCGGGCCGCCAGTGACCACAAAGCGATGAGCTGCGCTGTTCCGAACCCATCCGCGTACATCGAGAGCCAGTAGTGGTCATCGCGCAGCGCCAATCGCCCCGGTCCGGGTTCGGCCCGGAGCACCCGAAGCTCGTCACCGCGCGTCCTGACCTTGTGCACCCGTACCCGCTGCTTCACGCTCCCGCCTTCTTGCCGCGTTCTCGGCCCGAAAGCCGCACTCTAGCCAGGTGTGCCGGTCTCGGTCAGGTCCTTTTCGGCGGGTCCCGGCACGGGCGCGGTCGCCCTGGCGTAGGAACAGGTGGTCACCGCCAACAGGGCCGTCACACAGATCCCGGCCAGCGCCTGGTACCACTCCCAGTCCGCGCCGAGGCCGAAGAACCCTCCGGCCGCGACCATCACGGCACCCGATCCGACCCCCAGCAGGACCAGGGCCAGCAGCACCAGCATCAGCGGGCGCGGAATCCGGCGGCCCGCAGTGATCACCGTTGCCAGGACCAGTGCGGCGGCGAAGAGTCCCGTGGCCACAGCCATCCACTGAGCTGTGGCCACATCGACCACCTGGGAGTACCGCTCGTAGTCCCCGGCGGAGGGGTCCGGCCCGCCCGGGAAGCCGAGCCGCCCCTGCACGGCGCGGACGGCCTTGCCCAGCGCGTACCCGAGGAACAGCACAGCCATCGTGTACGCGGGCCACCGCACCGGCCCGTGTGGCCGCTGCCCCCGCAACCCCTGATTTCCGGGGCTCGGGCTCCTGGAACTGAACGCCATCTCTTCACTCCCTGGTCGTGGTCGGATCTGCCCCCAGAGTGCTGGCCCGGCCCCTACCCCGCCTCCCCCGGAAGCGGGTCCCCTCCCCCTTCCGGGGGAACACCTCCCAGGGAAACACGCTGCCCGCTCCCGCCTCCGCTCACGAGAAGGGACACATGAACGAACGCAATGACCTGGGCTCGGCGCGCCGGATGGCCGACCTGGCAGGGTCAGTCCACTCCCCTTGATCGCGCCCCGCCCTCGGGCGCAGCCGACCGGAGTGACCGACCCCGGGGGCGTCAGCACCGTCCCTTCCGCAGTCGCCTCGTACCGGGGTACAGGGAACCGGTTCAGGGCGGGGTGACCAGGCCGCTGTCGTAGGCGGCGATGACCAGCTGGGCGCGGTCGCGGGCAGCGAGTTTGGCGAGCAGGTTACCGATGTGGGTCTTGACGGTCTTGACAGAGATGGTGAGTGCGGCGGCGATCTCGGCGTTGGAGAGCCCGCGGGCGACCAGGGCCAGGACCTCGGTTTCGCGTTCGGTGAGACCGTCGAGCCCTCGCGCGGGGGCTGCGCCGGGGCCGTGCAAAAAATGCTCGACCACCCGAGTGAGGATGCTGGGCGCCAGGAGGGACTCCCCGGCGTGGGTGCGGCGGATGGCGTCGACCAGCTGGTCGGGGTGGGCGTCCTTGAGCAGGAACCCGCTGGCCCCGGCTCGCAGGGCCGCGTGGACGTACTCGTCAAGTTCGAACATGCTCAGCACCAGCACCCTGGTTCGGGCCTGGTCGGGGTCGGCGGTGATCGACCGAGTGGCCTCGATCCCGTCGCCGCCGGGCATGCGGATGTCCATGAGGACGACGTCGGGGGCCAGGTCGCGGCTGAGCGCCACGGCGTCGCGCCCGGTGCCCGCCTGGCCGACCACGGAGATGCCGGGGGCGGCGTCGATGAGCAGGGTGAGGCTGTGCCGAAGCAGGGGCTGGTCGTCCACGACCAGCACCCTTAGGGCCGGGTTCGCGGTGCTGCTGGTGCTGGTGTCGAGGTCGGTCCCGGTCACGACGCCTCCCGGTCGGGGATCCGCGCGGTGAGCACGAAGCCGGTGCCCGAAGGACCGGTCTCCGGAGAACCAGAGTTCGAGGAGCCGATGCCCGTGGAGGCCGTACCCGTGGAATCAAGTTCGGCGGAACTGGTGGCCGGGGAGTCCGAGCCCGCTGCACTCTCTCCCCCGGGGCCGGTGGTGTCGAGGGTACCGCCGAGGGCACGGACGCGTTCGCGCAGGCCGATGAGCCCGTAACCGGCGCCCGGGCGGGGTTCCCAGTCAGCTGCCGGTCCGTCGTCGGCCACGGAGACCAGGATCGAGCGGTCCGCTCGGCGCACGCTCACCCGGACCGTGGTGGGTCCCGCGTGTCGGGCGGTGTTGTTGAGCGCCTCGCGGACCACGGCGCAGAGTGTGAGTTGCACCCCGGGTGAGACCGAGCCGAGTTCAGGCAGATCGAGGGTGACGGTCAGGCCCTGCTCCTGTGCTGCCCGGACGATCCCGGGCAGGGATTCCAGGGTCTCGGCGGGCCGTACCGGGGCAGTTTCGGGGTCGGTGGAGCGCAGCACGGTGAGCATGCGTCGCAGCTCGGTGGTGGTGCGCCTGCTGACCTCCTCGATGTCGGCCAGCGCGGTGACCCGCTCCTCGGGACCCGCCGGGCCGGTCGCCCTGGCCGCCGCCGCAGCGCGCACGGTGACGGTGCCGAGCCCGTGGGAGACCAGATCGTGCAGGTCACGGGCGATCCGGATCCGCTCCTCCTGGACGGCCCGCTCCCCCGCCCAGGCCGCCAGTCGCTGTTCGTACTCCTCACGTTGGCGGCGGGCACGCAGCACCGTCCACGTCGTCACCCCGGTGGCGGCCGTGGCGACCACCGCCATCAGGGCGAGGACGGCGGTGCCGCTGCCGCTGCTGCCCGTGGTCAGGGCCACCAGGGCCACGGCGCAGAGCGCAAGTACGGGGATCAGCCACAGGCGCGGGGCTCGGGACGGTCTGAGGTTCTGCACTGTCCTGATTCTAGGAGCGCACTTCCGGCTGGACATCGGACCTGGGTCTGAGAGACCGGGGTCCTGGTCGGGCGGCCAGGTCCGGTCCACGGCCCGATGCCCGGCCCCGGGCCGCGGTGTTTGCATGGCGCCATGCTGTCCATAGACAACCTCAACAAACGGCGCGGGTCCCGCGTCATCCTCTCCGACGTGACTTTCCGCGCCGAGCCCGGCCGGGTGACCGGTTTCCTCGGCCCCAACGGCGCCGGCAAGTCCTCCACACTGCGGATTCTGCTGGGACTGGACCGGGCTACCAGCGGCAGCGCGCTGGTCGACGGGCTCCCCTACCGGAGTCTGCGCTCGCCACTGCGGACGGTGGGTTCGGTACTGGACGGTTCCGGGGCGCACCGGTCCCGGACCGCCCGCGACCACCTGGCCTGGGTGGCGCGCAGCAACGGGATTCCGCGCCAACGGGTCGGGGAGGTCCTCGAACAGGTCGGGCTGGCCGACGTGGGTCGGACGCGGGTGAGCCGGTTCTCCCTGGGGATGGGGCAGCGCCTCGGATTGGCCGCGGCTCTGCTCGGCGAACCCGGGGTTCTGGTGCTGGACGAGCCGGTCAACGGCCTGGACCCGGAGGGCATCCGGTGGCTCCGGCGGTTGTTGCGCGCACACGCCGACGCCGGGGGCACGGTGCTGCTGTCGAGCCACCTGATGAGCGAGGTCGCGGAGATCGCGGATGACCTCGTGGTGATCTCCGGCGGCCGGATCGCCACCACTGGACCACTGCGGGAGGTCACCGCGGGGTACGGGAATCTGGAGGAGGCCTTCTTCGCCCTGACTGATGGAGCCCACGCATCCGACGGGGGCCACCGGTGAACCTTCTCCGTCAGGTGAGCGCGGAGACGCGCAAGGCCCTCACCCTGCCCGCCGTGTTCGCCGGGCTGGCGGTGGCGATCCTCGGATCGCTCGCGGTCACCCTGCTGAACTCGTTCAGCGTCCGCAACGCCGTGGCGTCGGGCAACCCCGAGCTCGTCGCCGACACCTCGCCGATCGAGACCGTCTTTGCGGCCGTACCGCTGGGCACCGTGGGCGCGGTGGTCCTCGGGGTGGTCGTCATCAGCAGCGAGTACACCGCCAACAGCAGCGACGCCGGTGGCGGGCGGCAGATCACCGCCACCCTCACCGCGGCCCCGAACCGCCTGTCCGTGCTGACAGCCAAGGCCGCCGTCGTCACGGCGTTGTCAGCGCTCACCGCCGCCGTGACGATCCCGGCCAGCCTCATCCTGGCCCAGAGCGTCATCGGTGACGCGGCGACCGAAACCGTGGGGACCGACGAGTTCGCGGCCCGCTCGCTCGGCGTCTTCGCCTACTGGGCGCTGACCGCGCTGCTCGCCCTAGCGCTGACCACCCTGACCCGCAACGGGATCATTCCGCTGATCCTGCTCATCGTGAACAGCTCCCTGGTGTCGTTCTCGCTCTTGCTGTCGGACGTCACCCGCCTGGCCCGGTACCTGCCGGACCTCGCCGGGACCGCCATGATGCTCGGCCCGAACCCGGACCTGTTCGTCGACCCCGAGCTCCTGCTCGCCCCGCTGCCGGGCGGACTGGTGATGGCGGCCTGGGCAGCCGGGATGCTGGTCATCGCCGCCGTCGTCTTGCACCGGAGGGACGTATGAGCCGCCGTGCCGCGCCGGGTTCCGACGCCGAACACGTCCCCGTACCCATGCGTTTCCCCGAACCCGAACCCGGAATCGAGGCCGCGCGCACCTTCGCCGCCGAACTGGTCAAGCTCGTCACCCTGCCCGCGGCCCGCGCCACCGTGCTGGGCACGATCGCGGTCTCCGCGGGGATGGCAGCGCTCACAGCCGACCCTGAGCACGGTCCGGCGGACGCGGCCTCGACCGTCTTCGGTCTGATCGTGTTCCTCCAGATCGGCACCGTGCTGTTGGGGGTCCTGACCACGGCCAGCGAGTACGCCGGTGGCCAGATCCGCACCACCCTGGCCGCGACCCCGCGGCGCGTTGTACTGCTGGCGGCCAAGTCCGCCGCCTGTCTGATGGTCAGCGCTCTCACCGGGGCCCTCGCCGTGGGTGCCGCGCTGACAAGCGCATGGCTGGTCACGGAGGGGAGCCTGCTCGGCGGGGCTTCCCCCTGGCGGCTGGTCGGAGCGGCGGTCTACCTGTCCCTGCTCGGGTTGCTGGCCCACCTACTCGCGGTGGTGGCGCGCGCACTCCTGCCACCGCTGGTACTGGTACTGGCCTTGGTCCTGATCGTCTCACCTCTGCTCGGCGGGCTCACCGAGCACGCGCGCTGGCTGCCGGACCGGGCCGGGCAGCTGCTCTACCTCCCGGGGGCCGACACGGTGTTCACGCCCTGGACCGGGCCCCTGGTTCTGTGCGGCTGGCTGCTGGCGGTGGGAGCCGTCGCTGCCCTGCTCTTCACCCACCGCGATGTCTGACGGATCCCCGGTCCTCTCCGCCGCCCTCAGTACTCCCTGCCCCTGCTCGGGCACGCACTCGGTTACTCAGACTCGTGCTCGGGCAGCCGGTAGACGGACACGTGGGAGCCGGAGTCGCCGGTGAACTCGCTCCCCTGCCAGTCCGCGTGCCGGGACTCCAGCTCGAAACCGGCGATGTGCGCCATGAGGTCGAGTTCGGCGGGCCAGATGTACCGCTGCTTCACCCGGATCACCCGGGGTTCGCGCCCCTTCGTGAAGCTAATGTGGTGCGAGACCAGGTGCTGGTGCTTGAGGTCGAAGGTGTCCAGACCCACGTACCCGTCCCGGTGCGCGAACACCAACCCGTCCTGGCCGGGCGGAAGTCGTCTGAGACTGGGGACGCCCAGCTCGACGACGAACCGTCCGCCGGGCCCCAGGTGCCGGGCCGCGTTGCGGAAGCACTCGACCTGCTCGGCCTGGGTGAGCAGGTTCGAGACGGTGTTGTAGACCAGGTAGACCAGCGAGAAATCACCCACCACCCGGGTGGTGGCCATGTCACCGATCACCACCGGGACCGTGTCCTTGTCGGCCTTCGTCCGCAGCCGCTCGACCATCGCCTCGGACAGCTCGATCCCGGTGACCGGGACCCCGCCCTCCGCCAACGGCACCGCGATCCGGCCGGTACCGACCGCGAACTCCAACACCGCGCCGCCCTCGGCGAGCTCGGTTAACCGGGCGACCGCCGGGTCGACCTTCTCCGGCGCGAACATCCCCTCCCCCGGGGTGTCGTAACTCCGCGCCATCTCGGCGTCCCACACCGGTGCCGCTTCGGTCCGTGTCCGTTCAGTGTCAGCCATGCGGGCAACCTAGTGCCGTCCCGGCGCCGCCGCCATGGGTTTTCCGGACTGTTCTCGGGCGGTTTCTCCGGGCTGCCCGGGCCGGAGCCCTCCGGCTGAACCCGAACGCCCGGGGCCGGGGGCGCTCGGGTTCAGCAGTTCAGCGGCTCTGGACCAGTCGGTTCGGGATCAGGGGTCCGCACCAGGGGGTCCGGGGCCAAAGACCGGGGCAGAGTCCGGAGAACAGGGGATCCGGGTCAAGGAGTCCGGGTCAGGGGTGTTCGGTCCGGCCGTAGCGGTCCAGGAGCGCTCGGGAGCGGGTGACGACGTCACCGTCTGCCTGTGGCGGGCGCGGAACACCGTTCGCCAGGAAGGCTTCCTCCCGCTCGACCAGGGACCGCTCCAGCTCGTCCGAGGCCCCGGCCCGGTCGGTCGCGGCCCGCTCCAGCCCCTGGCCCCACAGCTCCCAGCGGGAACGGTAGTAGTCGCCGACCAACCCGGCCCACAGGCGGCTGGCGTAGTCGTCGAGCTCTCCGTCGCCGATGGTGGTCCACACCGTGAGGATCCGGCGGGCGTTGTCGACCAGCACCCGTCGCTCCTCCGGGGTCTGCGCCCACGCGACGGCCTGGTCCTCCCAGCGCTGGTAGTGGTACTCAGGCCGGGTGGCCAGGAGCGAATCGAGGTCCTCGACCACCGCCAGGAGTCCGTTCAGCTCCTCCTTGAAACCGGGCGCCTCCGTCAGGTCGGCCCCCTCTCCCGGTCGAGGGTCGGCTGCCGATCGGGGACCGCCCGCGCCCACCCGCTCGACGAGGTTCAGGTAGCGCTGGTCGAAGACCCGGAGCATGACTGCCATGGCCACGTCGGCCAGGTCCCTGCCCAAGGCCCCCTCCGCCAGTTCCGGGGTGCGCTCGGCCGCGCCGACCAGCTGTTCCCAGGCCGCGATCAGGTCCGGCCAGTCGTACCAGAGCCGGGCGCTGACCCGGGCGCGCAGGTCCTCGGGGTCGGCCAGGTCCTGGTAGTGCGGGCGGTGGCCCAGGACCCCGTACTCGTCGGCCGGATAGCGGAAGTTTCCCGGTACCGAGTGGATGGTGGCGAGCAGCCCTCGCCAGCCCTCCAGCAGTGCGGGGTCGTGCCCCCTGCCGTAGCGGCGCTGCACGAACCCGGGCAGCCAGTCCCGTGCCACGCCCTCATTCCGCTGCCACACCTGGTCGATGACCAGGTCGAAGAAGGCCGGGTTGTTGCGGGTGGCCTCCATGGCCAGCCCGATCCCGGCGGGGCGGTTGCGGGCGGCCTTGGCAGCGTTGATCCCGTCGAGGGTGCGCTGAAGGTTGGCCATGGGGTCGGTGCGGCCGCCGAAGTTGAGCAGCGCGCACCAGATCCAGCTCTTGTCCCCGAAGGAGTCGAATCTCGACCACTGCGGCTCGCGCTCACCGAACAGGTCGAGCAGCAGGAGGCGTTCGGCGGGGATGGCGTCGAGAAAGGCGGCGACCCTCTCATCGCTCCAGAAGGAACGCTGGTAGGAGAACGGCCAGCTCTGCAGTACCCACACGGCCTCGGGGTCGGCACGCACGAGCCCTTCGATGGTGGCGTCGGCGATGGCTCCGGGGAAGGTGATGTCGGCGTCGACCGGGACCATCTCGATGAAGGGGTCGATGGCGTACAGGTGGTCGGTGCCGAGCAGTTCGATCTGGCTGCGGGTGATCTGCGCGCCGATCTCCGCGTACAGGGGGTCGGCGGGGTCGAGCACGTGGGTGACGAGCTTCTGCCAGCTACGGGTCCGGGTGCGTTCGCCCGGCCGTTCCCGGGCGATCTCGGGCGGGAGGTGCCCGGTGAACCCGGGCAGGACGGGCGTCATGCCGAGCTCGCGCTGCCGGTTCAGGATCCGCCGGCCCAGTTCCAGGTGGCTGTCGGCCCAGGAGGCGGGCAGCGGTCCGGCGAAGTTGTCCAGGTTGCCCATGTAGTGCCAGGGCAGGTAACCGGGGCCGCCGATGAACGCGCGCGCCTGCTCGTCGCTCAGGCCGAGTTGGGTGTAGGCGTCGCGCAGGACCGCCTCGTGCCCCACCGCGGTCAGGGGTGTGGTGATCCCGTGCAGGGCCATCCAGTCGACCTCGCGCTCCCACTCGTCCCAGCCCCAGTAGGGGGAGGTGTAACCGGTCGTGCAGAAGTTGAGGTAGTAGGCCTGGTCGACCTCGGCGGTGCGGCGCGTGGTTGGAGCGTCTGCGAACTCGGCGACCGGTAGCGGCAGGTGCGCGTCCCAGTCCACGGTGACGGCGCAGACCTCGCGCAGGTAGGCGTGCAGGCCCACGGCGGCCGCGACGGCATCGGAAGCCGTGACCGTGAGTTCCCCGCCCTCGGCGCGGTACTCGAAGAAGCGTTCCGGCCCGGCCTGTTCACGAAAGGCGATCGCCCGGTGCTCCGGGCCGAGGATCCTGCTGGCCAGCCCGCTGACCGCCGCGCTCCAACCGGGCGTACTGGGCTCGCTGCCGGTGTCCACCATTCACTCTCCTGATTGCCGGGGGCACGTGTTGTCGGGGGTACAGTCCCTCCGGGCATACCCGGGGCCTTGTGCGCGCATCCCCGCGACGCCCTGTACATAGGGGGACAAACCGCCGGAACAGGCGGTGAGGGAAGGGGAGGTCCCTGCCATCATGTCGGCATGGGCCGAGGCCGTTGGGTCCTGGTCGTCACATGTTCGGTCGTCGCAGCGCCCGCCGCGGGCTCCCTCAGCCTCCAGTGGAACCAGGCCAACCGCTGGCCACATCGGGCTTCGCAGGGGAGCAGCACATGGGAGCCGCAGCTGCGCGGGGGCGCAAGGTGCAAGAGCATACTGCCGAAGCCGCCTCCACGCCCCTGGACAGCACGCCCCCGGAGGGTTGCGAGCTGCTCTTCGTTGAGTGTGTGCGGGTGTGTATACGTGTGCATGAGCGGTCCCTGCAGCGATGGGGGTTCCGCTGGCACCGCGCAGTGGCGGTTACCAGGTGTGTGCGATTCGGGACACCGGGTGCGGTTCCGGTGTTCGGGCCCCCTTGCCGCCAGAGCGATGGCCCGGGGCCTCCCGCACACCCTTGACCACACCCACACGACTGAGTCGTGAGGAAACCGGCCTCCCAGGACCGGACCACGCACAGGACGCGTGTCACCGCCCCGGAGCCTGAGTAAGCCGGGAACCAGCACGGCCAAGACCGTTCGGGGTGCGCGGCCGAGGATGTGCAACCCATGCTCAGCCTTGAGAAACGGTGGGATAACGGCGCCTCAAAGGGTCCCGGCTGAGCCCGGCCCGGTCCGGCCCGTCGCGTTGTCCGCGAGCGCGCGTACCTGCGCAGCGACTGTGTGCCACACCGGCGCGGAGACCTCGTGCCCGACGCCCGGCAGCATGACCAGGCGCGCCCCGGGGATACGAGCGGCGATCGCGGTGGCCGCGCGCGGCCGGATCAAGGGATCATCCTGGCCGTGCAGCACCAGGGTGGGTGCCGTGATGGTGCTGATCGCCGGGCCGTGCCACTGGGCCCCGATCTGACGGCTCTGCGCCTGGGCGTCGCGGGCCCCGGTGTCCGCGAGGCGTTCGGCCCTCGTGCGTTCCTCGTCCTCGTCGAAGGGCTGATGGGGTGAGGCACAGAACCGGGCGACAGCGAGGCTGGCTTCGATGGCGCCCTCCCTGGTGTCGGGGAAACGCGTCCGACTGAGCCTGGCGAGGGCCCGGATGTTGATGTAGCGCAAGGTGCCCAGCCCCGCCGCGTCCGCGGGCACCGCCGACATGGAGGTCAGGGTGCGGACGCGGTGCGGATGGCGGATCGCGACTCGCTGGGCCACGGCCCCGCCAAGGGACACTCCGAACAGGTGTGCTGAGTCCCACCCCAGTTCGTCCAGTACAGCGATGGCGTCGTCGGCCATGTCCTCGGCCGTGTAGGCCTTGCCGCGTCTGCCCAGTAGCGCGGTGACCGGCAGACGGGTCCTCGTCGGCGGCAGGAGCGTCGACTCGCCGGCGTCGCGCTGGTCGTAGCGGGCGACCGCGAAGCGCTGGTCTGCCAGTACTCGGCACAGGCCGTCCGGCCACCACAGTCGACTGACGCCCAGACCCATGATGAGCAGAAGCGGATCGCCCTCGTCCGCGCCGATGAGTGTGTCGAATGCCAGCCGGACATCGCCGTTCCGCGCCCACCTGGTCGGGGTCCACTGCCGTTGGTCCATGTGCCCACCCCTTCTAATACTGCGATCATCGTTCTCAGTATTAGGATAGGTGGCGGGTCGCAACAGAACGAAACGGGGGGCCGGTGGCCGAGGAACCGAGGACGGTGTGGAGCCGCCCCGAACGGGGCACGCGCGGCCCCGCGCCCTTGCGCGACCGAGCGCAGATCACCGCCGTCGCGATGGGGCTGGCCGACGCGGGAGGGCTCGCCGCGGTGTCCATGCGACAGGTGGCCAAACGACTGGGCACCGGTCCCGCATCGCTGTACCGCTATGTCTCCACCAGGGACGAACTGCTCGACCTCATGGCCGATGCCGCCGCTGGGGAGATCGACCTCGGTGATCCGCTGAGCGGGGATCCGGTCGAGGACCTCGCTGTGCTCGCGAGTCGGGCGAAGCGGGTACACCTGTCCCATCCGTGGCTGCTCGATCTATCCGCGGCACCCACACTTGGCCCCAGGGGCATGGACTACCTGGAGAGGTCGCTGCTCGCCCTGGCCCCGACATCGCTGCCCTACCCGGCACAGCTGGAAACCATCGGACTGGTGAACGGGATGGTGACGCTGTTCGCCCGAACCGAACTCGGCCGACAGCACCCGCCCGCCGATCCCCGGCGCGCGCACGGGTCCTACCTGGCCTCCGCCGCGACCGAGGAGCGGCACCCGCTCATCACCGCCGCGTTGGCGCACGACACCGGAACCGAGGCCCCCCAGGACACACACGTGCTGTTCGAACGGTTGGTACGCCGGGTGCTCACCGGCCTCGTCGACAGCCCCTGAGCCGTCCGCCGCCGCGGTCGACGCGTGAGGAGCCCGAACGGGAACGCCACCGGGTCCCCGTCGGAGCTACCGGGGCAATGAGACGACCAGGTCGAGGATTATGGACGGTTCGACGTGCACGGGTCCCATGCCCTGCTTCCCAGGGGATGACTGGGCCACCACCGTCCCGGCACCGGGCTTCGAGGTACAGAACGAACCGGCCGACCGCTCTACCAGAAGTAGTCCACGATGACCTTGGCGTCATCGGCCTGGTAGCCGTACCGGTCGGGGTAGGCCGAACGCTGCACGTCCTGGGCTACGACACCGATCGAGGCGTCGTTCCAGCTCTCGTTGGGGTAGACGTTCTCCAGCTCGTCGAAGAAGGCGTCGGTGGCCCAGGCGACGTCGAGTCGGGACTCCGCGGAACCGTAGTGGTCGCGCTGCTGGTACAGGCCGACACTGTCGCGGTCACCGCCGGTGAGGTTCTCCAGGTGGGTCTCAACGATGACCGTGGCCATCGCGATCGAGGCGGCCTTCTCGTCGAGACCGCGCTCCTTCGCGGTTTCGACCACGCCACGGGCGCAGGAGGCGCGGTGGCCGTCCATGTGACCCGCCATGTCGTCGCTCAGCTTGCCGTTGAGGTCCTTGGCGGCCTTCTTGTCGTCGTCGGTGTAGACGCTCGCGCTGTCGTCGGAGCTCAGCGCCGCGCACCCCTTGTCGGGGTTGTCGGAGCCGTCATCGGCGGCGGCCACACCCGGCCCCGCCAGGAGGATCCCACCGGCCAGAAGCAGGCCAGTTGTCGCGGTAAACACACTCTTTGGCATCAGTTCAGTAAAGTTCACCCCTGCAACGTATGTCATGACCCGGGCTTTGACCAGGGCTGAAACCGCCCTGACCAGGTGCGATACGCAACACCACCCCGAAGCAACCTTCAGGCCAATGCGCCTACACCTCACCCGCTCCAGCGTTGCGATCGGAGTCGAAGCGGCTGCGTTCCACCGCCGTGACTTGACCTGGACGCGGGTGGCGATGGTCAGCCGCGGCTCCATCGCCCACCATCAACAGACCCGGTCCGGGTCAAGCTCACCGGCGGGGCAGCCGGGATCGCGGCACGCATCGAAGTGAGCGCCAACAGGAGCACCGCCGCCACGGCGAACCCGACACGCAGGTCGCCGGTGACCTCCCCCAGGGCACCCGCGGCGATACCGCCCAGGGCGGTGCCGCTCATCATGATCAACTGGTTGCCCGCCGACACCCTGGACAGGTGGCTGTCGGGGGTCGCGCGTTGCAGGGCGGTGATCGCCATGACGCCGAAGACCGCGGCGGCGGCCGAACCCACGACCAGTCCGACCGCGATCACCCAGATCTGGGTGGTGAGAGCCAGCGCGACACTGTCCGCGGCCATGAGCGCGCAGGAGAGCGTGAGGAGGCGGAGCTCGCCCACCCGTGCCGCCAACCGGCCCGCAAGCAGGGCGCCGATCAGGCCGCCCAATCCCAGTGACGCCATCAGCAGGCCGAAGCCCCAGGTGTCCAAACCGACCGGCCCCGGCGCGACCAGGTGCAGGGCGAGCACGGCGAACAGGAGGTCAGGCTGTCAGGGCATCAGGAGGTCAGTTCGATGCTGACCTCTTCGGTGACGCCGTTGACCGTCACGTCGAGGACGATGGTGGCCTCCGTGATCGCAGTGAGTTCGCCGGTGGCCGGATCGAAGGCGGCCGCGTGGTCGGGACCGGCGTCATCGGCCGAACCGATGTGCAGGTTCTCCGAGCCGGACCAGTCCGCGCTCACCGGGTAGGCGACCGGGACGTCGGTGCCGTCGTTGTCCACCGTCGCGGTGACCTCGGCTTTCTCCCCGACACCGATCGAGGTCGGGGCGTCCAGCTCCAGACCGTCCACATGGGGGCGCAGCTCGGCCACCAGCCAGTCCTGGTCAGGGTTTCCGCCGGTGTCGGCGCCCCACAGTGACCAGCCGGTGAAGCCGCCGTCCGAGGGTCCCGCAGAGGGGTTCTTACCGACGTTTCCGCTGATGACGTAGGGCACGCCATCCACCCGTTCGGCGTGGAACACACCCACGTGCGCGCCGATGAAAGCGGCGCCCTTGCCGGTCTGGGCCTGGAACTCGGACAGCCAGTCCTCGACGGTGGCCGCCTCCTTGCGGTCCGACAGTTCGCTCGCTTTGGACGGCAGGGGGTCGCGGAAGGGCACGTGCTGGGCGACCACGACCGACGTCACGGCGGGGTCGTCGGCCGCGTCGTCGAGATCCCGGCGCAGCAGCGGCAGCTGTGACCAGTCGCTGGCCCGGTAGGAGAACCGGGCCGTGTCCAGCAGGATGAACCTGGTGCCGTGGTGGTCGACCACCCGTCGGGTGTCGCCGAACGCGTCCCGGAAATTGTCCAGCGTCCCCTCGGACACCTCGTGGTTTCCGGGCACGTAGTAGTAGGGCAGCTCGCCCTCCAGCTCCTCGTCGAGGATGCGCCGGGCCAGTGCGAAGTCCTCGGGCGCGGCCTCGTCGACGAAGTCGCCGTTGATGATGAGGAACTCGGCGTCGCTGGCACGGATCTCGCGGAGCGCGCGCCGGGTGTAGGCGATGATCTCGCTGTCGGGGTCCCTGGCGACGAACTGCGCGTCGGCCAGGACAGCGAACCGCCAGTCCTGGCCGGCCACCGTCCGGCCGGGCGCCACGATCGGGTCGGCGACCGGTTCGGCGTGCGGCACGTCCACCGGGGGCGTGACCATCGCGGTCAGTTCGTCCACGATCACCTCGCCGTGGTAGCTGGCGCCCGGTTCGGTTTCGGCGAAGTAGATACGGCGCAGCGACAGCGGGTACTGCGTGCCCGGGGGGACCCGGAAGACCAGCTCCTGCCAGCCCGGTTCGTCGAGGTAGCCGGCGCGCAGCGCGGGCAGCAGCTGCCCGGCGCCGTCCCACACCTGCAGGCTGGCCCATTCTCCGTTGCCCTCGGCGTGCACCCACGCGCGCAGTTCCTGCGGCTGGCCGGGGATCTCCAACTCTCCCGGTGGCACGATGCCACCGGTACGGGTCTGGGTCGAGGTGGTGAAGTCGTAGTTCAGCTCCACCGCGGCGCCGTCCCGGCCCTCAGTGACCGCGACGCCTCCCTCGGCGCGCTCACCGAAGTAGGTCCAGTCGGCCGCGTCCTCGAAGTCGGCGACGACCACCTCGTCCAGGCCGACGGTGACCGTGAAGCTCGTCTCCACCTCGCCGACCCGGGCGGTGGCGATCGTGGCACCGCTGTCGGTGGCAGCCCGGATCTCGAACCGCCCGTCCTCGGTCACCGAAGCCTTGGCGACGCTCTCGTCGATGGTCAGCTCGACGTCGGCCGGTTCGATCGGTGCGGCGAACCCGTGCGGGTCGTAACCGATCATCTCGACCGCGGTGGCGGCATCGGCGTCGGCGAGCCCCACCCGCTCGGGTGTGGTCTCGATCCGGGCCAGCTCGCCCAGCACGGTCAGTTCGATGTCGCCGGTGGCGCTGCGCTGCATGGCGGTGACGGTGGCGGTGCCGGTCGCATGGGCGGTGAACACGCCCTCGCGGTCCACGATGCCGACGCGGCTGTCGTGGGAGCGCCAGCGCGGGTCCGCCTCGGCCGGGGCGTAGGTCTCGTCGTGACCGGCCGCGGTGAGTGTGCGGGTCAGCCCGGGGAAGACCCGGTCGGGTCGGCTGGGCGCGACGTAGCCGGAGACGTTGGTGCGTTCGGGTTCGATCAGGGTCCGGACCCAGAAACCGTCGAGCTCACCGCTGCCTTCGGGGGCGAACAGGGCGAGCCCGTTGGGGACCGGTCGTTCCTCGCCGTCCGAGGGCCGGTTCTCCAGCCGCACCTGCTCCGCGCCGGGGGTACGCGCCACCATGGTGGCCGAGCCACCGCCGTCGAGGTTGACCGCGGTGTGCGCGCCCGCCTCGGCCATCATCTCACCCAGCTCGTCCAGGCCCACGCCCTCGGCGAAGGAGGGCTGGCGTCCGTCGACGCTGAGTAGGTACATCTGGGAGCCGTCCGAGGAGAACCCGAGGGCCATGCGCGGGGCGCCCGGGACGTTGTTTCCCTCGCTGGCGCGCTGGACCTCGCCGTCGACGACGAGCATCTGGCGGCCGTTGAGCGCGGCGTGGATCTCCTGGTCCGCGCCGTCCCGCACGTCGTAGTCGATGCTGACCGCATCGCCCTCGGCCAGGTCGGACAGTGTTTCGGCACCGTCCTCGCGGCCGACCAGGACGAAGGCGTCCTCGGCGATCTCGCCTTCGCGCGGTTCGGTCACGATCTCGGTGACGACGCCGTCGGTGACCACGACCTCCAGTGTCTCCTCCGCGCCCTCGGCCACCCGGCAGCGGCAGTACTCCCCCCACAGCGGGGTGAAGGCCGCGATCTCATCGGCTCCCAGCGCGGGTTTGTTGATCGCGTCCAGCGACGGTGTCTGACCGTTCGGCAGCTCGACGGTGCCCTCGAAGAACACCTCGCCGATCGAGCCGAGGCCGTCAGGGGTGAAGATCGCGGCGGACTCGCGGTAGTCGTTGGTGATCGGGGACTGGACCAGCTCACCGTCCTGGACGCCCGCTCCCTGCGGTGCGCCAGAGGCGTTGATGTCGAAGAAGTCGCCGTTCACCGCGGCGACCGCTTCGGCCCGGTCCGCCTGTTCACTCAACGGTTGCGGGTCGGTCAGCCGGCCGGGGAAGAGGTAGTCGACGCTGACCCCGCCGGTGAGGTCGGTGGTCAGCAGGTCGGCCTGCAACCAACTGGGGGTGCCGCTGTACCCGTCGGGCCCGTAAGCGTCGAACGAGGTGAGCGTGACGCCGGGGGCGACCGGGCGTTCGGTGTTGAAGGTCTCCAACCGGGGTTCGGGGGCGTCGGCCCGCGTGACCGAGCCAGCCGGTGGGATCTCGACGGTCTCGCTGAACGCGGTGTGTTGGCGTGGGTCGTCGTGTGTGGGACTCGCGGCGGCGGCCGGAGCGAGGGTGAGCACGAGAACCAGGGCGGAACCCGCGGCCACCGCGGCCCTCGCGGACTTCGTGCGTGAACGGGTCGACCATCGGCGGTTCATCGCAAGCCTCCGGGCGGGGGATGACGGGGGGAACCCTGTGCGTTGACTTCCTACCATCCGGCGGGCCTGTTGTGTAGGAAGTCAACAAGTGTCGAATCCTGTTCAGCCCCAGGCTTTCCCGTCGACTCCGGCTGTTCGAGCATGTACCGGAGACCGACGGGCCACACTGGCAGGGGCGTTGAAGAGCTTCGTCCTTGCGATCGCAGAGAGGAAGATATGGAACGAGACGAGGGGCCGGAGAGCGTCCCGCACCGTTTCGCGCAGGCCTGGAACCGCGGTGACGCCGACGGGATCGCGGAGCTGTTCGCCCCGGACGCGGATTTCGTGAACGTGGTGGGGCTGTGGTGGCACGACCGGGAGAGCATCCGCAATGCCCACGAATACGGGCTGCGTGTCATCTTCCCCGGGTCCACCATGCGTGTGTCAGGCGTCCGTTCCCGCATGCTCGGCACGGAGGCGGCCGTGGTGCACTGCCGCTGGTCGGTCAGCGGACAGGTGCTGCCCGACGGGTCCCCTTCCGGCCGCCGCGGAGGTGTCTTCACCTTCGTGCTGAGCAGGTCGGACACTGGCTGGACGGCCGTGGCCGCGCAGAACACCGACCGCGTGTCCGGAGCGGAAAGCCTGGCACGGCATGAGGGCGGGCCCTCCCCCGTCGACTACCGCTGAGACGCCGGAGCCAGCAGGTCGCGCCTGCCCGGAGTCTGACCCGCTGGGACGCAGTGCCGGAAATCCGACGCTTTGCCCTCCTTGTGGCGTCAAGTCACCACGTTTAGCATCGGCGCGACCCCACCGGGTCACTAAAAGCATCAGCGCCCCGCACCCCCAGGGAGACCCCCTCATGCTGAGACGCTTCCTCACATCCCTACTCATCGCGCTGTGCGCGCTCACACTCACGCTGGTGGGAACCGCGCCGGTGAGCGCGGCGCCCTCGGAGCAGGCCCGGCAGCTGAACCAGACGATCCTCTACTACGACTCCAGCCGGGCCGCGGAGTACACCTCCGCCGTCTCTTCGGCCGTGGACGTGTGGAACGCCAGCGTCGACAACGTCCGCCTGGAGCCCGCCGCCACCGGCCGGCACGCCGAAATCCGGATCATCACCGACAACGGCTGGCCGCGCGCCCACCTGGGGCCGGTGCGCCCGGGCGGGCAGGTGACCGTCTGGATGGGACGCCAGGGCACCGCCGAGGGCTACGACGCGGTGCGCATCGCCGCGCACGAGCTCGGCCACAGCCTGGGCCTGCCCGACACCAAACCCGGCCCGTGCTCATCACTGATGTCGGGCTCCACCGGCGGTGTGAACTGCACCAACGCCGTACCCAACGCTTCCGAGCGTTCGCGGGTCGAGGCCAACTACGGCCGCGGTCCGGCGGGCGAAAGTGCCGCTGACGGACGGCTCCTGGTCGACCGCCGCTGACCGGCCCTCTTTTACGTGAAGGAGACCGGGGTACGCTCCCAGGCGCATCTGCTCTCTGGGGGCGTACCCGGATCACGGGCCCGCCTGGAAACGAGGGTTCCATTGGGTTCACCCGAGGCCGCCTACCAGTCCGGTGAGGGCAGCGCCTTCAGTGTCGACACCGCCTTCTACGACCGGCTCGCCGAACACGTCGAGGACCGCGAGCTCGTGGAACGGTTCGTGCTGCCGATTCGGTCCGGTCGGGCCTGGGAGGTCCCCGCCGGTTATCTGTGCCGAATCTCCACGCCGGAGGGCCCACAGGTCGGGGACCTCAACATCTGGAACCGGCACAACCCGCGTGAGCGTCTGTGGGCCTCACGGACCCGGCAGCTACAGGGCGCGCACGTGAGCAGGCACGACCGGCTGTGGTCGACGCTGCCGTACCTGCGCCCCCTGGTGACGATCACCGGCGACAGCCTGGACTGGTACGGGACGGACGAGGACGGCGGCCGGGTGCACGACCTGCTCGGCACCAGGTGCGATCCATACGTGAACCGGATGCTGACCGGGGAGGACTTCGACCGGCACTGCCACTCGAACCTGACCCGCGCGGTGCTGCCCTTCGGACTGACCGAGTTCGACGTGCACGACGTCCTCAACGTTTTCCAGTGCACCGGTCTCAACGAGCAGGACCAGTACTTCATGAAGGCCTCCCCCGCCCGGCCGGGTGACTTCTTCGAGTTCTTCGCCGAGCAGGACCTGGTGTGCGCGCTCTCGACCTGCCCCGGCGGGGATCTGTCGGTCCCGCTGTGGGGGCCGCAGGCCCGGGACCCGATCGACGTGTGCCGTCCCCTGGGTGTGGAGGTCCACCGCCCCTCCCCCGCTCTCACGCAGGGGTGGAACGTACCGCCCGTCGCCGCCTACCGGGGGCGGCACGGGCTGACCGGCCCTGGCTGACGGCAGACGCCAGCCAGGCCAGGAGTGCCCACCTATAGCTGTGACCAGGAATGAACCGACGGACTTCACGGGTTCGCGGTCAGCGTTCACGTCGCTGTCGGAGTGTTCGGGGCGTGTCAGGTCCACGGTGCTCTCGATGTGTACGGGCGGGCGCGGACGGTTAGGGAACACAACGTGGTCCACGCGAAGCGAGGACCGAAGAGGAGTGACCGACCCCGTCCAGCCACACATCGGACCTGGTTGGCGAAGACACGGACCGGGTGCCGCTCGCGGCCATGGCCGCGAGCGGTATGCGCCAGGCAGCGGTGGGCCCGGGCAGAAGGGCAAGGAGGACAGCCATGACTGACCGACAGCCGCCGGCGCAGAGCCAGCCCCACCCGGGACGGACCGAACCCATGCATCCGCAGCCGCGCGACGAGATGCGCGGCTACGAGGGTCGGGGGCTCCTCGAGGGCAAACGAGCGCTGATCACCGGGGGCGACTCGGGTATCGGCAGGGCCGTCGCGGTGGCCTTCGCCAAGGAGGGCGCCGACGTGGTCTTCGGCTACCTCAGCGAGGACGCCGAGGCCCAGCACACCGTCGGCCTGGTCCAGCAGGAGGGCCGCCGGGCCGTGGGGGTCAGGGGTGACCTGGCCGACGAGTCGCACTGCGCGCACCTGGTCCGCCGGGCCGTGGAGGAACTGGGCGGAATCGACGTCCTGGTGGAGCACGCCGCCACCCAGAGCCCGGTGGACAAGTTCACCGACCTGACCACCGAGCAGCTGCGGCGGACGTTCGACGTCAACGTGATGGGGGTCTTCTGGACGGTACGTGAGGCGCTCCCGCACATGTCCGAGGGCGGCTCGATCATCATCACCGGTTCCATCAACGGCCTGAGGGGCAATGACTCGCTGATCGACTACGCCTCCAGCAAGTCCGCCGTGATGAACCTGTCCCTGTCGCTTTCCCAGGTGCTGATGGACCAGGGCATCAGGGTGAACTGTGTGGCCCCCGGGCCGGTGTGGACGCCGCTCATCCCGGCGACGCTCGGTGAGCAGGGGGCGGAGGGTTTCGGCAAGCAGGCGCCGATGGGGCGGGCCGCCGATCCGGACGAGATCGCGCCCTCCTACGTGTTCTTCGCGAGTGAGCACATGTCGTCCTACTACACGGGTGAGACCCTCACCCCGACCGGCGGCGAGATCCAGGGCAGCTGAGGGCACGCTCTGACGGGTCAGATGAAGGGGACCACGGCACAGAGGGTGACCGCGCCCAGGATCAGGGCCAGCACCCAGTAGTTGCCGTACCGACGTCGACGTCACGCATGATCTGGGCGGCTTCCCGAATGGTCGTGCCCGGGGTGACGGCGTGCACGTTCGAGTTCATCACTTCGGCGATGCTGTCCACCATGGCTGTCTCCCTTCACGTTGGCTGCCTCGCACTGGGTCACCTAGCCGACCGTCCATCTCGTAAACATCATCTGTCTCCCTGGTCCCGCCAGACCCCGTGGCCGCACAGCGCTCCGTCCACGCAGGCAGGGGCCGCACAGCCACCTCAGGCCGTATCGGGCTACTGGTCGCACCGGTCGAGCAGAGAGGGCCCGCGCGCTGGTTCGCGATCGCCGGGACGGTCGCCGGGACGGCGGTGTCCACCTTCGTGGAACAACGGACGGGCGCGGTCGGTGCGGTGGTGGGCCGCCGCAGCCGGACGGGGTCGGCGCTGAGCGGCGCGGCGCTGCTCGCTGGTGCGGCGCTCACCTGTATGGGGGTCTTCCAGGTCGGGTGCAGCCGCTGCCGATCCCAGGCACACAATGGTCCCCAGCGCCAGTGCATGGCCGAACGTGAGCGGGCCCCGGGGCCCGGAAGCCGAAGAGGGAAACCGCCACCGGAACCTGACGACCAGCGATGATTACCGGGCGTCCCCGAAGGGCAGTGTCGCACTCAGGGGCAGATCAGCAGAATCCGCCCACAGAAAGGAAGACGACGGACGACGTGAGAGGAGGGGCTGCCATGACACTCGTCGAAGCCCCCGTCCAGGATCGCTATCCAACACGCGTGGACCCCGGTACCGGCCGGGAGTGGATCGCACGCGAGGAGCCCACTGTCCACCCGGGTGGCCCCCAGGGCCCGCCTCCGCCGAGGAGCTGGCCGCGCACGAGCGCGACGGGTTCCACATCCAGCGCGACCTGCTGTCCGACCAGGAGGTGGCGGCCTGCCGGGACGACCTCCAGGCCATGGTCCGGGACCCGTCGGTACTCGCCGACGAGCGTACGGTCACCGAACCGGGCACGGACGAGGTCCGCTCGGTGTTCGACGCCCACCTGCTGAGCGAACGGATCGCCCGCCTGATCCGGCAGCCGCGTGTGCTGGACCGGGCTCGGCAGATCCTGGGATCGGACGTGTACGTGCACCAGAGCCGGGTCAACTTCATGCCGGGCTTCCGGGGTAGCGGCTTCTACTGGCACTCGGACTTCGAGACCTGGCACGCCGAGGATGGCATGGCCGGGATGCGCGCGGTGAGCCTGTCCATCGGGCTGACCGAGAACCTGCCCTTCAACGGTGGTCTGATGCTCATGCCGGGCGCGCACCGGACGTTCGTGCCGTGCCTGGGCCGCACGCCGGACGGTAACTACCGGTCGTCCCTGCAGGCGCAGAAGATCGGCGTGCCCCAGGAGGAGGACATCGCCGAGCTGGCCCGGCGGCACGGCATCGAGCAGTTCACCGGACCGAGCGGGTCGGCGCTGTGGTTCGACTGCAACAGCATGCACGGGTCCGGCAACAACATCACGCCCCATCCGCGCTCCAACATCTTCGTGGTGTTCAACAGCGTGGACAACCCTCTGGTCGAGCCCTTCTCCGCCGGGGAGCGCCGCCCCCGGTTCGTCGCCGCGCGCGACTTCACGCCCCTGCGTGCCTGATCGAGCACGGACCTGGAAGGGGAGAACGAGAGAACGCCGCAGGGCCGCCGTTCCCGGCGGCCCTGCGCGCTGTGAATGTAGGGTCCCTTTGGCTTCAGCTCCCCCCAACGGAACCGATCGATCGGACCCCGCCCTGACATGCGCACCTATCTGGCCTTCCTCTTCGCGAACCGGCGTTGGCTGATCGGCGGGTTCGCGCTCTTTCTCTTCTCCTCGTTCGGGCAGACCTTCTTTGTCTCCCTCTTCTCCGCCGACCTCCGGGGGGAGTTCGAGCTCAGCCACGGGCAGTTCGGTGCCCTGTTCACGGCCGCGACGCTGGCCGCCGCCCTGGTCATGACCCAGGTGGGCCGGGCGGTGGACCTGTACGGCGCCCACCGGGTCGTTCCCGCGCTCATGCTGATGCTGGCGCTGGGTGCAGCGCTGATGGCGGTGACGTTCCATGTGTGGGTGCTCTTCCTGGCGCTGTTCATCCTGCGGCTGTTCGGGCAGGGCATGATGAGCCACACCTCCTTCACTCTGACCGGGCGGTGGTTCGTCCGGGAGCGCGGTCGCGCCACCTCGGTGGCCGCGCTCGGGCTGAACACCGGGGAGGCCCTGCTGCCGCTCGCGGTGGTAGCGGTCCTGGCCCTGGCCGGGTGGCGGGAGGCGTAGTGGCTGGTGGTCGTTCTGCTCCTGGTCCTGACCTGGCCGATGTCGGCTCTGATGCGCCGGGAGCGCGCCCCGGCGGATGCCGCCGACGAGCGGTCGAGGGGCGCCATCCGCGCTTGGACGCGACGCGAGGCGCTGCGCGACCCCTACTTCTACCTGCTGCTCACCGCCATGGCCGCGCCCGCCCTCGTCGGCAACACCGTGTTCTTCCACCAGGCGCACCTGACGGAGCTGCGCGGCTGGGCTCCCGCACTGTTCGCCTCCGCCTTCTCGCTGTACGCGGTCACGACCGTGGTGTTCAACATCGTCGGCGGTTTCCTGGTGGACCGCTTGACCGCGCTCCGGCTCGTCCCGCTCTTCCTGACCCCGCTCGGCCTGGGCCTGCTGGTTCTGGGAACGGTCGAGGGCCCGTGGAGCATCGCCGTGTTCATGTTCCTGTACGGGGTCACGAACGGGCTGTCCCTCGGGTTGTTCGGCGCGGTCTGGCCCGAGGTGTACGGGGTCCGGTACCTGGGGTCGATCCGGTCGGTCATCGTGGCGGTGCTGGTCGTGGCCTCCGCGGCGGGTCCCGGTGCTGCGGGGTTGCTGATCGACGCGGGGGCGGGATATCCGGCCCAGGTCACCGTGCTGGGTGTCTACTGCCTGGTGGTTTCGGTCGCCGCGGTCTGGTTCGTGTCCCGGGTCCGGGCCCGGCTGCGCGATCAGCGGGCTCCCGTGAGAGAGGTGTAGGGGCACGACCTGGCTTGGTGGCGGCTTCAGGGGTGGTGGCTCCGGTTTCGGTGATGACTGCTGCCCAAAAGTGCCCTCCCGCTTTCCTCACCCACCACCCGTGCCTTCGTGCGCCTTCTCCTCCGGAGTCAGGTCGGTCTCAGTCCGGGGTCAGGCGCGTACCGCCGCCGCGATGATGTCCTCAATCTGGCCGATGAGGGCCGCGCGGTTCTCCTCGAACTGCGGGTCGGTGATGGCGTCCCCGGGGCCGAGCGCCAGGAACGGGGTGTGCACGTGGCCCGCGGGGATGTCGCGGCCGGTGGCGTCGCGCAGCAGGGTGTTGCGGTAGGCGATCTCGTTGGACAAGTAGTCGCCCCCGCTTCCGGCCCGTGCCGTGGAACCGGGGGTGGGGCCGTCCGGGCTCAGCACGGCTTCGCTCTCCCCCTCGGGGATCTCCACCACCATGGTGTTGTCGAACACGGGGAAGGGTGCCCCGCGGGTCTGCGCCACGATGGCGGGGCGGTCCAGTGAGGAGTCCGACCACTGCGGCTGCGGAGTGAGGGTGGGCACGCCGTCCGGCACGGGGATGGTCTCCAGCGCCTCGGCCGTCTCGTTGTCGGGGAAACCGCCGCGCCAGGCGCCGTTGTGGGCTTCGAGGTCGAACCAGTCGGCACCGCCCTGACTGAGGGTGATGACGGCGTCGACCGGTCGGTCACCGATGTAGTACGGCAGGAGGGCGTGTTCGACCATGCCGTCGGTGAAGTCCCGCCAGCGCACGGGGAAGAGCACGGCCTCGACCACCGCGACGCCCTCACCGGTCTCGAGGATGGCTCCGTCCAGGGCCAGGGCGGCCGCGCCGGAGGGGTTGGCCTGGCGGATGTCGTCGTCGAGGCCGAACGGGTCGAACCCGGTCACGATGACGCGGGAGACCTCAGAGGCCCTCCCGGGCTCTGCCGCCGTTTCGGAGACCTCGGGGAAGTCCGCGTCGTGGTGCCCCCGGGAGCGGCGCTCCAGGTCGGCCACCAGCGCGGCCCGGTCTCCGGCGTCCAGTTCGAAACCCGGTTCCCAGCGGTTGAGGGCCGAGGTCATCGTGAGCCGCGCCCAGTAGAGCGGCCGGTCGTCCCCGGCGCTCAGGTCGCCCTCGGCGTAGCCGGCCTCCTGGACCCGGTCCACCGCCGTGCGCCAGAGCGCGTCACCGTGGCGCTCGACGACCGCCCCCGCCGCTTCGAGGTCGAGCGCCGCGCACAGCTCCCGGATGAAGCTTTCTGTTTCCGGGGTCAGCCCGGAGCGGTCCAGGATCTCCTGGGGGACGGCCTCGGTGACCCGTGCCTCCTCGATCGTGGCACCGTCCTCACCCAGGCATGCGGGATCCGGTGCGGCCTGCGCCGAAGCCCCCATGGTGAGGACAGGGGCCAGGATCAGGGCTGACACCGCCGCTCGGGGACCGGCCCCTCGCATGAACACACCGGCTCCGCTGTCTGCTTCGGGTTTGCGCAACGGGATGACCCGCCCTTCGTGGTCGTTCGAGTTCTCCGTGTAACACCGAAACTACGGAACGGAACGGGTCGGGTCATCAACCGCGGGGACCACGTCGCCGACCTACCAACGTCGGTGTCTTCGGTGTCCGTGCCCGACGAAAGTGCGGGGGCACAACCTCACCGGTCGTGCTCGGTCCAGTAAGCCTCCAGTTCCGGGCCGAGCTCCTCTGCCGCCTGCATGGGCAGGGAGTGACTGGTCCCGGGCCAGACGGTGACGGGCCCCTTGTCCAGGTCACGGGCGCGCTGTGCGGCCTCCTCTCCGCCGGCCAGAGACTGGTCATCGGCGATGTCGACCCGCACCGGCACCGAGATCGACCCCCATTCCTCGTCGGAGAGGGCCCGCGGGGTCGGGGTGAGGGCCGCGTAGTGCTGGGAGCCCTCGTCGATCATCACCGACATCGGCGTGCGCTCGCGGACCTCCTCGACCGTGACGCCGCCGATCTCGGCCAGGGCGCGGTCCTTCCAGGACTGCGGCGCGGGCAGGAGCAGCAGTGACGACCAAAGGTAGACGGAGGCGGGCAGCCCGCGCAGGACCATCACCGGTTCGAGGAGGGTCAGGGAGGCGACCCGGCCGGGGTGATGGAGCGTGTGGGTGGCCGCGACAGCCGCACCGAAGGAGTGGCCCACGACGTGGGCGCGTTCCAGTTCCAGCCCTGACAGCACCTGTTCCACCCAGTCGGCCTGGTCGTCGAAGGAGGTGAAGGGGACCGACTGGATCGACATCCCGGCGTCACCGATCGCGTCCATGGCGTAGAGGGTGCGGTCACCGATCCAGTGGGGAAGGTTCTCACCCCACATGGGTGCCCCCGAACGGATCCCGGGCAGCAGCACGACCGGCAACCTCTCCCCCGTCGCTGTTTCCTCCTCCGCGTCCGTCCGCTCCTCCTCCGTCTCCCCGGCCCGTTCCTCGGCTTCAGTGGCCGCCCACTCGTACACGCGGACGGTGCCGTACTCGATGGCGACGTCGTGGGTGCGGGTCGGCTCGGGCAGGGTGGCCATCACGTCGTCGTAGGCGGCCCGGTAGGCCTCGAACCCCTCCTGGCTGCGCCAGTGCCCCACGGTGGGTTCGGGCGCGATGACCGCGAGGACCTTGTCGACCAGCAGCCAGGCCACCAGCACCCCCGCCAGGGCCAACAGCACCCGACGACGGGTCCGGCGTTTCGACTCGTCCTTCATGGCCCCTCCGAAAATACGATCGTATTGTTCAGGGTCCCGAGTGTACACACCCTCAAATACGTTCGTATTTCTCCTTGGCTAGGATGACGGCATGAGCAACGCCGAACACGACGAGCGCCGCAGTGCGATCATCCACGCGGTGTGGCAGGTCATCGCGCACAGCGGCATGGGCGCGGTGTCCATGCGCAACGTGGCTGCGGCCGCCGACTCCTCCGTGGGCCGGGTCCAGTACTGGTTCCCGAGCAAGGACGAACTCCTGCGGGCCAGCCTGGAAGAGATGCTTTCGGAGGCAGCCCGAGTCCACTCCGAGGCCACCGAGGACATCGACGACCGCGAGGCGCTGTGGCAACTGGTCGGGCACCCCATCCCCCTGGCGGAGTCCTCCCGCGCCGGTGTGTCGGTGTTCCACCAGTACGTGGCCGCGGCCTTCAACCACCCGGCGCTAGCCCGCATGCTGGCCGAGGCCAAGGAGGGCGAGGAGAGCGCAACCTCCCTCCTACTCGGCAGGGTCAACCCCGGGCTGGAGGACCCCCGGGCCACCGCCCGGTCGCTGATGGCCACCGCCGACGGCCTGTCCATGCGCGTCCTGATCGGCGGCCTGTCCGCGGCCGAGGCCGAACAGGCCCTGCGGACCGAGCTGGACCGATTCACCACCCCTGAGAAGGAAGCGACAACAGGCACGGCACGCGGCGACCATCGACGAAAGTCGGTGGTCGGGTCCACCAAAGCACCGTCCGGGGACGGGCAGGGGCCGCCTTAGGCGTCACCCCGGTGCCTCCCGCAGGTGGATGCCCAGGCAGGAGCGGCGGCCCTAGCGTGGAATGCATAGTCAGGGGTCCGGTTCCGCACCACCAAGGCCGCGGGTCCGCCCCCGAGAATCCACAAGGGGAACTGTCATGTCGCTGCCGTCGTTCATCGAATCGATGCCCGTGGAGACCTGGGTCGCGGCCGTCTTCGTGATCGGGGCGCTCCTGGTGTCCCTGGCCGCGTTCGTGCTCATCGTCGCCGCGGTGTTCAGCATCCTGTTCTCCGGGCTGGACGTACCGATGAAGCTCGTCTGGATCGTCCTCGTCTTCCTCGCCCCACTGATCGGAGCCCTCCTGTGGTTCCTCATCGGCCGCGACCGGGTCCCTGCCCCGCAGTACGGCTACCGCTGAGACCCGCACCGCTCCAGCGGCCCCAGGGCAAACAACCCGTTCTCGTAGGAGAAACGCAGGTCGAAGTGGTTGAGGGACACGGGGAGCCCGTGGGGCCGCAGCGGCGGAGCACCGTCCACCCGGTTCAGGGGACCGCCCCTGAGCAGCGTCCGTAGCAGGAAGGAGACCGTCAGGGGAACCAGGTCACGCCCCGGACACACCGCGGGCCCGTGGCTGAAGGGCACGATTGCGGGTTCGCCCTCGGCACGGCCGTCCGTCCAGACACCGGGTTCGAAGGTGTCGGCGTAGGGCAGCTGTGCGGGGTCGCGGTGGAAGTAGGAGCTCATCACCAGGAACGCCGTACCGGGTTCGACGGTCCGCTCGCGCCAGACGGTCTCCCGTGTGCTCTCCCGGAGCACCACCAGGGTGGTCGGGCGCAGTCGGACCGACTCACGCGGGGTCGCGCGCAGCAGGGGCAGGTCGGTCCCGTCCTCGGTCAGGGCCTCCGTACGGGCGGCCTCCGCGGCCGGGCCGGAGGAGGCCAGCAGGGCTAGCTGTACTCAACCTCTGTGGTCGGTACACCTAACACCCCGCGGGGCGGCACGATGTTGAGGTTCGACCCGAGCCATGACCGGCCCTGCCCCCTGAGGCGAGGCCTCAACGCTTCGGGCGAGCCGGTGCGCCTTCTCACGGAATCTCGTCTGCTTCCCGTCCCTCGTGATGAGCGGATCCAACCGTCACCCCTGCGACACAGATTCCGGGGTGCCCTGGTTGGAATGGGTTCAACAGCTGGTCAGGGCCTGGATCCGCCTGCGCAGTGACCTCTGGAGCATGGCCGGATACACGTGCAGCACGACGCCCAGACCCACCAGCCACAGGGCTCCGCCCCAGGCCCCGCCCACAGAGCGGCGACGGCAACGATCACGGCCACGCCCAAGCACATCAGGTGTCCGGTCTCGGAGCTCCGTGTGAGCTGGTCAAGCCCCACCAGGCCCGCCCGGGTGCCGTCGAAAGCCCGGTCACGTCTGACCACCCTGTTCCAACCAGTGCTTTCCAGCACCCAGCCGAAGAGGCCCACGCCCAAGGCCCGGTAGCATCCCGGTTCCCAGGACCTGACACGGAACCAGGGGTGCTCCAGCGGACCGGGCCGGGCGTCGAGGACGACGGAGACCCAGGCCATCAGCACGAAATGGGTGACCCAGGCGAAGGCGAAACCCCCCGGCCCGATCAGGAGCCACACCGCAACGATCACAGCCGACGCAACAGCCGTGACCGCCAGGACCCCGATGACCGATCGCGCACGGGAAGCGGAATCCAAGAACTCTGCTCCCTCCCACCGATCACTCCAACACCGAATTGACAAGCAGCCCCTGCCAGCGGAGCGGACGCGAACGGGTTCGCACGCCTGGGCCGGGATCTCTCCGGACCCGCCCCACCACCAACACGCCGAAGAACAACCATGATTCAGAGGCACCGGACCCGGAAACGCAGGATAACCGGGCAGAAGCATACTCAAGGGACCGGAGGAAGCCGCACACGGCCGGCTTCCTCAAAAACTGACGCATCTGACGGTGCTGTCCTGGTCATGCCCAGCGAGTCCGGGAGTTCTGTCCTTCGGGTCCTCCCGCCACGGGGAGGCTGATCCTCGAACGCCGTTTCTTCGACAAGTGGAAGCAGGAGCGGATCGCCCAGGAGGTGGGTTGCTCCTGGATGCACGTCTCCCGGCTGCTCACCGCCTCGTAGGAGAGGCTCCGGGAGGAACTGGCCGAGGAGAAGTGACCGGGTCGCTCCGATGGGGAGGGCCCGTCTTCGATCTCATGGCCGCCTGGCTACCCGGTGTGGGGCACGGCAGGCCCCGAACCATGGGCGTGCACGGGTTTGGGCCCGGTTCGCGGTGCGCGGCCGGGGAGAGCCAGCGACCGGTTCAATGTGTACGAGCCAGGCGACTTGGTTAGGGGATGTACACGGAAAACCATGAGCGACGGAGCCAGACAATGACGAACGAAACGAAGTCCCCACCGCGTCGGCCCCTACTCAGGGCAGCGGCCAGAGGCGCGGTGGCGGCGATGGCCATGAGCGGGGCACGCCAGGCGGCGGTGGGGCTGGGGATGATCGAACGCACGCCCCCGGAGGCCATCCTTCGTGAGGGCGTTCCCGCCGTGCTCCGCAGGGTTCCGGAACACCGGCGGACCGCCTTCATCGAGTTTGCGCACTGGGGCTACGGGGCGGCCGCGGGTGCGGCCTTCGGGCTGCTGCCCGGGCGTCTGCGGGCCTCCAGGCGCACCGGCCCGGTCTACGGCGTGCTCGCGTGGGGGCTGTTCGAACTGGGTCTGGCCCCGGCGCTCGGCCTGGCCCACGCCCGCAGGGCCCGCCCCCAAGAGCGGGCGGCCCTGCTGGTCGACCACGTGTTCTTCGGCCTCATCGTGGGTGCCCCGCCCGAAGCCACCATCGTCGAGCCCAAGGGGAACCAGGACCACGAGAAGGGCTGACCGCGTAGGGGCGCTGAGGGCTCTCCCGGGCGCCCTCCCGAGCCACTGGCCCCCTTCTCAGATCCTCGGATTCCTTTTCCCACCGCCGATGGCGCCGGGAACCCCTGCGACGCATCCCCGGGGTGCACGGAGGACAACTCGTCATGAACGGTGGACGGTAACGCTCCTGGCGGCTGCCAGAACGGGCTGCGCTCCGGCTGCCGGATGACGGTGTAGCGGATGACCCTACCGCCGCCCCGGCGGTGGTCACGGGCGAAACGCTGGGCAGGGCCGTGTAGATGCGGTACGTGGTGGCCCACACCAGGAAGCGGCGCAGGACCCGGCCCACCAGGGGCAGTGCGCCCAGGCGCTGTTTCGGCGCCAACGCCTTCGCCCGGCGGCACCCGGCCGCGGACGCGACTCTTCTCCAAACGGCCGTTCAGTCCTGGGCCTGCTGGAGACGCGTAAACGCGCCAGGAGCGTACCCGCCGCGACCAGGCCCGCGTAGGGCGCGGCCGTCACCGCTTACCCGACGAGCGGTTGGTCACTGCCCGCGCGGTAGGCCTGCACCTCACGCCGGGCGGCCCTGTGCACGCTCGCCGCCCCGCTGGTGTCGTCAGCCATCGTCTCGGCCTCTTCCTGTCCTCTCCGTGTTCTGCCCACCGCTATGGCGCACACCTGCTCCGGCCTGCCGGGCTCCCCGGTCACGGGCCCAGGCGTGCAACGCCTCCCGGTCCCCGGCGCCGTCCAGGTTGACCGCGGCCTCGATCAGGGCCAGATGGGTGAAGGCCTGGGGGAAGTTGCCCAGCTGGGTGCCGTCCGGTGCCATCTCCTCGGCCAGCAGGCCCAGCTCCCCGGAGCTCCCGCACAGGCGCTCGAAACGTCGGGCCGCCTCCTCGCTCCGACCGGCGAGCACCAGCGCTGACACCAGGTCGAAGGAGCACAGCAGGAAGGCCCCCTCGGGCGTGCCGATCCCGTCGTCGGTCTCCTTGGGGTCGTACCTGTGCACGAGCCAGCCGTCCTGGCCGAGTTCGGTGTCGACCCGCTCCAGGGTGCGCAGCACCCGGGGGTCGTCGCCCGGAAGGAAACCCAGCAGCGGTACTTGCAGCAGTGACCCGTCCACGTTGGTGGCGCCGAACGACTGGACGAAGGACCCGCTGGCGGGATCGTAGCCGTGACGGAGGATGTGGTCGCGGATGAGCCGGGCCTCCTCGCGCCAGGCCCGCAGCGGAACCTCCTGCTCACGTCCGGTCGTCTCGGCGAGCTGGACCGCCCGGTCCAGGCACACCCAGGCGTAGAGCTTGGAGTTGGTCCAGTGGCGAGGATCCGACCTGACCTCCCACAGCCCCTCGTCGGGCCGGTGCCACAGCCCCCGCGCCGACTCCACCACGGAATCCAGCTGGGAGAGTTCCTCCGGTCCGAGGTCACCGGTGGCCTGCTCGTAGCAGAGCGCCGCGTCCAGGATGTGCCCGTACACGTCGAGCTGATGCTGTGCGTAGGCGGCGTTGCCGATCCGCACCGGCCTCGCGCCTCCGTGCCCGGCCAGGTGGTCGAGGGTTTCCTCCTCCGGCGGCGGTTTCTCGTCCACCGCCTGCACGGGCGGGACCCAGGTGATCGGCCGACCGCACATGCGCAGCAGGAAGCGCAGGTAGCTCCCCGCCTCCTCCGCGTGGCCCAGGCGCAGGAAGGCGAGCACCACCAGAGCCGCGTCGCGGTGCCACACGTACCTGTAGTCCCAGTTCCTGGGCCCCTGCGGCCATTCCGGCAGGGAGGCGGTGGGTGCAGCGATCAGGGCGCCGCTCTCCTCGTGGAGCAGTCCGCGCAGGACGGTGGCGCTGCGCCGCACGTGGTCGGCTCCCACGCCCCGGTAGTCGGTTCTGGACGACCAGGCCTGCCAGGCTTCGAGGGTCTGCCCGAGTAGCGCTTCCCCCTCTTCAAGGCCGATCCGGCGCTCTCCGCGGAGGTAGTCCAGGGCGAAGACCGCGGACTCCCCTTCGGAAAGCTCGACGTGGAACTCGGGGTCTCCCGTCTCCGCCAGCCGCGGGGAGGGCGCCCCCGACAGCAGCGGCCCCGACGCCTCCTTGAGGCCTCCGTCCACGTGCTCCCACGAGCGTTGTTCTCGGCCGAAGTCGGGGCGGGCGCGCAACCGGGAGCGCACGGAGGCGCTGCCCGAGCGGCACTCGACGAGCCTGAGGAGCACACCCTCGCGCCAAAGGCCCTCGCCGTGCTCGGGTCGCCCGATCGCGAGCAGGTCTCGGACGAGCACCTCAACGCCCCGGCCCTGCCACAGGGTCTCCAGGACGAGACTGTCTTCCGCGTAGGAGCGTGCCCTCGGGCGGGCGCCCCGGACCTGCATGGTCCACTCACCGCCCCGCTCGGAGTCCAGGATTCCGGCGAGGAAGGCCGGGCCGTCGAACCTCGGTACGCACAGCCAGGAGATCGTGCCCTCCGGTGTGGTGAGCGCCGCGGTCTGGCAGTCGGAGAGGAAGGCGTGGTCCCCGATCAGTGTTTCGCTCTGCCCCATGGATCCCTCCGGTCGCACTAGTGTGGGCCGTCCTCCTCGACTGCCCCACCATGCCTGTGCCGAAACCGCGGATCGCCAACGGTCCCTCAGGCACCCGGTCCCGTACATAAGAAACCGTTCACGGGGTAGCGCCGATGAGGAGACGGACTACCGAGGAAGGGCTGCACGAGTTCGAGGAACGGAGGAAGGCAATGGCGGATCGGAACAGCGAACGCAAGGTGGCCGTGGTCAGCGGGGCCAGCGCGGGCGTGGGGAGGGCGACCGTGCGGGAGTTCGCCCGCCGCGGATACGCGGTGGCCCTGCTGGCACGCGGCGAGGAGGGCCTGGCCGCCGCCCGTCGGGAGGCAGAAGAGGCCGGGGTCCCCGCTCTGTCCCTGCCCGTGGACGTCAGCGAGGCCGACCGGGTGCGTGCGGCAGCGGACCTGGCAGAGGCCGAGCTGGGCCCGGTGGACGTGTGGGTGAACGCGGCCTTCGCCTCCGTCATCGCCCCCTTCTCCGAGGTGGAGCCCGAGGAGTTCCAGCGGGTCACGGATGTCAGCTACCACGGCTACGTGCACGGGACGCGGGCCGCACTGGAGCGCATGGCCCCCGGGGCCGGGGCGTGGTCGTGCAAGTGGGATCGGCGCTGGGCTACCGGGGCATCCCCTTCCAGGCCGCCTACTGCGGCGCCAAGCACGCGATCCGCGGCTTCACCGACTCCCTCCGCGCCGAGCTGGTCGACGCCGGTTCGGGAATCAGGTTGACGGAAGTACACCTCCCCGCGGTCAACACACCGCAGTTCTCCTGGGTCCGCTCACGGATGGGCGGACGGACCAGGCCGGTGCCACCGGTGTACCAGCCAGAGGTCGCGGCCCGCGCGATCGTGTGGGCCGCCGAACACCCCGGGCGGCGCCGCTACTGGGTGGGGGCCTCGACCGCGGGCACCGTGCTGGCCCAGCGCCTGGCACCGCGGGTACTGGACCTGCAGCTGGGCCGAACGGGTCGGCGGAGCCAGGTGCGAGACGAACCCGCGCCCGCGAGGGACAACCTGTTCGCGCCCGTGGACGACGTCCGCGACTACGGATCGCACGGTGAGTTCGACGAGGAGTCGCGTCAGGTCAGCGTCCTGGACGAGGTGAACCGCAGACGGGGGACTGTTCTCCTGGTCGGTGCCGCTGCGGGTGCGGTCGGAGCCGTCGGCTACGCCCTGCACCGTCTGACGAGGTAGGGGCCCAGGACCAGGACGTCCACCGGTGCGGAGCCGAAGCATTCGAGCGCGTCACGGGGCGAGTCCACTCTCGGGCTCCCGGCGCGGCGCAGCTCGGTGTGTGCCAGGACGGGAAGGCCGGTGCGGGAGCCGAAGTCGCGGATCAGGCGCCAGGTGAGGGGGTCGTCTCCGGCCCGGACGGTCTGCGCTCTCGTCCTTCCGTCCGGACGGACCACGGCCGGTATCCGGGTGCGCCACCGCGGAGCCACGTGATGGTCAAAGAGCGGATACGGGCAGGGCAGGGGGCCGCCGAAGAAGATGTCCGGCGCGTGTTCGGCGGCCACCAACGACGTCACCGGGCAGAACCCCCGCTCTCCCCGGGCCCGGCCGATCCGGTCGAGGTTCTCCCTCCGTGAGGGGCCGGCCAGGAGCGAACGGCGGCCCAGGGCCGCGGGACCGTACTCGGAGCGTCCCTGGAACCATCCGACGAGCGCGCCCTCGCTCAGCGCGCGGGAGACCTCCGCCGTGAGGTCGTCCGGACGCTCGTACCCGATGTGCGCCGTGTGCAGGACGGCGGCCAGCTCGTCCTCGTCCCAGCTGCGGCCCAGGTCCGGGCCGGGCATCGGTTCGACCGCCTCGCCCAGGTCGGCCGCGCGAGGCTATGGGAATCCCCGGGGGTTCACCCCGGGGAGGACGTCAATCGGTGATGTTCGGCAAGCCCGAGCTTTCGTGAGGCCGGGCGGCCCCGGTACGGCCGCCACCGTAGGACGCCGGTCCGCCCGGAAGCAGCCGCCTCCGGGCGGGTCCGCCCCGGTAGCCCTCAGGAGCGGTGCACGGTCAGGCTGTCGGAGGCGGCACCGGCGTTCTGGCTGGAGACCGCTCCGGTGCGGGCGAAGTCGGCCCAGAGCCTGCGAACCGCCTTCCCTCGGCGGTCGAGGTCCGTCCAGCTGGTGCGGCCCACGAGCTTGGTGTTCTCCCAAGCGTTCCTGGTGCCGAGCAGCAGGGGCAGGTCCACGATGTGCGCGGCGCCGAACGGGCTGCCCTCCGGCTGCCAGGTGACGGTGTAGCGGGTGGCCCTGCCGCCGCCCCGGCGGTGGTCGCGGGCGAAGCGCTTGGCAGGGCCGGTGTAGATGCGGTACGTGGTGGCCCACACCAGGAAGCGGCGCAGGGCCCGGCCCACCAGCGGCAGTGCGCTCAGGCGCTGGATGGGCGGCAGGAAATCGGCGAACAGCCCCGTCTCCTGGCTGGTCGCGCCGACGAGCACGTCGATCCCGGGCGCCGCCTCGCGCCAGGCGCGAACGCGCAGGGACTCCGGAGGCAGGGGGGCGTGCCCGTACTGGACGCCGAAGGGCATGGCGCTGGCCAGGCCGAACTTCTTGGCCGCCGTGGCCGCTTTCCCCTCCAGCGCGACGATCTCGGCGGCCGGGGTGTCCGGAGCGGGCACCCCGACAGCCACCGCCATGGCCTGGGACATGCGAGAGCGACCGGTCAGGATGCCCAGCGGGGCGCTCTGGATGATCGCACGCCGAAAGAGGCCCTCGGAGCCCCGGCTGATCATCAGGTGGGCGACGGCGTCGCCGCCCGCGGACTGGCCGAAGAGGGTGACCTGATCCGGGTCGCCACCGAAGGCGGCGATGTTGGAGTTCACCCAGCGCAGCGCCTGGAGCTGGTCGAGCAGGCCGAGATTGGCGGGGGCGGTGTCGCCGATGCGCAGGTAACCGAGCATGCCGAGGCGGTAGGTGACGGCGACGACGATGACGCGCTGCTCGATGACCAGCCGGGTGGGGTCGAAGATCTCCATGTCCCCGGAACCGGTGACGTAGGAGCCACCGTGGATCCACACCATGACGGGCAGGCGCTCGTCGGGGGCGAGGTCGGCTGGAAGGGTGACCGAGAGCCGCTGGCAGTGTTCGTCGTGGCGGCCGACCGAGACGCCCTCAACGGCTGCGGACACCACCTTGGAGGAGAGCTGGGGTGAGGCGGGCGCGGGCTGAGTGGCCTGGAAGGGTTCGGTGAACGCGGGCTCGGGGCGGGGCGGGGCGAAGCGTTCGGCGCGCGCGTAGGGGATGCCGAGTGCGCGGACGACGTTTCCCAGGACCCTGCCGACGACAGGGCCGACGGGGGTGTCGACGCGGCGGAGCTCGTCCCGGGTGACGGAGGTCGATTCGGTCATGGGTCCCCCTGGTGTTCGGCCGGTCCGGATGAGCGGCGGGCTACCGGCGTGCCGTCAAGATACGCCGATGGCAGTGTACGGCGAGGTGAGAGGCGCACCCGCGAACGGCCGGGCCGGCACGGACCCCGGCCAGGCCCGAGGTCACCCGCGGCTTCGGTCCGGTCGCGCTGACGGCCCGCTGGCAGAGACCTTGGCGGAGCTCTCGTAGCCCCCGGCCTCGCAACCCCGGCCTCCTCGCGCCCACCCGCGCAACGACCACCCCTGACACCCGCAGGGCAAGCGTTCGCGAACACACACCGGGGTGGCGGGCCCCACCCTCCTCACCCCTTCCTCGCTGGGCAAACGCGCATAGACTCGTCCGGGTCGCCCCGGGCTTCGGGGCGTTTTCGACGTGCCACCCGAGGTTGGGGCAGCGCTTTGGTGGCGCTGTGGCGCCGTGGTGACGGCCGTCCCCGTCTCTGACTCCGGACCGCCTCCCGGCGCGCCGTGCAGCACGCCGACCGGAGGTTGCCTTCCCGGTCGGCGGTCCCCGATCGAGGAGAATCCTCTTCTTCATGTCTTCCGCCCCGCGTACAGGCGTGCCCGAAACCGGCCGCAGACCCGACCTCTGGGTTCTGGGGGTCTCCGGTGCCCTCCTGATCACGTTCGTCCTGGCGGCGCTGGTGGCCCCCACCAGGGTCGGCGCCGCCGTCGACACCGCGTTCGCGTGGTCCGCTCGCTGGTTCGGCGCCTACTGGCAGGTCCTGCTCCTGGGCACCCTGGCCGTCGCCGCGGTCCTGGCCTTCTCCCGGTACGGGCGGGTCCGGATGGGCGGCACCGATACCCCCGGGTTCAGCTGGTTCCGGTGGGTCGCCATGGTGCTGACCACCCTGCTCGCCGCGGGCGGTGTCTTCTGGGCCGCCGCCGAGCCCCTGGCCCACTACGTCGACCCGCCGCCGCAGTACGCGCAGGTGGAAGGCGGCATGGAGGGTGCCGCGCTCGCCCTCGCGCAGAGCTTCGTCCACTGGGGCTTCCCGGCGTGGGCGATCGGCGGTTCCCTGGCTACGCTGGTGATGATGCGCGGGGTGGAGAAGGGCATGCCCCTGCGGCCCCGCACCCTGCTGTGGCCGATCATGGGCGAGCGGGTCCGCACCCACTGGATCGGCACCGTCGCCGACATCAGCTGCGTGGTCGCGGTGGTGGCCGGGACGGTCGGCCCGATCGGTTTCCTCGGCCTGCAAATGTCCTACATCGGCGGCGAGATGTTCGGCGTGGGGTCCGGTTTCGGCACCCAGGTCGCCATCATCGTGGGTCTGACCGTCGTGGCGACTATCTCGGTACTCAGCGGCCTCGACCGCGGCATCCAGCTGCTCAGCCGGATCAACGTGTGGGCCGCGCTGATCCTCATCGTGTGCGTTGTGGGCCTGTCCTCGCTGCCCTATGTCGTGGACCTGTTCCTCCAGGCCAGCGCCGTGCACGTGCGTGAGTTCGTACCGATGACGCTGTTCCGCGGCGACGAGCAGTGGCTCGGCTACTGGACGGTCTTCTTCTTCGGCTGGTTCATCGGATACGGGCCGATCATGGCGATCTTCATCGCGCGTATCTCCAAGGGCCGCACCGTCCGGCAGATCTTCGTGGGGGCGACCGTGCTGCCCGCCGTGGTCACCTCCGTGTGGTTCACCGCGTTGGGCGGTAGCGGTCTGTGGCTCGAACAGAACGACCCCGGGGTGGTCTCCGGGCCCTACGCCGAGGACGGCCTGCCCGCGGCGGCCCTGGCCATCGTCCAGGCACTACCGCTGAGCACCGTGCTGGCGCTGGTCATGGTCGTCGTAACGCTGATCTTCTTCGCAGCCACGCTCGACGCCATGTCCTACTCGATCTCCTCGGCGAGCATGCGGTCGGGCGAGCCGTTCGCGTGGGTGCGGGCGTTCTGGTGCGTGGGCATGGGCGCCGCCGCCATCGTGCTCCTGACCGTGGGCGACAACGGGGTGCAGGCGCTGCAGTCCTTCATCGTGGTGACCGCGGTACCGGTGGGGCTGATCCTGCTGCCCGCGCTGTGGAGCGCCCCGCGCCTGGTCAGGGAGATGGCGGTGGAACAGGGCATCGTCACCGTGCCCGGGCCGGGTTCCGCGACCGACGCCGAAACCACGGCCGGGACCGGGACCGGGGTCAGAGTCGGCTAAGCACGGCCACCCCCTGAGCGGATGTGCGGGCTGACCTCCCGCTTCGTCGGCACGATCGCCGTCCGGCCGAGTCTGGCGCGGACGGCGATCGTGGCGCACAGGATCACGGCGAACCCGCCCAGGACCGTGGGCCAGGTGAGCGCTTCGCCGAGCAGGAGCGCGGCCCAGCCGATGGTCATCACGGGTTGGCTGAGCTGGACCTGGCTGACCTGGGCCATCGGGCCGATGGCCAGGCCCCGGTACCAGGCGAAGAAGCCGAGGTACATGCTCACCGCGGCCAGGTAGGCGAGCGCGCCCCACTCGACCGGGGTTGCGCTCGGCGGCTGCTGGACGGCGGAGGCGACGGCGAGCAAGATCATCAGCGGTGCGCAGAGCACCAGCGCCCAGGAGACGGTCTGCCAGGCGCCGAGTTCGCGCGCGAGCAGGCCGCCCTCCGCGTAGCCGACTGCGGCCGCGACGACGGCGCCGAACAGCAGCAGGTCGGACCAGGCCAACCCGGAGCCGAACCCGCCGCCCTGCAGAGCGGCGAAGCCCAGTGCGGCGGCCGACCCCACCGCCGCCATGGCCCAGAACACCGCCGGGGGCCGTTCGCGACCGCGCAGGACCGCCAGCACGGCGGTGGCGGCGGGCAGGAGTGCGATGACGACCGCGCTGTGGCTGGCCGAGGCGGTGGTGAGCGCGTACGAGGTGAGGAGCGGAAAACCGATCACCACTCCCCCGCCGACCAGGGCCAGGCGGAACCACTGATCGCCCCGGGGCAGGCGCTGGCGGGTGAGCGCCAGCGCGGCGGCGGCGAGCAGGGCGGCGATGACCGCCCGGGCCGAGCCGACGAACAGGGGTGACAGGGTGCCGCTGGCGACGGCGACGCGGGTCATCGGGACGGTGAGGGAGAACGCCGCGACCCCGAGCAGCCCCCACCACAGACCGGTGCGCTGAGATAGCACTGGAGCCGTATAGACAATAGCGCTACTATCAATCTTCATGGCCAACGATAGCAGTGCGAAAATCACCGAAGGGCTCCGGGAGTGGATCGCGGCCGCCCCGGCCGGAGCGAAGCTGCCTTCGACCAGAGCTCTGGTGTCGCAGTACGGGGCCAGCCCGGTCACCGTGCAAAAGGCGCTGCGGACACTGGCCGGGCAGGGGATGGTGGAGAGCCGCCCCGGGGTGGGTACCTTCGTGCGCGCGGTCCGGGTCGCCCGGCCCAACGACTACGGGTGGCAGACCGCCGCGCTCGGCGCACCCCAGCAGCGGACGTTCGGTTTGCACACGGCGTTGCGCAGCCCGCCCAACGACATGATCGCGCTGCACTCGGGCTACCCGGACCGGGAACTGCTCCCCGAACGCCTGGTTCGCGCCGCGTTGAACCGCGCGGCCCGCGGCGAGGCTGCCGTCAGTAGGCCCCCGGCCGCGGGAATGCCCGAACTCCAGTCCTGGTTCGCCGCCGAACTCGGCTCCCACGCCCCGGCGGGCATCGCGCCGCCCGCGCCCAGCGACGTGGTGATCCTCCCCGGCAGTCAGAGCGGGCTGAGTAGCGCTTTCCGCTCGCTGGTCGGTGCGGGGCGGCCACTGCTGATCGAGTCGCCCACGTACTGGGGGGCGATCCGCGCCGCCGAGCAGGCGGGGGTGGAGGTCGTGCCGCTGCCCAGCGGGGTCGAGGGCCCGGACCCGCGCGAGCTGGCCCGCGCCTTCGAACGGACCGGGGCCCGGGTGCTGTACGCGCAGCCGAACTTCGCCAATCCCACGGGGGCGCGCTGGTCCCTTGACCTGGCCGACCAGGTCCTGGCGACCGTGCGCCGGTACGGGGCGTTCCTGGTGGAGGACGACTGGGCGCACGACTTCGGGATCGACGCGGACCCGACCCCGCTGGCGGCGCGGGACGACGGCGGGCACGTGGTGTACCTGCGCTCACTGACCAAGAGCGTCTCCCCCGCGGTGCGCGTCGCCGGGATCGTCGCCCGCGGCCCGGCCCGGGAGCGCATCCTGGCCGACGTCCAGTCCGAGTCCATGTACGTGAGCGCCGTGTTGCAGGCCGCGGCGCTGGACGTGGTCACCCAACCGGCCTGGCGCACCCACCTGCGGGGGCTGCGCCACCAGCTGGCGGCCCGCCGCGACCTGCTCGTCGGAGCGCTGCGGGAGCACGCCCCCACCGCCTACCTGGAATCGGTCCCCCGGGGCGGGCTCAACCTGTGGGTGCGGCTGCCGGACACCACCGACCTACCCCGGGTCGTCCGCGAGTGTGAGGAGGCCGGGGTCCTCCTGGCCCCCGGCGGCGAGTGGTTCCCGGCCGAGCCCACCGCCCCCTATCTGCGCCTCAACTACGCGGGCCCCAACCCCGGCGCCTTCCCGGAGGGGATTCGGCTGCTCGGCCGAGTCCTGGAGTATCTTGCCGAAGGCTGACCGGAAAGCGACACGAACTCCGAACCGCGCGTCCGTGCGCCTGGGAGGAACCAGGTGGACTTCTTCGTGATCCTCGACCTCGACGACACGCTGTGCGATTACGGATCGGCGAGGAAACGCGCGAAGAACCACGTGGAGTCGCTTTTTCGAGAACACGGGCCACCGGCGCACTGAGCCCTCCCCCTCTCCCGGGATGATCTTGCTACCAGGGGCAAGATCATCCCGGGAGAGGGGGCCGCAGCCCCGGACTCCTCGGTCAGTGTGTCCGGGGCTGCGGTCCTAGGCCTTCCTTCCGGTGAGAGCCAGCAGTCTGGTCTGGGGATCTGCGCCCTCCCCCACCGGGACCGGGGCTGCGAAGAGACCGCTGCCAGCGAACACGTCCTCGTTCTCCTTGGCCCAGGTGAGCAGCTCCTCGGCCAGGGTCGCGTCGAGTTTCTCGTCCGATCCGATCGCCCTGGCCAGGTCCCAGGAGTGAATTCCCAGGTCAAAGGTCATCTGCCACAGGTACTCACGGCCCGGGACGTCCCCGAAGGACAGGTGGACCGTCTGGTCCAGAGCCGAGGGAGCCAGCCAGGCGGTGCGGGACTCGCGGGAGGCGACCGTCCAGGTGGCTGCCGGTTCCTCGCCGAGGTTGTCGCCGTCGAACCGGTCCCCCACCTCCTCCACGCGTGCACCCGCGAGCAGGTGCGGCACCCACAGCTGTTCGGCGGTCAGGTGGTTGACCAGGTCGTGCACGTCCCAGTCCGCGCAGGGCGTAGGCAGTGCCCAGTCGGTCAGGGTCACCTCGGCCACCCGGCGGTCGAACTCGGCCATCGCGGTGCCGTGCAGGTCGACCAGGTCAGTCATGTGTTCCCCCGTGTTTCCCGGCTGTGTTTCCACGACTGTGTTTCCCAGACGTGGACGTTGGTGCGGGCCTGCGTACCCGGCGGACCCCGGGGGCCAAACCGGTTTCGGGGCGCGTGCGAGACTGTGCTCGGCGCATCGAGCAACTCTGAGAGGCTGGACTACCTTGGAACGCGGGCACGACATCGTCCTGTTCGGCGCGACCGGATACACCGGAGCGCTGACCGCCGAGTACCTGGCCACGAACGCCCCGCGCGAGCTTCGGTGGGCGCTGGCCGGACGGAATCGGGACAAGCTCGAGTCGGTGCGCGCCGAGCTGGCCGAGATCGACCCGGACCGGCCGCTGCCCGAACTGCTGGTCGCCGACGTCAACGACCCCTCCTCGATTCGTGAGCTGGCTGCTTCGGCCCGGGTCGTCATCACGACGGTGGGCCCCTACAGCGAGTACGGCGAACCGCTGGTGGCCGCCTGCGCGGCGGAGGGCACCGATTACGTGGACCTGACCGGTGAGCCCGCCTTCGTGGACCGCATGTACGTCAAGCACCACGCCACCGCGGTGCGTACCGGGGCCCGACTCGTGCACGCCTGTGGTTTCGACTCGATCCCGCACGACCTGGGCGCACTGTTCACCGTCGGGCAGCTGCCCGAGGGGGTCCCGCTGCACGTGGAGGGTTTCGTCCGGGTCCAGGGGAACGTCTCCGGCGGCACCCTGCACTCGGCTGTCGGTGCCTTCGCCGACCCCGCTGGCATGCTCGCGGCGGCCCGGGAGCGGCGTGAGCTGGAGGGCCGCCCGGAGGGGCGCCGGGTGCGGGTCGACTCGCGCGGCCGCCCGCGCACCCGGCTGGCCCGTGGGTGGACGGCCCCACTGCCCACCCTGGACCCGCAGGTGGTGGTCAGGTCCGCGGCCGCCCTGGAGCGGTACGGGCCGGATTTCTCCTACGGCCACTATGCGGCCTTCCGCCGGTTGACCAGCGCGGTGGGCGCGGTCGGCGGCATGGCCGGGGTGATGGCGGCGGCCCAGGTACCGTCGCTGCGCGACCGCCTGCTGTCGTTGCGCCCGCAGGGGGAGGGCCCCACCGAGGAGCAGCTCGCCAACGGGTGGTTCACCGTGCACTTCGCGGGTTCGGGCGGCGGCCGAAGGGTGCACACCCTGGTCTCCGGCGGCGAGCCGGGGTACGCGGCGACCTCGGGAATGCTCGCAGAGTCGGCGCTGTGCCTGTGGCAGGACGACCTACCGCCGGCCTCGGGCCAGGTGACCACGGCCGTGGCCATGGGCGAGGCGCTGATCCGCCGCCTGCCCCGCGCCGGTGTGGACTTCGAGGTCCTTCGCACCTTCGGGGACTGATCCCGGGGAGGGCGGCCCCGAGGACTGATCCTAGGCGCGCGAGCCCCGGAGAGCACGGGTCCCGGGGGCTGACCCGGGTTTCGCGCTCCAGGGCATGGGCGGTGTGGGCTCAGCCCCGGCCCGGCCGGGTTCCGGGCCACCCCGCGCAGGCGGCCCGGGCCAGGCCGATCGCGGCCGCGTCCTCCAGGACCGCGCCCACCCAGGCCCCGCGTCCGGTACCCCACAGGGACCTCCAGCGGACCCCGGCCGCGGCCCCCACCGGCGCGGCGGCAGCGGCGATCCCCGCCGTGGCCAGCACCGGCTGGCCCAGTCCGCGGGCCAGGAGCGCACCGCCCAGGCCACCAGCCAGCACCCGGACCGCTTTTCCCGGCCCGGCCAGACGGCTCGGCGCGCACGGGAGTTTGTCGGTCGCCAACTCGCCGGTGACGGCCAGGGCGATGGCGTACTGTGCGGGTCTGTATCCCCGGGACCGCGCCCCGGCCCACAGGGGCCCTGCCGCCCCGAGCGTGCTCCGGGACCCGGCGGCGAGCCCGAGCAGGACGGCCCGGGTGACGGTCGCGGCGGTCAGGTCGGTCGGTGCGGTCATGGTCTCCCCCGAGGTCGGCTCGTCACGCCGAGTATCACACCGGGACCCGTGCTGGTCGGACTGCACTCGCGGGAGTTCCCGTTCGGGGTGGCCGATCCCGGCTCTTCCTCACAGCGTTCCCGGCCCCGGATTCCCTGGTTTTCCGGGTGCGGATTCCTAGACTGGGCCGGTGACAGACTTTTCTGACATCTCCGCCGACGCTTCCTTCGGCGGGCACGGTGACCCCGGCCCGGTGGCCTTCGTTCTCGGCGGGGGCGGGGTACGCGGTGCGGTCGAGGTGGGCATGATCCGGGCCCTGCTGGAGGCGGGGATCACCCCGGAGCTGGTGGTGGGGACCTCCATCGGCGCGATCAACGGGGCGGTGCTGGCCGCCGACCCCACGATGACGGCGGTGGAGCAGCTGACCCGCACCTGGACCTCCGAGGACGCCAACGCGGTGTTCGGGGACCCCGTGAGCCGCCAGCTGCGCCGCCTGGTGACGACCCGCACCCACCTGATCTCCCCCGAGCCGCTGCGCCGCCTGTTGGCGGCCGCGCTGGGCCCCGAGCCGGTCTTCGAGGACCTGGCGGTGCCGCTGCGGGTGGTGGCGGCCAGTATCGAGCGCGCCGCCGAACACTGGTTCTCCGCCGGGCCGCTGATCGAGGCGGTCATGGCCTCGGCGTCGGTGCCCGGGCTGCTGCCGCCCACCCGGATCGACGGGGAGCACTTCATGGACGGAGGGATCGTCAACTCCATCCCGATCGAGGGCGCGGTGCGGGCCGGTGCGCGCACCGTGTACGTGTTGCAGGTGGGGCGGGTGGAGGAGCCGCTGACTGTGCCGACCAACACGGTGGAGACGGCGCGGGTGGCCTTCGAGATCGCCCGCCGCCACCGCTTCGCCCGGGACCTGTCGACGCTGCCGGAGGACGTCCGGCTGCACGTGCTGCCCAGCGGGGGTTCGCTGGAGGGTGACGAGAGCCCGCTGGCGTTCCGGCGGCTGGACACCGTGCACCGGCGGATCGAGCGGGCCTACGAGGCCTCCCGGAGTTACCTGGCCGGGGTCGACGCCTGATGCGGGTGCCCCCGCGCTGGTTCCGGCGCCTGGTGCTCGCCCCGACCGTCGTGCTGCTGGGCTTCCTGGTGCTGAGCACGCTGCCGCTGTGGTTACTGGTGGCGTTGGCGCTGGTGTCGATGGTGCCCAGGCGGATGCGGGTGCCCCGGGTGCTGTGGATGTTCATCTTCTATCTGCTGTGGGACGCCGCGGCGTTGGTGTCGTTGTTCGTGCTGTGGGTGGCGTCCGGATTCGGTTGGCGGATCCGTACCCCGGCGTTCCAGCGGGCGCACTACGCGCTCACCGGTTTCTTCCTCCGGGTGCTGTTCCGACAGGCGCGCTGGGTGCTGCGGTTGCGTATCCGCGGGGTCGGGGACGGAACGGACACCGATTTCTTCGGTGATCCGATGGCGCCGGGGCGGCCGCTGGTGGTGGCCTGCAGGCACGCGGGACCAGGGGATTCGTTCATCCTGATCCACACGCTGATCAACCGCGCGCACCGGGAGACCCGGATCGTCCTGAAGGACACCCTGCAGTGGGATCCGGCGATCGACGTGCTGCTGAACCGGCTGCCCAGCCGGTTCATCGCGCCCTCGCCGTTCGCCAAGGGCGGTGGCCCGCACCCGGAGGGGGTGCGGGATCAGGTCGGCCAGCTGGCGGCGGGGTTGGGTGGGAACGACGCGTTCGTGATCTTCCCCGAGGGCGGGAACTTCACCCCGGACCGCAGGCGCAAGCGGATCGACCGGCTGCGCGAGGGCGGTTCGCATGGGTTGGCCCGACGGGCGAGCAGGATGCGCAACGTGCTGGCGCCGCAGCCGGGCGGGTTGTTCGCCGCTCTGGACGCGGCCCCGGACGCGGACGTGGTGTTCGTGGGGCACACGGGTCTGGACCGGATGGTGACGGTGGCGGACGTGTGGCGGGAACTGCCCATGGACAAGGAGATCGTGATGCACGGCTGGCACGTCCCGGCGGAGCAGGTGCCCCAGGGGCGTGCGGAGCGCGAGCGATGGCTCTACGGCTGGTTCGAGACCATCGACGCGTGGATCGACGAGAACCGCCCGGAGTGAGCCCGGCCGGGCTGGACTCGGCAGAGCTCAGCCGAGCTGAACCCTCCCCTTGACCTCAACCAACGTTGAGCGTTCAGGGTGGAGGGCATGAGCACGATCGACATCGGCGCGGTACTGCCCAGCGCCACGGAAGAACTGACCGACCCCCGCACCCCCGGCATCGCCGCGGCCGCCGTCGCGGTGGAGGAACACGGTCTGGAGTCCCTGTGGGTCGCCGACCTGGTACTGGGTGACGGTACCCCGGCCCTGGAACCGGCCCTGACCCTGGCCGCGGCCGCCTCCGTCACCCGGCGGGTCCGGCTCGGTTTCGGGGTCCTGTCCGTCCCGCCCAGGCCCGCTCCCTGGCTGGCCACGCAGATCGCCACCCTCCAGCACCTGTCCGCGAACCGCCTCCTCCTGGGCGTGGGCATCGGCGGCTTTCCCGACTCCCCGTTGTGGCGGGCGCTGGGCGTCCCCACGAAGGGGCGCGGCCGGGCTACCGACGCGACCCTGGAACTACTGCCCCCGCTGGTCACCGGGGAGGAAGTGCGTTTCGAAGAAGCCGACACGACGCTGCGGCTGGCCCCGGCAGCACCCATGCCACCGGTCCTGGTGGGCGGCACCGAGAAGGCGTTCGATCGGATCCTGCGGGTGGGTGCCGGGTGGCTGCCCTCCCAGCTCTCCCCCGCCGATCTGCTCGCGGCCGCCGAGCGCCTGCGCGCACGTGCACGGGAGCAGGGGCTGCCCCGGCCTCAGATCACCCTGGGCGGCCATCTCATCCTCGGTGAGGGCTCTTCGGCTCGGGAGGCCTACGACACCCTGGTCCGGCAGCTCGTCGAGGAGCACGGCATACCCGAGGAGGAGGCCGCCCGAGGCCCGATGCTGGCGCGCACACCCGAGGAGCTCGCCGAGCTCTACTCCGCGTACGCGGAGGCGGGGGCCGACCGTGTCATCGCGGGCGCGGACAACCTGGGCTGGGAGGAACAACTGGACTTCATCGGCCGGGCCCGCGCCCTGCTGCCCGGATAGGAGCCTTCGCAAGAGCGCGCACTGCCCTCGGCCAGACGACCGGAACAGACCACGCCGCCAGGGTCGGAGCCCCGGCACGGAAGGCGGACGATGGACGCAGAACAGCACCGGATCCCGCCCGGGATGCCCGGAGGCCTGGCGCCGTGGTGGTACCTGACCGTGGCGGTGTTCGCGGTGCACAACGCCGAGGAGTACCTGCGCGACCTGCCCGGTTGGGCGGCCGAGCACGCCCCGCCGTGGATCGCGGCGGTGCACTCCGGACAGCCCGGATTCGGGTTGGCCGTGGGGCTGCTGACCCTGGCGGCACTGCTGGTGGCCGTGCTGGCGAGCACTCTCCGGCCCACCTGGAGCGCGGAGGTGCTGGTCTGTTTCGCGGTGGTCCTGCTGATCAACGCCGCCAGCCATCTGGCGGTGAGCGCGCTCACGTTCTCCGCGATGCCGGGGGTGTTCACCAGCCCTCTGATCCTGGTGCTCGGCACCTTCCTGGTCACACGGCTGCCCAGGGTCCGGGCCACCTGGTCGACGGTGCTGGCCACCGCCCTGGTCGCGGTGTTCGCGACGGTGGGCACCCTGCTGTTGGCGGGCTGGCTGGTGTCCTGAGCGCAGTGTCACGGATACCGATTACGGGTCGACGGCCACCACGTACACACCTTCGGAGGTAGCGCCCACGACCTCACGGTCCGGGGCTTCCGGTGCCGGACCGGATTCGTTCCCGCCCCGGCGCCCCGGCCCTAGTGCTCTGACAGGGAAGGTTCACCGGGGTCAGTACGCTGAGCCCGACTGCGCTGGACGGGGAGGTCGGGCATGATGCGGAGACTGCCGATGGACGAGGCCGTGGGACTGCTTGAGGGCGAACTGGGGTCAGGACAGCGAGCGCTTGACGATCTGGTCACGGAAGACCTCTGGCTTGCCTTCCTCCGATTCGGCCGACGGCTGTTCGACGTTCCGGACACACCCGACGCTGACGGTCTTCTGTTCCAGTACGGGACCCACGCCTCCGACGGCCCTCCGGCGTTCACGCTGGACCTCACCCGGCAGTTCGAGATCTCCGACAGCGACGGTGATCACGACCATTACGTGCAGGTCCACTGCGAGCTCAGATACGGCGTTGCACCCGCTCTGGAGGCCCTAGGAAGCTTTGACTCGTGGTTCTTCCACGATGCCGGAGACGATCTCGAAGAGTGGGCTCACGAACTGACCGAGCGAGCAGACTGGGCAACGATCCGCAGACTCAAGCCGACCGAGATCAGGGTGTATCAGGAACAGGTGTAGTCGCTCAGGCCGCCACCGTGGTGCGACGCCCTCCCCAGCGAACGCCCCTCTCACTGCGGATGTGGGCTCGTTCACGTCATTGGACTGTGAGGACGTCGGGGCGCCGGACGTTCTGGTCGCGCCAGCGCAGGTAGGCGTGCAGAGCCCGGGGCTGGACCGTGTGGTTGGGATGGTTCGAGTTCGCCGGGGTGAACTGCCGCAAGGGTCCGAAGCGGGCTTCGACGGGGTTGGTCCAGGACGCGTAGGTCGGGGTGAATCACAGCTCGACCTTGTTCACGGCCGGCCACCTTTTCATCCGCCAGTTCGTGAGGGCGGAGAGGTTGTCGAGGATCACCTAGATCGGGGTGCCCTCCGGGCGGGCGGCCCGGATGGTTCGCAGGGCCGCCCAGGCGTGGTCGATACCCTTGCGGCGCCGGTTGATCCCCCACACTCGGGCATCGCCGACGGAGTAGCAGCCGTGGAAGTAGGTGATTCCGTGGGTGCGGCGATAGGTCGCTGGCAGCCGGTCTGGCCTGCCTTGTTCTGCCCGGCAGAAGTCGGCGGTGGGGCGGATGCCCAGCGGGCCGAACTCGTCGAAGGCGAACGTGTGGTCCGGCCGCTCCTTGGGGGACGGCCTCCCGCCCAGCGAGGGTCCAGGCATACGAGCCCGATCTCGTTGGAATTGTGGATCACGTCGCGGACGGTGTCCTCGTCCGTCTGGACCAGACGGGCCATGACCGGGACCGTCCTTCCCGGTCAGAGCACTAGACGGTCACGTGCAGCGCGTACACGCCCTCCGTGGTGGCCAGGACGACCACCCGGTCCGGGGCGGCGACCAGGTCCTCCAGCTCGCCCGGCCAGGTACCAGGGATCTCGGCGACGGGCTGCCCGGGCCGGTCCAGGTAGCGCACACGCAGCCGGTCCAGGTACCAGGAACCCAGACCGCCGGGGCGGGCATCCTCCTCCTGATAGACGGCGACGGCCTCGCCGTCCCACTCCACCAGGGAGACCAGGGTGCGCGGGCCGCCGAGCTCGGCGACCAGTTCCAGGTCGGGCAGGGAGTGGATGCGCCCGGCCACCGCCAGCAGCGGGCGGCCGCCGACCCGGGCGGCCACGGTCTCGGAGTCGGCGTGGCTCTCCACCTCACCGAGGTACTCGCTGTCCTCCAGCCGGTACACGCGTTCGCGGGGGTGCTCGTAGTCGGCGAGGATAACCGGGTCGAAACCCGGGTCCTGGCCAGGGGCGACCAGGAAGTCACCGGCGAAGGACATGCGCTCGCCACGGGCTTCGTGGCCCGGGCGGGAGTCGGCGAGATCGGGCACGGTCGCCCCGGTGTGCGGGTCCACCGCCCACCATCGGGTGCCGCCGTCTCCGTCCTCACCGAAGAGGAAGACGACCGCCTCTTTGTCCAGGACGCGCAGCGCGACGTCATCGGGCCACAGCTCCCCCGGTTCGGCCAGGTCGGTCTCTAGCAGGGGACTGCCGGTACGCGGGTCGCGCACGCTCACCGAGCGACGCGAGGCCTGGACCAGGACCGTGCCCGGCCACCCCTCCCCTTCGGGCGACCGCGCCAGGTTGACCGGACCCTGCACCTCGAAGGCCGTGCCGAGCGGGCGCAGCGATCGGGTGTCGAAGGCCCGGGCCTCGTAACGTGACTTCCTGGGGTCCGGATTGGGGTCGACGTCGCCGTGCACGAGGACCGTCCGGTCCGCCAGGAACAGGCGCGGAAACCTCAATCCCCTGCGCCACAGCCGTTCCGCGCGCACGAGTGGACCTCCCCCGGTTCTGCCGAATCTTCCGTACGTACTGTCGCCACGAAAACCGTAGCGGGTGGCGGGACGGGCCGCCCCCGGATCGGGCGGGCCGTCGGCCGAACCGGCGCGGTGTGCAACGCTTCCTACCGTTTCCGTGACCTGCGACATTATCCGAAACCGGTCGGCATGCCCGGGGAAAGCGCTTCTTTCGACAGCTGTCCGGTTCGCTCCGGGGAGAGAACAGGGAGGGAGCCGAGAGGAAAATCGGGGTCCGCGGGGGCTCACCAAGAACGGGTTCGGCGTGGCAGACTCCCCGGACAGAGGTCAACGGCGACAGGGGTGTGCGCGTGTCGGAGTTCCGGGTGACGGTGTGTACGGCGGACGAGCTGGAGCGCGAGGAGGTGCTCGCCCTGTACCGGTCGGTGGGGTGGAGCGCCTATACCGAGTCCCCGGAGGTGCTCCTGCGGGCACTGGCCGGGTCACACCGGCTGGTGAGCGCCCGCCGGGAGGGGGAGCTCGTGGGTCTGGCCCGGTCGATCTCCGACGGCACCACGATCGTCTACCTCCAGGATGTACTGGTGCACCCGGACGAGCAGCGCCGCGGGGTGGGCCGCCAGCTGCTGGACGAGCTGTTCGCGGGGTACGCCGGGGTACGCCAGCGGGTGCTGGTCACCGATGACGAGGACCGGCAACGCACCTTCTACGAGAGCCTGGGGTTCGTGGAGGTCCACGACCACGCCCCGCCGTTGCGTTCGTTCGTGCGCTTCGCTTGAGGGGCGGGCCCCGGCTCCGCACACCGGACGGCACCGGGGCCGCGCTGGCGACGGATGGGTGCCGGCGGGCCGCCTCCCCACGAGGGGAAAGCAGCCCGGCGACACTCAATGCGACCGGTCGGCCGGTCAGCGCGGAAGGCGCTCGGCCAGCCAGGCCTCGACGTCGGCGGCCGAACGCGGCAGACCGGCCGACATGACCGTGCGGCCCTCCTCGGTGACCAGGACGTCGTCCTCGATGCGCACGCCGATGCCGCGCAGCTCCTCGGGGACGGTGAGGTCGTCGGGCTGGAAGTACAGGCCCGGCTCGACGGTGAGCACCATGCCCGGCTTGAGCTCGCCGTACAGGTGCGCCTCCTGGCGGGAGACCGCGCAGTCGTGCACGTCCAGGCCGAGCATGTGACCGGTGCCGTGCAGGGTGTAGCGGCGCTGCAGGCCCAGCTCCAGGACGCGGTCGACCGGGCCCTCAAGCAGGCCCCACTCGACCAGGCCCTCGGCGAGCACGCGCTGGGAGGCCTCGTGGAAGGCCCTGAAGGGCAGGCCCGGGGCCACGGCCGCGATTCCGGCCTCCTGCGCCTTGTACACCAGGTCGTAGACCTTGCGCTGGATGTCGGTGAAGGTACCCGAGACCGGCATGGTACGGGTGACGTCGGCGGTGTAGAGGGTGGTGGTCTCCACTCCGGCGTCCAGCAGGAGCAGGTCGCCCTCGCGGACCGGGCCGTCGTTGCGGGTCCAGTGCAGGGTGGTGGCGTTGGCGCCGGAGGCGGCGATGGTGCCGTAGCCGACGTCGTTGCCCTCCACGCGGGCGCGCAGGAAGAACGTGCCCTCCACGAAACGCTCGGAGGTGTCCTTGGCCTGCGGCAGAGCCTTGGCCACGTCGCCGAAGCCGCGCACGGTGGCGTCCACGGCCAGCTGGAGCTGGGCGATCTCCCACTCGTCCTTGACCAGGCGGTGGTCGGCCAGGGCGACGCCGAGGTCCTCGTCCAGCTGAGCGGACTTGGCGCGGGCCTGGTCGTCGGCGTCGGCACGCAGCTCGTCCACCAGGGCGTCGAGCTCGGTGTCGTGGCCGCGCACGATACGGGTGGTGCCCGAGGCGTCGGCGCGCAGGGCCCCGGGCAGGGTGCGCACGTCGGCGGTGGGCACGCCGAGCAGGTCGGAGGCCTCGCCGAGGCTGTTGCGGCGGCCGGTCCACAGCTCGCCGTAGCCGCCGAGCCAGAATTCGCCGTTGTCGCGGTTGGAGCGCGGCTTGAGATAGAGGACCACGTCGTGGCCGCCGTCGGCCCGGGGGGTGAGCACCAGGCAGTTGCCGTCGGTGGTGTCGCCGGTCAGGTAGGCGTAGTTGGTGGCGGCCCGGAAGGGGTACTCGGTGTCGTTGGAGCGGGTCAGGAGCTGACCGGACGGGATGACCAGGCGGTCGCCGGGGAAGGCGGCGCTGAGCGCGGCGCGGCGGCGGGCGGTGTGCTCGGCCTGCTCGATCGGCTCCAGGTCGCGCAGCTCGGTGTCGGCCCAGCCGGTGGTCATCCACGCGGCGAGCTCGTCGGAGACCGACTGCGCCTGGCCGTTCTTTCGTGGACTGAACACGGGGGCGTTCGCCTCGGCCTCGGGACGCTGCTGCTCGCTCACGTTGTGACTCTCCAGAGTTGGTCGAAAGGGTGCGGGGTGGCCTGGCCACTGGTGACGGCCGGCAACCGGGCCGGGGCCTTCGGCCTGGCCGTGTCCTTCATCGTACGGGGGTGTTCGTACCCCTGTCCGCTCCCCGGACATAGCGCTCCCCATAACGTCCGGCCGCCCGGGTTGTGCCCGGGTGGGAGCTCCTGACCAGGCAACTCCGGCCGGACAGCTCCGGTCAGGCCGAGGGCTGTGGGGTTGAGTTCCGCAGGTCGTGGGCGAAGGGGATCGCCTTGGGGTAGGGGAGGTCCTCGACGGTGGTCGGGTCCACCCACCGGTAGCCGATCCGCTCGTACAGGGCGACCGCCTCGGGCTGGGAGGGGCCGGTGAACAGCATGACGCGGGTGTATCCGAGGTCGCGCGCGGCCTCTTCAAGGGCGGTCATGATCTGCCGTCCCAGCCCGCGCCGCCGGTGCCGGGCGGAGGTCCAGATGCGTTTGAACTCGACGGTGTCGGCCTGGCCGACCCGGTCCTTGCGGTAGGGGCGCAGAGCTCCGCCAGCGACGACCTCGCCGTCGAGTTCGGCCAGGACCAGGCATCCGTGCGGGGCGACGAACTCGGTGACCGGGTAGCGGCTGAGCTCGTTGGCGGCCCCCTCGGCCCCGTAACGCTCGGTGTACTCCTCCAGGAGCCCGGCGAGCAGGCCCGCCACCCGGGGGTCGTCGTGGGTCACCCGCAGCATGCGCACGGCGCCGGTGGGCACGCCGGCGCCGTCCGCGCCGCCGGTGCCCGGTCCGGCTTCCGCCCTGGTGTTGGTCTCGGTCATCGGTGTCCCTCTCACACGCGTCCCGTCCGTTTGTCCGCGGGAATACTACGGCCCGCCACGAACCCCGCCGAGTCGCGCACCGGGGTGGGAGCTTCACGCAGACGACACCCCCGTTTCGGTGGAGTCACGGTGCTCCGGCTAGTGTTCGAGCATGTCAGTCAGCGAACGCACCCTGTTGGGCCCGGGCCCGAGCAATCCGTACCCGGAGGCGACTCTGGGTCTGGCCGCTCCCCTGCTGGGTCATCTGGACCCCGAATTCATCACCCTGCTGGAACGCGCCTGCGGGCGACTGCGTTCCCTGTGGGGCACCGAGAACCCGCTCACACTGCCGCTGTCCGGCACCGGCTCCCTCGGGATGGAGACCGCCTTCGCCAACACCGTTCGCGGCGGTGACGTGGTGGTCGTGGCCGTGAACGGGCTGTTCGGCGAGCGGATGTGCGAGGTGGCCGGGCGTTACGGCGCCGAGGTGGTCCGGGTGGACCACGAGTGGGGCCAGCCCGTGGACGCCCAGCGCGTCCTGGACGCCCACCCCGCGCCGAGGATCGTGGCGGCGGTGCACGCGGAGACCTCCACCGGCGTGGTCAGCGACATCGGAGCCCTGGGCCGCGCCTTGCGGGAGCGTTCGGACGACACCCTGTTGCTGGCCGACTGCGTCACCTCCCTGGGCGGCATGCCGATGGCCCTGGACGAGTGGAAGGTGGACATCGCCTACTCCGGCACACAGAAGTGCCTGGGCGTGGCCCCGGGGCTGGCGCCCTTCACCTTCTCCGAGCGGGCCTGGGAGCGCCGAGTGCAGTCCCCGCCCGTGTGGTATATCGACCTCGGCCTGCTGGGCGCCTACGTGCGCGGCGGCCCGGGTGGGCGCGCCTACCACCACACCGCGCCGACCGCGATGGTGGCTTCCCTGGACGCGGGTCTGGCCCGGATCGAGGAGGAGGGCCTGGAGGCCGTGGCGGCCCGCCACGAGGCGGCGGGCGCGCGGCTGCGCGAAGGGCTGCTGGAGATGGGCCTGGAGCTGTTCGCCGCCGAGGGCCATCGTCTGTCGCAGCTGACGTCGGTGCGCGTGCCGGAGGGCGTGGACTCGGGCAAGGTACGCGAGCGGCTGCTGCGCGAATACGGCCTGGAGATCGGCGCGGGCGTGGGCCCCTACGCGGCGACGGTGTGGCGCATCGGCCTGATGGGCCACAACGCCCGCCTGGACCGTGCCGAACTGGCCCTGGCCGCCCTGCGCCGCGTCCTGGACCGGTAAAGGGACCCCGGTTCTGAAAGACCAGGTTTCCACGCCCAACAAAGAGATGAAATAGCTGGACCGCTGGATCGGCGCTGACCGCCGGGTCGGGGCGGGCGGGGGCTTCCCGCCCGCCCCGACTGTTCCGGGTGGCGCTCAGGCCTCGACGGGGACCCGCTGAGCGGGGGCGTCCGGGGAGCGGAAGGTGGTGCGGGACCGCAGGGCGCGGAATCCGTTCTCCACCTGGTATCCGGCCGCCAGGAGGCGTTCCCTCGCCTCGTTGGCGCTGCGTACCGTGGCCTCGTCGAAGATCAGGTTGTAGTAGCGCTCGGGGATCCGGTTGAGCCCTGAGCGCAGTGCCCGCAGGCCGGCGGTGGCCACCGGGTCCGCTCCGGGGAGTTCCGGGAGCATGCCGTAGGCGCGGCGCGCCCAGGCGGGCAGGGTGGCGTAAGACAGCGCACCCACCGGGAACCAGAGCGGTTTGAGCGGGGCCAGCCAGGCGAGTTGTTCGGGGACCTTGGGCCAGAGCAGGAAGCGCACCGCCTGGCGGGCCTCGGGGGTCACGCTCAGGCTCGGTCGGACCTTGGCGAGGTAGCGGCGCATGTCGGCGACGTTGCGGGGAACGTCGCTCGGTTCCAGACCGACGTAGGTGGCGGTGTGCGCCTGTTCGTCGAGGTAGCGGTCCAGGTCGGCGGTGCTGAGTTCGAGCCCCGCTCGGTGGCAGGTCTCCAGGTAGGAGGTGACCTCGGCGCAGTGCACCCACACGAGCAGGTCGTGCTGGTCGACCCGGTGGAGCCTGCCGGTGGCGGGGTCGGTGAAGCTCAGGGAGCGGTGGACGCGGCGGATGTGCTCGCCGAGGGTGTCGGCCTCGGACAGACTGCCGTAGGTGGTCACCGCCACGAAGTGGGCGGTGCGCAGCAGGCGGCCGGTGGGGTCGGTTCGAAAGTCGGAGCGCTGCCAGACCCCCTGCATGGCGATCGGGTGCAGTGCCTGGAGCATCAGGGCGCGCACGCCCGCCACCCACATCGAACGGTCCAGATGCACTCTCCAGGTGACGCTCTCGGGGGCCGCGACCGTCGGCTGCATCCTGTCTCCTCCGGGGTTGCGTGGGGGCCGGGCGGGGGTTCGCCCGGGTTTCGCACCGTGTTGCAAGAAAACCGTGTGACGAGAAACCTTGTGGCAGAGCACTTCCACGATACGTCCGATCCCCCGGGCCGATCCGCCGGGTCGGCCGGCGGGGTGGCCGGGCCGGTCAGCGGGTCGGTCGGGGCGGGCACACCGATCCGTGACCCGCGCTTGAGCGAACCCTGAGCTGGTGCGGGTGGAGGGTGGGAAGCAGATCGCCCCGTTCCCAGCGGCGGTCCTCTCCCTCGCAGGTTTCCCATTCTTCGCGGAAGGAGTCCGCACCATGGCCACCACGAGCAGCGGAACCGGTTTCGACCTCGATACCTTCCGGCGAGCCCTGGAGGAGGGTGACACCGACACCCTCATCAGCCAGTTCGCCGACGACGCCGACATCGAGACCGTCGACCGCCGTACCCCGCCCAGCATGCCCACCGTCATCCACGGGCGCGACTCCATCGAGTACTACATGCGGCAGGTGTACTCGATGGACACCGACCACGAGATCCTCCAGTGCGTCATGGAGGGCGACCACGCCGCCTACACGGAGCGCTGCACCTACCCGGACGGCCTCACGGTCATGAGCATGACCATGCTGGACCTGACCGACGGCCGGATCACCCACCAGTCGACCGTCCAGGCCTGGGACGAGGAGGCCCCGGACACGCCCCGGGTGGTCGACTTCGCGACCACCGACGCCCGCGTGGAGTTCGACCACGGGCACACCGAGGCCGTGCGCCTGGGCGGGCAGTTCCTCAACCGGATGACCCTGGAGCCGGGGTGGCGCTGGTCCGAGCACAGGGGCGCCGAAGCCGGTACCGACCTGTGCATGCGCACCCACACCTGCCTGGGTATGGAGGGCACGCTGGCATTCCGGACCGCGGACGGCGAGGAGCAGCGGGTCGGGCCCGGCCAGGTGGCGTTCATCCCGCCCGGCCACGACGCCTGGGTGGAGGGCGACGAACCCGCGGTGATCGTCGAGTGGAGCATGGACCGATAGACCCACGGGAGAAGTAGTACCACCGGAGACGTCAGAGGACGGGCAGGCGCCCGGGCCCGGCTCTCCGGTCGGCCCAGGCCGCGTGACCTGGCTGTACTGACCGGGGAGGCCGGTAGGCGCGGGCCGACCGGTCCGGGTCAGATGCTCTGGGTGCGCAGGTAGGCCAGGACCGCCTGGACACGGCGATGGATGTCGTCGTCGGGCGGCAGGTCAAGCTTGGCCAGGATGTTGCCCACGTGTTTGCCCACCGCCGCGTCGCTGACCACCAGCTTGCGGGCGATGGCGCCGTTGGAGTGGCCCTCCGCCATCAGTTCCAGTACCTGGCGTTCCCTGGCGGTCAGCCGTTCCAGCGGGTCGGAGCTGCGGCGCAGCAGCTGCCGGACGACTTCGGGGTCCACGAAGGTCGCGCCCTCCACGACCCTGCGCAGCACCGAGGCGAACTCACGGACGTCGCCCACCCGCTGTTTGAGCAGGTAGCCCACGCCTTTGCCGTCACCGGAGTCGAGCAGGTCGGTGGCGTAGCTGAGTTCCACGTACTGGCTGAGCGCCACCACGGCCAGCCCGGGGTTCTCCTGACGCAGCCGGACCGCGGCGCGCAGCCCCTCGTCGGTGAAGTCCGGGGGCATCCGGATGTCGGTGACGACCAGACCGGGCCGGTGCTCGGTGACCGCCTCGACCAGGGCCTCGCCGTCCTCGACCGCGGCGACCACAGGGAAGCCGAAGCGCTCCAGGACACCCACCAGGCCTTCGCGCAGCAGAACGCCGTCCTCGGCGAGCACGGTCGGTACGGGGGTCACGGCGTCGGGTCCGCTGGAATCGGTCCGCACGGCAGCTCCACTCGGATTCGGGTCGGCCCGCCTTCAGGGCTTGTGAGCCCCATTGTGCCGCCCATAACGGCCACCCGGTCACCGAGTCCGGTCAGCCCGCTGCCCCTGTCGGCGTCGGCCCCGCCCACCCCGTCATCGGTGACCTCCACCGTGAGGGTGGCCCTAGCGGACCCCTGGGCGGCCCCAACCGCCCGGACGTCGCCGGAGGCCAGGTGCGCGCGGACGGTCACGGCGGTGGCCTCGGCGTGCTTGTAGACGTTGGTCAGCGCCTCGGCGACGACGAAGTAGGCGGTGCCCTCCACGTGCGGGGGCAGCCGGTGCGGGATCGCGGTCTCGACGGTGACCGGGACCGGGCAGTGGTCGGCAAGCTCCTGGAGCGCGTTGTGCAGTCCGCGATCGGTGAGCACGCGCGGGTGGATGCCGCGCACCAGCTCGCGGATCTCGTCGATGAGCTCGTCGGCCTTGGCCTGCGCGGCGACGACCCTGCGGTCGGCCGGGGAGCCCTCCTCCAGCTCGATGCGGGCCATGCCCAGGTCCATGCTGAGCGCCACGAGCCGCTGTTGGGCGCCGTCGTGCAGGTCGCGTTCGATCCTGCGGCGCTCGTACTCGAAGGCGTTGACCAGGCGGGCGCGGGACTCGGTGACCTGGTCGAGTTCGGCCCGCAGCTCCTCCTTGGGCGGGCCGACCAGGAGGGCGCGGGCGATGACGCCGTGGCCGTAGGACATGGCCCCGCAGCTGTAGAGGAGCAGGGCCACCACCAGCGGGGAGAGCAGGGCGTAGGGCAGTGCTTCGGCCGGGGTGGTGAGGGTGGTCCAGGCCATGGCGATGGCGGGCTCGTTCTCGTTGAGCAGGATGAGGGGCGAGACCGCCAGGGCGATGGTGACGCTGGCCAAGGTGAACGTCACAAGGAAGGCGACCCCGACGAGCGGGAACATGACCGCGGCGTAGGCGACCTCGCGCCAGGTCGCGGCCTCGGCGTAACGCGTGCGGATCCAGCCCCACAGGCCGGGCGGAGGCATACGGTGTCCGCTGCCGTTCTCGCCGGGTATGACCAGGTATAGGCGGCGGCGTTCCAGGGCGCCCAGCGGGATGGCCACGAGCGGGGCGAAGCAGAGCACCGTGAACAGGCCGGAGAGAAACGCGAAGGTCAAATCGCCAGTCGAGGTCCCGGTCCCGATCATCGCGACGAAGAAGGTCCAGGGCATGTACACGGGTATCGCCACGAAAAACAGGGCGCCCCCGACCAGCAGGGTGGTCAGTACGTAGGCCAGGGACCGCCAGGGCCAGGCCGAGAGCAGGTATCTGGGGCTGGCGAGAGCCTTGAGCAGAGTACTCGGTGCTCTTCTGTGGACATTCCGCGTGTTCATGGGTCCAACGCTAGGACGCAGTCCCCGGGCAGGGACATCCGCTGGGCCCGCCGGTTCACGGTAGGGACGGCCCCACCCGGGTACTGGGGGCGGACCTGTGCGCGCCCGCCCCAGCTCAGGGCGATAGAGTGACACGACGTGAGCGCGAAACCTGTGATCCCCGATGTCCTGGCCGCCCGCTACGCGTCCGCGGAGCTGACCCGGCTGTGGTCCCCCGAATACAAGGTGGTCGCCGAACGGCGGCTGTGGCTGGCTGTACTGCGTGCGCAGGCGCGTCTGGGCGTGGACGTCCCGGACGGTGTGGTGGAGGACTACGAGAAGGTCCTCGAGCAGGTCGACCTGGCCTCCATCGCCGAGCGCGAGCGAGTCACCCGGCACGACGTCAAGGCTCGGATCGAGGAGTTCAACGCCCTCGCCGGGCACGAGCACGTGCACAAGGGCATGACCTCGCGCGACCTGACCGAGAACGTCGAGCAGCTCCAGGTCCGCGACAGCCTGCTGCTGGTGCGCGACCGCGTGGTGGCGCTGCTGGCCCGGCTCGGCCGTCTGTCCGCCGAGTACGGCGAGACGGTCATGGCGGGCCGTTCCCACAACGTGGCCGCGCAGGCCACGACGCTGGGCAAGCGGTTCGCGTCGATCGCCGACGAGGTGCTGGTGGCCCACGGCCGCCTGGAGGAGCTGATCGCCCGGTACCCGCTGCGCGGGATCAAGGGCCCGGTGGGCACCGCCCAGGACATGCTGGACCTGCTCGGCGGTGACCGCGCGGCCCTGAACACCCTGGAGAACGAGGTCGCCGCCCACCTGGGCTTCGAGCACCGGTTCACCAGTGTGGGCCAGGTGTACCCGCGTTCGCTGGACTTCGAGGTGCTCACCGCCCTGGTGCAGCTGGCCGCCGGGCCGTCCTCGCTGGCCAAGACGATCCGCCTGATGGCCGGGCACGAGCTGGTCACCGAGGGCTTCGCCGAGGGCCAGGTCGGTTCGTCCGCGATGCCGCACAAGATGAACACGCGTTCGTGCGAGCGGGTCAACGGTCTCACCGTGATCCTGCGCGGTTACGCGTCGATGACCGGTGAGCTGGCGGGCGACCAGTGGAACGAGGGCGACGTGTCGTGCTCGGTCGTGCGCCGGGTGGCGCTACCGGACGCGTTCTTCGCCTTCGACGGCCTGGTGGAGACCATGCTGACGGTGCTGGACGAGTTCGGTGCCTTCCCCGCGGTGATCTCGGCTGAGCTAGACCGCTACCTGCCGTTCCTGGCCACCACGAAGATGCTGATGGCCGCGGTGCGGGCCGGTGTGGGCCGCGAGACCGCGCACGAGCTCATCAAGGAGCACGCGGTGGGCTCGGCCCTGGCCATGCGGCAGGAGGGCGTGGGCAACCAGCTGCTGGACCGGCTGGCCGCCGACGAGCGCTTCCCGCTGGACCGCGCCGCCCTGGACGCGCTGCTGGCCGACCGGATCACCTTCACCGGTGCCGCCGCCGACCAGGTCGACTCGGTGGTGTCCCGGATCGGGGAGATCACCTCCGCCCACCCCGAGGCCGCCGCCTACACCCCGGGTTCGATTCTGTAGGCCCGCATCGCCCCAGGGGCCCGGGGCGCCGAGCGGCGTCCCGGGCCCCGTCCGTCAGACGGGTTCGTGCTCTTCCTCCGCCACCGCGGAGAGTTCGGCTCGCAGCCGCCAGCCGCCGTCCGCCCCGGGTTCGGCGGTCAGCTCCCCGCCCACGGCGGCCACGCGTTCCCTCAGGCCGGACAGCCCGAACCCGCTCTCTGGCGGCGGCACCAGCCGGCCCGGCGGCACCCCGTTGGCGACCTCCACGGCCAGGGCACCGGCGTTGTGGTGGATTGACACGCGTACCTCGGCCCCAGCCGCGTGTTTGGCGGCGTTGGTCACCCCTTCCTTGACCACCTGGAAGGCTGTGCGCTGGGCGGCGAGCGGGATACCGTCCCCGTCAGGGATCCCGCCCCGAAGGTCGATGCGCATCCCAGCCTCACACCATTCATCGACCAGTTCCCGTACCTGTGCCAACGCGGGCTGTGGCTGGGTGGGCGGTGGCCCAGCGGGTTGCTGGCGCAGCACACCGAGGATGTCGCGCAGCTCCCCCAGAGCCTGGCGCCCCGTACCGCGGATGAGTCCGGCGACCTCCAGGGCCCGGGGGTCGCTGGTCGACACCTCCAGGCCGCCGGCGTGCAGGACGATCAGGCTGACGCGGTGGGCGACGACGTCGTGCATCTCGCGGGCGATGCGGTTGCGTTCGGCGCTCACGGCCTGCTCCGCGAGCAGGTGCCGTTCGCGGTCGAGCCGTTCGGCCCGTTCCCTGAGCCCGTCGACGAGCTGGCGGCGTGTGCCCACGTACAGGCCGAGGGCCAGGAGCAGCAGCAGGAGCATCACCGCCATGAACCCGGTGCCGCCGGGCTCGTCGCGGTAGACGAAGGCCATCGCCGCCGTGTAACCCAGCGACCACAGCACCGGGGACAGCGGTCCGCGGGCGTGAACGGCATGCGAGTAGACCGCCACGAACACCGGGATGACGTTGGCGAACCCCAACAGCAGGACGAAGGCCACGCCCAGGAGCCACAGGGGGCGGGAGCGCCGCACCAGCATCGCCGCGGACGCGCACAGCACGGGCAGCAAGAAGTACAGCGTCCCCGGCAGTTCCGGGCCGTACCGGGCGGCCCCGGATTCGAAGAGCTCCCCCACCGGCGCACCCGCCAGGCCCCAGCCGTCCATCGACTGGATCTGGAACTGGGCTGTGAGTGGGAGGGTCCCCAGGGCGTACAGCCAGTCGGCCGCGACCCAGCGACGCTCACGCCGAAAGTGGGGGTCCAGGCCCCGCCAGTATTCGAGGGGCCGGGCGAGGCGGCGAGTCCAGGTGTGCATGAGCGCTGAGTCTAGGACGCCCGGCAGCCGCCCGCCCGGGACCGCGCACCGGCGCCATCACTCTGCCCCGGACGCGAAAGCGCAGGTCAATCCGGCCCTGACTGGACAGGCAGCGGCTCGTTTCCCCGCCACCCCCCACGAAAGTGGGGGGGCGGCACCGACCAAAGACATGCCGTGACGGTCCGCACCCCGGACTTCGGAGACACGGTGCTCCTCCGCCAGGAGTGGAACCCTGGATATGACGCAGTTCACTTAAGCTAACACTGGGTTTGAAAGTTAACGCCTATTACGGTTGTGGATGCAGGCGCACCCCTCGGCCTTTGGAGCACCCGTGATCGACCCCACTTCGTTCGGCACCGCCCTGACCACGCTGGCAGTCATCGCAACGATGGTCATCGCCTTCGGCCTGGCCATCCTGTCCGACATGGCCATGCGCCGCCGCGAGGACCGCGCGGCCGCCTCCTCACCCAGGCCTCACGAGGCGGCTGCGAGCACCAGGGACGCCGCGGCAAGAGCGAGGTAGCCCGGCGGGAATCCGAGCCTGTGGTTGCGGGCACGCAGGTGGGCCAGTACCGCTCCCACGAAAAAGAGGGGCAGCCCCAGGGCCGCCGTCTCGCCGATCGGGGGCATCCCGAGGAACCCGAGCAGCAGACCCGTGGCTGGCCCCCTTCAACAGACCGAGCACGAGCAGCCACGACTCCGGAACGCCCACGGCCGCCGAGTTCTCCAGGATGAACCGGGCCCGGAACAGGCCGGCGAGGGCGATGAGGCCGTTCGCGGCGATCGCGAACACGGTCACCACCACATGGACGACAGTCATGTCTGTCCTGAGCGTCGAAGATGCGGGGATCGCTCACCCGTATGACACTCACCGAATCGCGAACGTGACCTCGGCTACCGGACCCGCCTCCCCGTTTCCTCACTCCGCGTGTTCGGGACCGTCGAATTCGGTGATTCGAGCCGCCCTGAACCCCGGCCTCGCTAGGGTGCTGATTCGCCGCACCGCGCGGCACGGTGATCGGCGCCCGCTCCGCCCTCCCCTTGAACTGAGACGGAGCACCCTTGTCCCTTCCTCCGCATGTACCGGGTCCGCCCCCGGGCCCCGGCAAGAAGCTGTCCCCGCTGGCCACGATCGGGCTGGGATGCGGTGGCTGTGCTTCCATGGCCTTCTTCGGCTTCTTCGGGCTGCTCATCCTCGGGTTGGTCCTGCCTTCCCCACCGCCGGACGAGGAATCCGTGGCCGTGTCCGTGTCCCCCTCGGCGGAACCGGAGCTCGAGCTGGTGGGGCTGCGCCTGCCGGAGGCTCAGGAGCTGGTGGCCGAAGCCGACCTCGAGCTCGGGGACCCGGTGCTCGCCGCGACCGGAGAGGACGTGGAGTGGACCCGCTCGGCAATGGTCGTGTGCGGTCAGGACGTAACGGAGGAAGCGGCCGAACTGGCCGTGGTGCCCGAGGGTGTGGACTGCCCCGAGGACGGTGAGGCCGCCGAGGAGTGGCCCAAGCTGCCGGAGTTCACCGACGGGACTGTCGACGAGGCCGGCGCATGGATCGATGCCGCGGGCCTGAGGGTGGCGGTCGAGAGCGCCTTCGGGGATGTGGACGCCCCGGACCTGGCGGACGCCGCCGGGGACACCGTGTGCGGGCAGTCCCCCGGCAAGGGCGAGAAGACGGCGCCGTTCTCCGACACCCTCAAGGTGAAGCTCTTCGTCGTCTCCGACGACACGGACTGCCCCGAGGAGATCGGCGACCCCAGCCCCACACCAGAGCCGGAACCCGAGCCTGAACCCGAGCCCGCTCCGGCACCCGACCCGGAACCGGCCCCCGAACCTGAGCCGGAACCCGAGCCCGCCCCGGCACCCGTGCAGGGCGTGCACCCGGGGGCGTTCTGCTCACAGCACTGGCAGTACGGCCACACGAACAACGGCACGCTGATGCGGTGCACCACCACGGCTGAGGACGACCGCTTCCGTTGGCGCGCCGCCTGAACCGAAACCGGACGGGAAGACCGGGGTGCTTGTCAGCCCGCGCGCGTGCCCGAGCTCCTGCGCCTGCGCCCCGACCGGGCTCCCGCGCTCCTGCTGTTCGAACGTGAGAAACTGAGCCTGCTTCGCCCGGTCGGTCGCGGACCGTGGAGACGGCTGCCTCACCCTCTTCGACCCATGGGCACGAGGCGCTCTCGGCCGCCCATGCCGGCTCAGACGATGGCCAGCGCCAGGTCCCGGCAGGCCCGGGCGCACTCACGGCACACCTGGGCGCAGAGCCGGCAGTGCTCGTGGTGTTCGGCGTGGACCTCACACTCCGCCGCGCATCTGTCGCAAGCTCGGGCACAGGCTTCCAGGACCGATATGACGAAACCGTCCTCCTCGGCGGTCCGCCGCACGAGAACCCTCTGGGCGGCCTCGCAGACGTCGGCGCAGTCCAGATCGGAGCGGGCACAGGCGACCAGCTGGGCCCCGCCCTGCTCACGCATGCAGGCGTCCGCGCACACCGTACAGACCTGCGCGCAGAGTCCACAGGACTCCACGGCCGCGCGCACCTTCTCGCCCACCCCCTCCGGGTCGTCGGGGTGGGCGTACAGCATCTGTCCGAGCACACCCATGACCGGCACCTCCTGTCTCCTGTTCGCCCTTGCGACCTGCTGGGAGGACCCGTGCCCGACGCCACCGGACTCGCGTCGAAACCCGGTCGCGGGATTCAATCACACGCCTACCCCGGGCACGGGCTTCTCAGACGTACCGCGTGCCGGTAAGCACCAGCGGGCCCGGCCGAGGACGCTCCGCTGCGAGGTGGACGGGAAGGCTTCCGGTTCGGCCAGACACACCCGTGAACGGCTGGTGTCACCCCTCGGACCAGGTGGCTCGGTGCAACCCCGCCGGTCTCAGCCCGAACGTATGAAGACGGGGCACCGTGGGTAGCCGCTATGGGTGAGGGCGAGTGAAGGCCGTGGGAAGGCCGCGCTCTGTCAATGACGCGGCGCGGGTGTGCCGACCCGCGCAGGAAGGGGAACACGCAATGGCTGTCAGTGATCCGGGCACCGACCGTATCTGGGAGGAGTTCCACGCTGCGGTCAACATGACCGGGGAGGAACTCCGCCGCTGGCTTCTCACCGACGCTTCCGGGGAGGACGCCTTTCCGGCATCGGGCGGTATCGACACCGAGGGAGAGCAGATCGTTCGGCTGCTGAACAAGCGCAGGACCGACGTGACCTCCTCCGACCTCGAACTCATGGAGCGGGTCGCCGGATTCGTCCAGGAAGAGTTGTCGGACCCGCGCCCCGAGGACGACGTCTGGCGTCGAAAGCTGATGCGCGTCGGGCACGATCCGATGGGCCCCGGTTCCTGACCGGTCGACGCCTGACAAGCGCATCCGCACCGGGGAAACGGACGCGGCTTGGGCGGCCGAGCTCCGTGCCGGGGGAACGGAGGTCGGTCGGCAGCCCCATCCGGCTGAACGCGTCGGGGACGCCCCCGAGGTGTTCCGACGTCCATGACAGCCTCAGCGAAGGCCGCGACCGAGCGGGCAGCCACCGTACCAGTGGCCGTGTCGAGTTCGAGAGCGTCGACATCACCGGCGGAGCAGAGGTTCCCGGCGAGTACCCGCAGTAAGCTCACACCGACGAGGACCCGTGGAACCGGTGCACGACGGCCGCCCGAACCAGCCCCCGAACCTCGGCTCGGCCTGCCGTACCCCGGGCGGTCCGCGCCGGCCTCCTCCGCCCCCGGAGGAGGACCCTCCAGGCGAAAGGGGCACCACGTGGATTCCCCCACCACCGACCACTCCCCGCCCACGGAGCCTTCGGGCGCACCCCGTCTCGGACTGACCCTCTTACCCGCGGGCGTTTTCTATCTCTTGGTCCTCCTCTTCCTGCTGGAACCGTTCGTCCTCGACCTGTACTGGGGCCGCCGTTCCTTCCGGGACCTGGCCGAAGCGCTCCTGACCCTGCTGGCCATCGCCGTCGCGGGGTACCTCCTGTCCGCCGCGCTCCGTAGGACCGGGCTGCCCCGGCAGCTGGGCGCCGTGGCCCTCCTGAGCCTGCTGGCCGTCGGTGCCCACGTCGAGTGGGTCCGCGTCTCCCAGCACCATGGCCTGGGGCTGGCAGGCGCGATCGGCCTGATGTTCCTTCTGGGGATGGTCCTGGTCATCGGCGGGTCCGTGGTCCTGGCCCTGCTCCACCTCACCCGGGGGCGGGGCCTCGGGTGGACGGCGCTGGTCGTACCGGTCGCCCTGGCCGCCCAGATCTCTCTCGACGAACACCTGATCAGCACGCCGGAGCGGCAGGCGGCCGCCGCCGAACGGGAGGAGTTCGAGGAGGTGGTGGCCTCCCTCACCGAGCATCCGGTCGCCGCGGTCGTCCTGGACCTGGAGGGCTGGGCGGCCGAATCGGTGACATACGAAGGAAGCGTCACCTACGCCGGCCCGTCCGGTGCCGCCGTCACGGTCAGCAGCTGGAGCACGCACGACTACGATCCCCGGCGCTCGGAGGCGGACTACCCCGGCTTTCTCCGGAGCGGTTGTGTCGACGAGGACTACGTCTGTGAGGACTTCGACGACCCTCCCCTCTCCGGCGTGGTGTTCCAGCACGAATCCGTACCCGAGCGGTACACCGTGCGGGCCCGGTTGGGGCCCGAGGTCGGAAGCTCCGTGGATCTGTTCCCCGGGCAGGGGGCGGTGGTCCTTCTCTCGGACGAGGTCATCGAGCTGGCCCACGGCCTGAGAACCTTCGAGGAGGAGGACGCCGCGCTCGTAGCCGAGCAGATCACCGGCCGCCCCCGCCCCTGAGACCCCGGAGCCAGGAACCCGCGGCCCCCGTGAAACCCTGCGTCCCCTGGCGGCTCAGCCGGTGGCGCCGGTGGAGATCAGGCGGCCGAACAGGTCCGGGTCGACGTTCCCGCCGGAGACCACCGCGACCGTGGCCTCCGGCTGCCCCGGGACCGTGTCGACCTTCCCCGCGAGGACCGCCGCCACGGCCAGGGCACCGCTGGGTTCGGCGACCAGGCGTGCGCCGTGTGCCAGCGCCGCCACCGAGCGGGCGATCTCGTCCTCGCTGACGGTGACGATCTCGTCCAGGCGGGCCGCCAGGTGCGCGAAGGTGCGTTCGGACAGGCAGGTGCGCACCCCGTCAGCCATGGTCCGGTAGGTGAGCTCGGGGTCCCAGGTGACCAGCCGCCCCTCCCGAAGACTCTCGGCGGCGTCGGCGGCCAGCTCCGGTTCCACGCCCACCACCCGGACCCGGTGCGGGTGCACCGTCCAGGCGGCTGTGGCCACCCCGGAGGCGAGCCCTCCCCCACCGACCGGCACCACGATGGTGGTGACCTCGGGTGACTGTTCCAGGATCTCCAGCCCCACGGTGCCCTGACCGGCGATCACCCGGGGGTCGTCAAAGGGCGGGACCAGTGCGAGGAGTTCGCGGTCGCGGAGCTCGGTGGCGGCCGCGAGGCGTTCGGCGGGCGGCACGGTCACCACCCGGGCGCCCAGGGCCCGAATCCGGTCCACCTTGATCTCGGGCGCGCCCTCGGGCACCACGACGGTGCAGGACACCCCCTGGCGGGCGGCGGCATGGGCCAGGGCGAGGCCGTGGTTTCCCGAGGAGTGGGTGACCACCCCGTGTTCGCGCTGGACCGGGTTGAGCAGGGCGACGGCGTTGGTGGCGCCGCGCAGTTTGAAGGCACCGGTGGGTTGGAGGCTCTCCGGTTTGAGGAGGAGGTCGGCTCCGTCGGGGGCAGCGGTCAGCGGAGTGCGCACCACATGGCCCTGGAGGCGGGTGGCGGCGGCCCGGACATCATCAGCGGTGACCAGTTCCATCGGCCAAGTATCCCCCGCGCACCCCCGGTACACGGAATAATCGGTGCCGATGCGTACCGAACACAACCCTGACGACCTGCCCGGCCGGGCTTTCTACAAGCTGATGACGTCGCTGGTGGTCCCGCGCCCGATCGCGTGGGTCTCCACCACCTCCGAGTCCGGTGTGGACAACCTGGCCCCGCACTCCTTCTTCACCATCTCGTGCACCGAACCGCCGATCGTGCAGTTCACCTCGGTGGGGCGCAAGGACTCACTGCGCAACGCCGAGGCGACCGGCGAGTTCGTGGTCAACCTGGCCACCGAGCCGCTTCAGGACCAGATCAACGCGAGCGGGACCGACTACCCGCCGCACGTGAGCGAGTTCGACGCGCTGGGCATCAAGCGGGAGGCCAGTACGGCGGTGCGCCCGCCGCGGGTAGCCGGGTCCCCGGCCGCGGTGGAGTGCGCCCTGCACTCGACCCTGCGGCTAGGCGACTCCACGGTGGTCTTCGGCCGAGTGCTGAACGTGGCCGTGGACGAGTCCGTGGTGGTGGACGGCCTGCCGGAGGTCACCCGACTGCGCCCGATGGCCCGTCTGGGCCGCAACGAGTGGTCCACCCTGGGCGAGGTGCGCGCGATCGACCGCATCCCCTACACCCCCTGACCCCCCTTGTGCCTGTGAGCGGGCGTACACGATGTGCGCCCGCGGGGCTGGTTCACGATCACACGGCCAGGTCTGCCTCGGGCGCGGGCAAGGTGGGCAGGAACGGGGCCACCGGAGCGGGGTCACCGCCGGTCCAGTCCATGGCCAGGATCTGGTTGACGCTGCGACGACCAGTGACCGCGCGGGCCAGTTCGAACGCGGTGCCGCGCAGGGTGAGCCGGCCGTCCTGGCCGAGGTTCCACTCCTGGCCGGTGTCGGTGGCGACCACCCGCACCGAGAGGGCTTCGGCGGGCCAACCCTTCGCCAGACCGCCCAGCGGGAACTCCGCGAGCTGGTCGGCGTCCTCGGCCTGGGCAGTCAGACCCAGGGCACCGCGGATGTCGTTCTCGTGGTGCCACACGTCCAGGGCGGGAAGGGAATAGCGTCGGCGCTGCTGAGTTCGTAGGAGCTCCACCAGGTCGGGGCCGGTACGGGCCCATTCGGCGGTGACGCGTTCGATGTTGTGGCCGGCCCGGGCTGCGACCTGCCGGTCGGTGACCTCATCGGTGGCCGGTGGTGTGACGTCGCCGTTGACGACGTCCGCGGCGAGTCCGGCGAGGTGGGCGTAGACCTGCTGGACGGTCCAGTCCGGGCAGGCGGGCACCACGGTGCCGAGCTGCTCCCGGTCCAGGGTGGCGGCCAGCTCCAGCAGTCGGCTTTGACAGTTCTCGTAGATGCGCGCGGAGTCCATCGGGCCATCGTAACTAACACCGTTAGGAAAAGTGGGCCCGGCCCCGGTGCGCCTCTGCCCGGGGCCGGGCCGCTCAGTGAGCGTTCGAGTCCAGTGGAGGTCAGTTCTCCTGGCACTCCACCTGGGGCTCGATGTTGGCTCCCTCGAAGGTGGCGGTGAAGCCGAAGGATGTGCTCTCACCGGCCGCGAGGGTGCCGTTGTGGGCGACGTTGGAGGCCTCGAAGTGCGCTCCGTGGTTCACGACCGAGGCGTTCCAGATGTTGGTGATCTCCTGGCGGTTGGCGAAGACCCAGTCCACCATCCACCCGGAGGCCCCGTCCTCACCCGCGGTGACCTCGACCTCCGCCTGGAAGCCGTTGGACCACTCGTTGGTGACCGTGTACTCGGCCGTGCAGTACTCGTCCGCGGGCGGGTCCGTGGGGTCCGGTGTCGGGTCGGGGTCGGTCGGATCCGTGGGATCGGGCGTGGGGTCCGGTGTGGGGTCGGGGTCCGGATCCGGGTCGGGGCCGGGGCCCGGGTCGTCGCCGAAGACGACGTCGGAGCAGTTGTAGAAGGCCTCCGGGCTGTCGGAGCGCTCCCAGACCGAGTAGACGAGATGGCGTCCCTCACGGTCGGGCAGGTCCACGTCCCAGTAGTACTCGGCGCCCGCCACTCCGCCGCTGCGCAGCGGCGGGTCCACGGCCTCGTCGATCAACTCCAGGTCATCCCAGTTCAGGGGTGAGTTCGGGTTCCAGCCGTCGACCGTGACGTAGGTGAAGAAGGTGCCCGGGTGAGGAGCCCACGCGTTGTGGTGGAACTCCACCGTCGTGTTCGGCTGCAACTGGGTGGAGGGCCAGTCGGTACGGGCCGCGTTGAAGGCGCTGAACTGATCGGTGGGTCCGCAGAGCTCGCCGTCGGCGACGAAATCACGGTGCTGGCCGGCGGAGTTGCTGATCAGGTTGCCGAACCAGTTCCAGAAAGCGTAGTCTCCGCCCTCGGCGAGGGCGTCGGCGCAGGCCGGGTTGACGGGCTGGAGGGCGCCGCCGGAGCTGCCGCCGGTGGCGTCCTGGAAACAGGCGTAGGTACGGGAAGCGGGGTAGGTGAAGGCCCCGTGGGCCTCGGCTGGCTGGGGGGTGGCGACGACGGCGTAGCCGATGGCCAGGCCGCCGAGCGCCAGCGTCGTGGCGATGGTGTGACGTGACCTCATGGGTCACTCCTCCTCCGGTCGGGGGAACCCGGCCGCGCGCCGTGCGCGGCCGGGGGCGGGCGGGGGCGGAAGGCCCCGGTCAGGGCCCGGAGGTGCACAGCACGTCGGGTGCCGTGACCGTTCCGGTGTGGGTGCCGGTGAAGCCGAACGAGGCCGTTTCACCTGCGGCGAGCGTGCCGTTGTGGGCGGCGTTGGCTGCGGTGGCGGTGGAGCCGGTGGTGCTGACTCCGGCGTTCCAGGCGTGGCTCACGCTCTGGCCCTCGGCGAGGTTCCAGGTGGCGATCCAACCGTCGAGGGAGGCCAGGGCGGTGATGGTCACCTGTGCCTGGAAACCGCCCGGCCACTCGCCGACCACCTCGTAGGAAGCGGTGCAGTCACCGTCAGCGGGCGGGTCGGTGGGCTCCTCCGTGGGCGGGTCGGTGGGCGGGTCGGTGGGCGGGTCACTGGGACCGCCGTCCCCGCCGTAGACGGGGGCCTCGACCGAGGTGTCGGCGATTCCGTCGGGGCCGTGGAAGATGCGCTCGCCCCAGGGGGTCAGGGAGTCGACGTCGAAGTTCTCGACCATGTCCAGGTACGCGACCCCGGCGCTGTTACCGCTCCAGGACCAGCCGATGTAGCCCAGGCCGAGCCGTTCGGTGTGGTGCATGATGGCGTCCTCGTCGGGGGTGCCGTCACTGTGGTCGAAGCCGAACTCCCCGACGATGAGGGGCAACCCGCGCTCGGTGAAGTGCTCCAGGTAGTCGACGATCACCGACTCCTGCTCGTAGACCCCGTACATGTGGATCGAGAACACGGTGTTGGCGTGCGGGTCGGAGTCGAAGACGTCCTGGGCGCCCTCGCGCATGATCCCCTGCCAGTCCTGGCCCCAGTTGGGGGCGTCCACGACCAGGGTGTGGTCGAACCCGGCCGCGCGTAGCCGTTGGATGGCGTCGGAGGTGTCGTCGGCCCAGCCCTGGTTGGTCGCCGCGTCGTTGCCGTAGGGCTCGTTGCCGATGTTGACGAGGACGTGGTCCTCCTCGCCTTCGATCACGTCCTGGATCCGCAGCCAGTAGTCGACGGCCTGGTCCAGTGTGCCGGCTTCGGGATCCTCGCCGTAGCCGGTGGTGTCGTGGACCTCCAGCATGCAGATCAACCGGTTGGCCTTGCAGAGCGAGACCACGTTGGCCACGTCCGCGGGCCCGTTCTCGTACCAGCGGTCACCGCTGCTGAGGACGACGCGCACCGTGTTGGCGCCCAGTGACTTGATGTCGGCGAACGCGCCGGTCTCCTGCGTGTACCAGGAGTGGGGATGGCTGACCCCGCGGATGACGAAGTCATTGCCCGCGGCGTCGACGAGGCGGCCCTCGCTGACCCGGAATCCGCTGTCGGCGTGGGCGGGCAGGACGTGGACGAGCAGGGCGGCGATCAGGGCGAGGACGGCCGCCGAGGCGATCGTCAGGCGTTGTCTCATAGGGGCTCCGTTCAGGAGAGGTGCGGCCCCGTGCCCTGGTGCACGGGGCCCTGACAGGTCATCGGACGGTGCAGCTCTCACTGCCCAGGGAGAATCCGCCGGGGACTGACGGAGCTCCCGTGTGGGTGGTCTGGAAGCCGAAGGAGACCTGTCCCCCGGCGGAGATGGTGCGGTTCCACTCCACGGGCACGGCCGTCACCGTGGCGCCGCTCTGTTCGATCGAGGTGTTCCAGGAGGAGGTGATCTGCTCCCCGGAGGGCCGCTCCCAGGTCAGGGACCAGTCCTGGATCGCGGAACCCGAGCCGTTGTGCACGGTCACCTCGACCACCGCTCCCTGACCCCACTGGGAGGTGAAGTCATAGGCGACCTCGCAGGTCCCCGTGCCCGGTTCGCCCGGTCCCGGGTCGTCCGGGCCGTTCTGGCCGTCCCCGCCCAGGGCCTCGTGGATCGACCAGTAGGCGGGCTTGGCCTCGTAGTTGTCATCGATGGGCAGGGCCGCGCCCTCACCCGTGAAGTGGTCCGGGACCCAGGAATGGGCGTCGGTGACGCCCCACACCGTCACGCCTGAGCAGCCGGAGACCGCGAGGCAGGCGTCCATGACCTGGGTGTAGTCCCTGGCCTGCTGTTCGAGTTTGTGCTGAGTGACGGGCATCGTCATCCGGATGTCGAGTTCGGTGATCATCACCTCCAGGCCCAGGTCGGCGAAGCGCTGGATGTTCTGCTGGATGTCCTGGGGCAGCTGCCCGGAGATGAGGTGGCCCTGGAGGCCGATGCCGTCGAGCGGTGCGCCCTGCGCGAGCAGGTCCTGGGCCAGTTCGTAGTAGGCGTCGCTCTTGGCGTTGATCCCGTCGATGTTGTAGTCGTTGATGAACAGCGTGGCTTCGGGGTCCGCCGCTCTGGCCATGTGCAGGGACTGGGCGATGAAGTCCTCGCCCAGGACGCGGTGGAACACCGAGTTCCTGAACTGGGCGTCGTCGCCGATCGGCTCGTTGACCACGTCCCAGGTCTGGATCTGTCCCCGGTAGCGGCCCATGGTGGTGTCGATGTGGTCTTCCATGACCTGGGTCAGTTCAGCCGGGGTGAAGCTTCCGTTCTCCACCCAGGAGGGCAGCTGGCTGTGCCATACGAGTGTGTGGCCGTGGATCTGTTGACCGTTCTGTTCGGCGAACTCCACGAGCCGGTCGGCCCCGGACCAGGAGTACTGGCCCGGCTGGGGCTGGACGCTCTCCCATTTGAGGTCGTTCTCGTGGGTCACGGAGTTGAACTCCGCGGCGGCCGTGCGTCGGTAGTCCGCGTCGTCCAGGAGGTGGGAGGCGACCGCGGCCCCCATCCTCAGGTTCTGCTGGTCGGCCAGGTCGCGGAGCGGGGGTGACTGCGCGTGCGCGGGGGTGGCTGCCGCGGCGGCCAGGAGGACGGCGGCGGTGACAGAGGCCAGTACTGCCTTCACCGACCGGGGGGTTGTGGGCATGGTGCCTTCCTTGTGTCGCTGGTGGCACGGGGCCGGGCGGCGCGAGAGGGCCCGGCCCCGTTGGCGGCTGCGGTCTCCTAGGACCCGAACAGCTCTCCGTGGGTCGCCAGTGCGGTGGCGACGTCGACCTGGGCCCAGAAGCGGTGGTAGGTGAACTCGGGAACCGGGCCCCCGTCCAGGTAGTCCTCCACCTGACCCCAGTTCGGGTCGTCCTGGTAGAAGGAGCGGATGGAGGCGAAGGTGGCGTCAGAGTCGATGACGTCACCGTTGGGCATCGTGCCGGTCCAGCCCTGGGGGACGTAGGTTCCCTCTCCGGTGGCCGGGTCGTAGGGGTCACCGAAGCGCTCGTAGTCAGCCCTGGTCTCCGGGATGGCCACACCGAGGTCGCCCTCGTGTTCCAGGAGGGCGTCCAGCAGGGCTTCGGCGGTCTCCAGGGATGCCTCGTCCCCGGTGGCGGCGGAGTAGTGCATCAGGGTCTTGGCCAGACCTGCCGCGATACCGACGTCCTGGTTGTGCGAGACCACCTCGACGCTCAGCCCAGGGTTGCCGGTGGGGGTGCCGGTCCAGCTGTCGGGCGCACCGCTCCATTCCATTTCGGCGGGGATGGCGAAATCACCGTCGGTGCCGATCGTGGTGTTGGCGATCACCCAGGGCACCCAGGAGTCGAGGACGTCCCCGGCTCGCTCGTCACCGGTAAGGCGGTGGTACTCGGCGACCCTCTCGATGTCCCAGACCTGGAAGCCGAACCACTGGTTGGAGGGCGGGTCGTGCCAGACGGGCTTCTCGTCGTAGTACATGCCGTAGAAGGTCGGAGTACCCGCGGGCGGCTCGCCGTAGACGCCCTCCCAGCTGTTGGTCGCACCCCCGGCGATGCCGCCGTCGGAGGACTGCAGCCACTGGATGAACTCCAGCTGGCGGTCCAGGCTCACGCCCCAGTCGTCGGCTCCGGTGGCTGACTGCGGGCGCAGCGCCTCGGTCTCGGAGAGGGCGTAGGCGGCCATCACGTTCTGGTAGCCCTGGTGAGCGGAGGATCCGCCGATGCGCCAGGCCCAGGGGTACTCGGCGCTCTCCAGGGCGCCGCCCCAGGAGTAGTACCAGGACAGCAGGTAGTGGGCGGAGTCCCGGCCCGTTCCGGGCGGGCAGGACTCGGCGCCGACGCAGTCGCCGACCTCCTTGAAGTACTTGTCGAACATGGCGTAGCGCAGGTAGTCGCCCATCATGGACGCCTTGGCGACGCTGTCGGCGATGTCGGACTCGTTGCCCTGCTCGGCGGCCCACTCGTGCGCGAGGTAGGCGACCTGGACCGCACGGGCGTCGGCGTCGGGCGCGTTGGTGTAGCGCCACTGCTCGGAGTAGTTCTCGTCGTCGGTGAACAGGTCGAGGTAGCCGTTGTCACCGCCGTGCGCGAAGGTCTCGCAGGAGGGGTGCGGGACGGTCTCCCAGACCGACTCGTTGGAGCCGCGCTGGAAGGTGTTGAAGTAGGCCGGGGCGTCGTCGGTTCCGTCGCCGCAGAAACCGAAGCCGTAGGTGTTGTCCACGTCCAGCAGCCAGTGCATGCCGTAGACCTCGTCGGTGCCGTACGTACCGCTGAGTTCGTCGGCGAGGGGGTCCTGCCCGACCTGGACCTCGGGCCGCAGCGGCATCGGGTAGTCGCTGGGCTGCAGGGACTCGGCGATGTAGGTGGCCGGTTCGGCGGGGTCGTAGGAGGCGTTCGTGGGCTGGTCGGCGGTGCCCGGGATGATGAACGCCTCCATGGATTCCCAGGCGGAGTTGAACGGGGCCCAGTCCTGGGTGATGCGGCCGTAGGTGGCCTCCAGCCACAGGTAGTAGCTGTAGGCCTCGGATGTGGTGGCGTGACCGTGGTCGGGAGCCTCCACAATCAGGGTCTCCACGGCGTGATACGGCACCAGGAGCCCGTCGAAGTCACGGAAGTAGCCGCTGTCGGGGTCCTTGATCCTGTCGTACTGGTCGAGGAAGCGCTGCTCGTAGTCGCTGGCCGCCTCGGCGCGTTCCCTGGCGGTGACGACGACGGACTCGTAACCCGTGGCCGAGACGGTGAACTCGGCCTGGGCCGGTTCGCCGGAGGAGGCGCCCGAGGAGGCGATGGTGACCTCCTGGGGGGTGTCCCAGTCGGTTTCGTCGAAGGTGAGGGGTTGCGTGGAGCTCACCGACAGGGTTTCGCTGCCCTGGGTGCGTTCGACGGCGACCTGTACGGCGCTGTCGGGTTCGGTGGACAGGGCCACATCGAAGCCCGCCTCGCCACCCGGGTCCAGGGTGAGCGTGGCGGGTTCGACGAGCAGGGCGTGCTCCTGCGCGGGGGGTTCCTCCTCGTCCGCACAGCTCACTCCGTTGAGGGTGAAGTTCTCCGGGACGGGGTTGTCGCCGCTGTGGGTGGCCTGGAAGCCGAAGGTGGTGCTCGCACCCTGGGGCAGTCCCGGGGCCCAGGCGGGGCCGGTCGCGGTGACGGACGCGGCGTCCTGGGAGACCTCGGCGTTCCAGGCGTTGGTGACCTGTTGACCGGAGTCGAAGTCCCAGCCCAGGGACCACTGGGAGAGGCCGGCTGACTCGTTGGTGAGCGTGACCTCGGCGGTGAAGCCCGAGCCCCAGTCGTTGGTGAGGCGGTAGTCGACCGAGCAGGGGCTCTGGGCCTGGGCGGGGCTGCTCGGCAGCAGTGCCGCGACCAGGACCGTGGTGATGAAGAGGGAGCCCAGGCGCGGGCGTCGGCCCGGGACTCGGTCTAAGCGGGGGGTGATCATGTTGTCCTCCTGCGGGGGACCCTGCTCGGCGCGGGCCGGTGCCCGGGGCGCGGGCGCGGGCGCGGGCGCGGGCGCGGCGGCGCCACCGTGCGGGCGCACGAGAGGGGCTGGTTCTGTGGAGGGGCCGGGGCGATGCCGCCGCCCCCAGGCCGGGCTCTGCGTGAGATTTCGCGAACCCGGTGTCACCGGGCCGGGCGCCCGCCCCGGAGGGGAGGGGGGAGGGGCAGGCGCCCGGCGGTCGGGATCTCTACCGGAGGGTGGTCACTGGACCGGGGGGTAGGCGTTGGCCAGCAGTTCCTGGAACTGCTCGGAGAACCAGTGGCCGGCGACCGGCGCGTCGGGCAGAGCGCCGCTCATGTTGTTTCCGTTGCGCGGGTTGCCCTCGTAGGTGGGGTCGCACATCCGGTCGAAGCCCTTGCCCTCGTCGTTGGGGATCTCCTCGCTGGAGCCGTCCGACTCACCCGGGGGCTTCATCCACACGTAGGCGTCGATCCCGGGTTCGGGGGCGGTGGTGGGGCGCTCGCCCAGACCGGCACCGGACTGGTTGCACCAGTTCCCGGACTGGATGCGGCGGTCGAAGCGGCCGCCGTCCACGTAGGCGTCGACGTCGGTGGTCGGGCCCGCGCCGGTGGGCCGGTCGGGCCCGCCCCAGCCGTTGCGGGAGGTGTCGATGAGCATTCCGATCCCCGGGTCGAAGCCCTGGGAGACCAGTTCCGCGCGCAGCGCCTGGGCGAAGGAGAGCTCGTCGACGTAGTTGTTCCAGTCCACCCACTCGGACTGGCGCACCGGTGTGCCGTTGATGGTCTCGCCGATCGCGAAGTGCTCCTCCTGCAGGGCGGAGTAGTTGGCGGTGTTGGCGATGAAGCCGTGCACGTCGTCGGGGGTGGCTCCGTTGGCGTTGGCGGCCTCGTAGAAGAGCGCGGCGGAGGGGGCGAAGTTGTCCTCCCAGCCGATCCAGCCGTGGTGCCCGGCGTCCACGTAGTTGTAGACGTTGCTGATCGCTCCGAGCTGGGCGAGCGCGTAGCCGACCCCGTTGACGTAGTTGCCGTTGGCCAGCATGACGTCGCACTCGGGTGTGGCCGTGTCACGGGGCGAGATGTTGGTGATCAGGTTGGGCAGGGAGTCGATCTCGATCGTGGTGACCACGCGCAGGGACGTGTCCTCGTAGTCACGCAGGATGTCGGCGATCGGGTCGATGTACTCCGACTCGTAGCGGTCGATCTCCTCGGGGCCGAGTTCGCCGTTGGAGGCCAGGGCCGCGCAGTCGCGGCCGGGCAGGTTGTAGATGACCAGCTGGAAGACCAGCGGGTCTCCCCCAGCCTGCTCGACCGCCTCGTCGAGGTGGTCGCGCAGCCCCATGTCGCCCGTGGTGGGGCTGTCGTTGCCCTCGATGGCGCTGGTCCGGTCCATCCAGACCCCGGTGGGCTGGTCGGCCACGGCCTCGCCGCCGGGCTCGGCCGCGGCGTTGGCGGACCAGATCGGGTTCACGTAGACGTCCGCGCCCACGTAGGGGTTGTCCACCCGCTCGCCGGGCGTGGGATCGGGATCCGGGTCCGGGTCGGGATCGGGGTCCGGATCCGGGTCGGGCCCCGGGTCCACGCTGCCCTCGCAGAGGACCCCGTTGAGGGTGAAGTCGGTCGGGACGGCGTTGCTCCCGGAGTACGCGGCCTGGAAGCCGAAGGAGACGGTCGCGTCCTGGGCTATGGCGGCGTTGTGTCCGGCGTCGGTGACCGAGACGCTCTGACCGGACTGGCTGTGCGTGCCGCCCCAGGTGTTGCTGATCTGCTGGTTGCCGTCGAAGGTCCAGTCCAGGGTCCAGCCGTTGACCGCGCTTCCCAGGTTGGTGATCTGCACGTCGGCGGTGAAGCCCGAGCCCCAGTCATTGAGCTGGTAGTCGACGGAACAGCCGGTGGCGGCGGCGGCCGGGGCAGAGGCGGTGAGTGCGGTGGCCACACCCAGGAGCAGGGCGGAGGCCGTGGCAAGCGCCCTGCGGGGCAGGGTTCTGTGAGAGGAGGAGGGGGGTCTGCTCATCGTGGTTTCCTCGCGTAGGGGGGTGCCAGGAGTGTGAGCTTGCGGGGAACGTCGCATTTCTTCCGGAAAACATCCGGAAGGGCGACGCGGGGCACGGCGCCTGGGAGGGACGGGACTGCCTCCCGCTCCGGGCCGTACGCCTGCCGGTCGTGGTGCGGTCCAGACGGTGCGCTGAGGGTCCACCCCAATTCGGGAGCGCTCCCATACAGCACTTTCCGGAAAGTTAACACCATTGAAAAGCAACTGCAACGGGTGATGAGAGGAAAACTCCGCGGAACTCGCATCCGACCGCCGCCCGCCACCGTGCCCGTTTCCCGACCCTGGGGCCCGTTCCCGCCGGGGACCGGCGGGAACGGGAGGTCATCTGCCCAGGCCGGACATCAGATCGGCGAAGGGAGTGGGCTCCTCGTAGGGGTCGGCCGCGGCCGGAGCGTTCTCCGTGGCGAGCATGGCCAGCTGCCGGGCCGCCCGGGTGATGCGCTCGGCCAGTTCGCGGCCGCCGCTCTCGCCCGCGCCCCAGTCCTCGGAGGCGGCGTAGACGCCCGTGGGCACCACCACCGAGCGGGTGTAGGAGAACATCGGGCGCAGCGCGTGCTCCAGCACCAGCGAGTGGCGCGGGCTGCCGCCGGTGGCCGCCGCCAGGACCGGCTTTCCGTCCAGCACGCCGGGTTCGACGACGTCGAAGAACGACTTGAACAGGCCGCTGTAGGAGGCGTTGAAGACCGGGGTCACGGCGATGATCCCGTCCGCCTCGGCAATGTCGGCCAGGACCCCGGGCAGGTCTCCGGTGGGAACCTGGGTGGTCATGGCGTTCATGATGTCGTGGGCCAGTTCGCGCAGCTCGACGATCCTGACCTCGACCTTCTCACCGCGGTCGGCCAGGGCCTCCTCGGCGGCGCCGGTCAGCCGGTCGGCGAGCAGGCGGGTCGAGGAGGGGTTGCTGAGCCCGGCCGTGACGGTGACGAGCTTGCGGGTCATTCCTGGACCTCCGTGTTCGTGGTCGCGCGCTCCTTCGCGGCCAGGAGCGAGGCGTGGGTGGGCGCGTCGGGCACGTGCTCGGGCTTCTTCGCGGCGAATTCCTTGCGCAGTACCGGGACGACCTCCTCGCCGAGGAGATCCAGCTGCTCCAGGACGGTCTTGAGCGGCAGGCCCGCGTGGTCCATCAGGAAGAGCTGGCGCTGGTAGTCGCCGAAGGACTCCCGGAAGCCCAGGGTACGGTCGATGACCTCCTGCGGGCTGCCGACGGTCAGCGGGGTCTCGCGGGTGAACTCCTCCAGGGAGGGGCCGCCGCCGTAGACCGGCGCGTTGTCGAAGTAGGGCCGGAACTCCTTGACCGCGTCCTGGGAGTTCTTGCGCATGAACACCTGTCCGCCCAGCCCGACGACGGCCTGGTCGGCCCGGCCATGGCCGTAGTGCTCGAAGCGGCGGCGGTAGAGCGAGATGAGCTTCTTGGTGTGGGTGGCGGGCCAGAAGATGTTGTTGTGGAAGAAGCCGTCACCGTAGTAGGCGGCCTGTTCGGCGATCTCCGGACTGCGGATGGAACCGTGCCAGACGAACGGCGGCACGTCGTCGAGCGGGCGCGGGGTGGAGGTGAAGCCCTGCAGCGGGGTGCGGAACTTGCCCTCCCAGTTGACGACGTCCTCGCGCCACAGGCGGTGCAGGAGGTTGTAGTTCTCCAGCGCCAGCGGGATGCCCTGTCGGATGTCCTGCCCGAACCAGGGGTAGACCGGTCCGGTGTTGCCACGTCCCATCATCAGGTCCACCCGGCCGTCGGCCAGGTGCTGGAGCATCGCGAAGTCCTCGGCGATCTTGACCGGGTCGTTGGTGGTGATGAGCGTGGTGGAGGTGGACAGGATGATCTTCTCGGTCTGCGCCGCGACGTAACCGAGCATGGTGGTGGGCGAGGAGGCGACGAAGGGCGGGTTGTGGTGCTCGCCGGTGGCGAAGACGTCCAGACCCACCTCCTCCGCCTTGAGGGCGATCCGCACCATCGCCTTGATCCGCTCGCCTTCGGTCGGCGTACGTCCCGTCGTGGGGTCGGTGGTCACGTCGCTGACCGAGAAGATTCCGAACTGCATGGCCGTTCCCCGATCCAATTAGCTTCCTAGGAAAATGCTTTCTATAAAACTATCATGCCGAACCCCCGACTGGGCCCAGGTATTCCCCCGCACCTACCACAGCAGACCATCGCGTACACAAAGGCGGGGCCGGTGCACGCGCGTGCACCGGCCCCGCCCTGCTTCCGTCGCTCCCGTTTCCCACCCGGGGGCTCCCCCGCCGGGACCTACCCTTCGGTCAGGAAGGACCTCACCAGCTCGATCTCCCCGTGGATGTGGGCGTTGAACTCGGCCAGGTCCTCGGCGGGCACCCACAGCTCCAGGATCGTGCTCCCGCCCACCTGCTGGACGGGATACCGGGAGGCGAATCCGGCCTCCACGCGAAAGCGGGTGACGTGTCCCTCCCCGTCACGTGGCAGGTTCCACTGACGGGCGATCCGCGTCGCGTAGTCCTCGTTCAACACCGGGTAGAAGATGGGCTGCCCGGGAAGGCGCGGCGGCCACTCCCGCCAGCCCGAATCCCTGACCAGCGCGAGCTCCACGGGCCCGGTGGGCCGCCACAGGGTCATCAGTTCGGGCATGTCCGCCTCCTTCTCCGCCCGGGTTCGAGGGGGAGCTTAGGGTTCCGTGCCCCAGTCCGCACCCGCTTTTTACCGGGCCGGATGAAAATCCGCCGCCAGGGCGGGAACACCTCACCTGTACGAAGCGTTCTTACAGGTGAAGCACCCCAGACCGACCCCGACCCCAACAATCCCACCAGCGTCTGTGCGAAGCTTCGAACATCACCTTCAGACCATGCGCGGTTGTACGCGTTCGTGTCGGCAATGGGGGTTTCTGACACGGAACCATCGCTACAACCGCCTTCCCAGCGGCCAGACCGCACCTAGTGCGTAGGCCGCGCGGTCGGGTCCCACGTTGGGGGACGTGGGACCCGGCCAAGACCTAGCGAATACGCGTGTTCGTGCCGTAAATGGGGGTTTCCGGCACGGAACCATCACCGTATTCGCCTCCCAGCGGCCCCACCGCACTCAGTGCGCGGGCCGCGCGGTCGGGTTCCACGTTGGGGGACGTGGACCCGGCCAGACTTCAGGGGGCGCGCCGCGAGGCGCGCCCCCTCTTTTGTGTCCGGACTTTTCTGCGTCCGGGGCCGCGCGGTCAGGACTGTTCGTGGAAGTCGATCAGGGTCACGGGACCGAACTCCACCTCCGAGTCCTTGTAGAGCTCTTCCGAGTCATCCACGGACAGCACCGTGGCTTCCTGACAGGGCCCGTAGGCATACGCGTGTTCAATGTTGAGTGGGTCTGCTCCCCTCCTGTTGTTCCAGAAGAGGCCGCAGGCCATGGTGTCGTCGAACTGCGCGATGTTACTCATGGTGCCTCTGAACGCGTGCAGTGATTCTTGCCGATCCGGGCCTCTGCCGAAGTCCTCCCGCAACTCCGCCACGTCCATCGCGTAGTCGCAGTCCACGTCCCAACCACTGGCCTGGACATCCCACATCCTGCCCTCGTCCCAGGACGGAACCCAGTCCGGCAAGCCCACAGTTCCACAGATCGGGGCGTGCACCACAGTCCAACCGAACCCGTCGTTCTCGGCCGCCCACACTTGGGGGTCCTCCATCGGCGCTTCGGCGCCCACTGCCTCGAAGTCGACTCGCACCTCCCAAAGATCCGTTGTGTACTCGGCCCACACCGGGGTTCCTTCGCCGTCAAGACCGACCTGGCCAGTGCCCTCCTCCGACACCAGAGCCCCACCATCCAAGAGCTCGAGCACGATCGACCCCGTGTACACCCGTTCCTGGCCCTCCACCGCCTCGATTCCGTCAGCCTCGCTCAAGGTCCGGAGCGGCGCGGTGATCAGGGTGGCGGCAACGGAGTCGGTGTCCAGGTCAGAGGAGTACTCCAGGGGTTCAGGCGAGCGTTTCCACATCCCGTGATCCCCTTCCTCACCGAAACTAATGCTCACCCCCGCGGAAACGACTGACAGCTGCTGGGGCGAGTTCTCCCACAGCCTGGGGGCCTCCTCACGTGATGCGTACACATACAGGTCTCCCCGATGGTTGGCGACCGCCGTGGTACCCGGGCCCATCGCAGCGCCCCGGATGAGGAAAGTCTGGTCCGCCGCCGAGTAGAGGTACTCCTCCTCGACCAGGCTGTCCTCCATCACCTGCTCCACCGAAGCCCCGGTGCGTTCGGCGACCTGTTCGGCGTGCGCCTGGGAGAAGGAGCGGGTCACCTGAGCGGTGAAACCCTCGCTCTCCTCCAGAATGCCCGCCGCCGCGGCGACCGTCTCCGACGGGTTGTCACTCACCTGGTCATAGACGACGAAACCGCCGGCGGTCAGACCGGCCACAGCCAGTAAACCCGCGCCCGCCAGACCCAACTTGGATGTCGCGATACCGCTCATCATGCCGCCGGTCGCCGTGCTGGTCGCACTTCCTCCAGCGGTTACCGCCCCCGAACCAGCGGCCGCGGTACCTCCTCCAGCCGTGACGGCGCCCGCACCGGCCCCGGTTGCCGCACCGGATCCAGCGGCGCCGCCCGCTCCCATCGCGCCCACGCCCACGACACCGGAACCCAGTGCGCTCGCGCCCAGACCGGCCGCGGAGGCGACACCCAGAGCCGCCGCCCAGCGCCCGGGGTCGTGGCCCGCGTCGTCCACGCCGCGCCAGTAGTCGCGCAGCATCCCGCGCAGGGAATCGGCCGCCGTCTGCGGGCGCCCGGACTGGTTCTGCGTTTCCTCGGCGGGTACCGGCATCAACGCCCGAACAAGGGTCTGGGAGCTCGGTCGCTGCTTCGGGTCCACCGACAGCGCGGCCCTCACCAGGCCGAGCAGGTCCTCGGGAACCCCGTCGATCCCGTACTCCCCCTCCTTCACCCGCCGGGCGAGCTCTTTCGCCTCCCCCTTGCCGAACGGCTGACGACCGGTCGCGGCCAGGGTCACCAGCCCGCCCCAGGCGAACACGTCCGCCGACGGGTCAGCGGCCGCCCCGGAGTAGCGCTCAGGGGCTGTCCAGCCCGGGGTTCCGTAGGAGGCCGAAGCGTCCATCGCGCGCTCGGTGCCGATCTCCACCGCGATACCGAAGTCCACGATCTTCGGCCCGTCCGGGGACAGGATCACGTTGCCCGGTTTGATGTCCCGATGCGCGATCCCCGCCGCGTGCAGTGCCGCCAAACCCTCGGCCATGCCGAGGGAGAAGGTGCGGAGCATGTCGCCTTCGAGCGGACCGAACGCCTGTACGTGGGCCCGCAGATCACGTCCGGCCACGTAGTCGAAAGCCAGCCACGGCACCTCAGCCCTGGTGTCGGCGGCGTGCAGACGAGCGGTGCTGACGCCGTCCGCGCGCCCCAGCATCTGGACCTCACGCGCGAAGGCCTCCCGGAACCGGGGCTCACGGGCGATGTGAGCGTGCACAGTCTTGACGGCGACGCAGCTCCCGTATACATCCAGGGCCCCGTACACCGCCCCCATCCCGCCCTCGCCGATCCGTCCCACCACCCGGTAGGGCCCGATCACGGGCGGGTCGCCCGACTCCAACGGCGAGAGCCCGGGCGGCAGGGAAGTGTCAGGGGAGATGGACATCGGTGCCCTTCAGAGGAAGTTCTGCGGTGGGGAAGGCGGTGGAGGAGCTCCGCCCGGACACTCTGATGCCCCGAAAACACCGGAGGTTCACGCGTCTTGTGATCACCCAGGTGAACTGTGTGACGGTATGCCGCGCTGCTGCAGCAGGCGTCCCAGGGGTGACAGCCTCGGCAAGGCACACCGCCAGGTACGCCCTTTTCCTAGGTCAGGTCTGGTCGTGGTAGTCGATCAGGGTCCTGGAACCGAACTCCACCTCCGCGTAAGGCCAATCCTCGCTCGCCTGGCTCTGTTTGGTGGCCGCCTGGCACGGCGACAGGAAGTAGGTGCGGTTTTCGATGAGCCCCTCCAGATCGCGGCGGAAGACGGCGCAGGCCATCACTTCGTCGACCAACCAGGTGGTGCCTCCGCTACCGCTGTAGCCCATGAGGACCTCGACCCGCTCCTGGTCAGCGCCATAACCGAAGGCTTCTGAGCCACTCAGCATCATCTCCGAGACGTCCATCGCGTAGTCGCAGTCCACCTCCCAGGCACTGGCCTGTACCTCCCACTCCCGTTCGGACGTTTGCACGCTTCCGCACACCGGGGCGTGCACAGCCGCCCAGCCGAACCCGGCTCCTTCGAACGTGATTTGAGGATCCTCCACCGTGACCCCCTCGTCGGTTCCGGTGAAGTCGACTCGGACCTCCCACTGTTCGGTGGTGTACTCCGCCCGTACCGGAGCGCCCGCCTCGTCGACTTCGAGTCGGCCGCTCGCTTCTACCTCGGTGAAGACACCTTCGGAAAGCAGCCCGAGCGTGGTCGGCCCCGAGTACGCGCCGCCCCCTTCCTCCTGTTCCACCTGCCCCGAGTCGGCCAGGGTCCGCAGCGGCGCGGTCATCAGGGAAGGTGCGACGGCGTCCGTGGTCACACTCGGGTCGAGCGTCATCGGCTCGATCGAGTCGTGCCAGGTGCCCCAGGAGATGTCCTCTGGGCGAGGGGCATAGACGTACAGCTCGTCGCGGTGATTGGCGACGGCGACCGTCCCCTCCCCCATGGCCGCGCCCCGGATCAGGAAGCTCGCGGTGTCGGCCGAGTACAGATACTCTTCCTCGGCCCGGCTGTCCTCCATCACCTGCTCCACGGAGGCCCCGGTGCGTTCGGCGACCTGTTCGGCGTGGGTTCGGGACAAGGAGCGGGTCACCTGAGCGGTGAAACCCCGGCCCTCCTCCAAAAAGCCCACGGCAGCGGCGACCGTCTCCCCCGGTGTGACCCGCACCTGGTCGTAGACCACGAAACCGCCAGCGGTCAGACCGGCCACGACCAGCACACCCGCGCCCGCCAGACCCAGCTTGGACGTGGCGACCCCGCTCATCATGCCGCCGGTGGCCATACTCGTCCCGGCCGCTCCTCCGCCCGCGGCAGCTGTGCTCCCTCCTGCGGTCGCCATCCCAGAGCCGACGGTGCCGGTGGCCGCTCCTGTTCCAGCGATGCCGCCCGATCCGAGCACACCCGAACCCATGGCACCGGAACCCAGCGCGCTCACACCAAGGCCGGTGGCGGAGGCGGCCCCCAGCGCCGCAGCCCAACGGCCCGGGTCGTGTCCGGCGTCGTCCACCCCGCGCCAGTAGTCGCGCAGCATCCCGCGCAGGGAATCGGACCACTGGTTCTGCTCTGTTCCGGGCAGGAGTGCCCCGACCAGGTCCTCGGAACTCGGACGTTGCTCCGGGTCGACCGACAGAGCGGCCTCCACCAGGCCCCGCAGGTCCTCGGGTACGCCTTCGACGTCGCACTCCCCCGTCTTCACCCGCCGGGCGAGCTCTTTCGCGTCCCCCTTGCCGAAAGGCTCACGCCCGGTCGCGGAGAGCGCCACCAACCCGCCCCAGGCGAACACGTCCGCGGCCGGATCGGCGACAGCACCGGCATAGCGTTCAGGGGCGCTCCAACCTGGGGTGCCGTAGGAAGATGACGGATCATCGGAGTTCTCTGTGCCGACCTCGACCGCGATACCGAAGTCCACGATCTTCGGCCCGTCCGAAGACAGGATCACGTTGCCCGGCTTGATGTCGCGGTGCGCGATCCCCGCCGCGTGCAGCGCGGCCAGACCCTCGGCCATGCCGAGGGCGAAGGTACGGAGCATGTCACCCGACAACGGACCGAACTCACGCACGTGGGCTCGCAGGTCACGGCCGGGAACGTAGTCGAAGGCCAGCCACGGAACCTCCGCCTCCGTGTCAGCAGCATGGAGCCGAGCCGTGCTGACCCCGTCGGCGCGCCCCAGCATCTCGACCTCACGCGCGAAGGCCTCCCGGAACCGGGACTCACGGGCGATGTGAGCGTGCACGGTCTTGACCGCCACACAGCGTCCGTACACGTCCAGGGCCCCGAACACGGCACCCATTCCGCCCGCACCGATCCGCCCCACCAATCGGTAGGGCCCGACCTCGGCCGGGTCACTCGCTTCCAACGGCGCGAACCCGGGCGGCAGGGAAGTTCCAGGGGAGACGGACATCGGTGCCCTTCATGAGGATGTCGGCAGAGCAGGTGAGCTGAGGGAACTCGCCCCGGACATTCTGATGTCCCGGTAGCGCGGGAGGTTCGTCGCCGAGAGGATCCTTGGTTCGGGCCCGGACAACGGTACGATGCGCCTGTGTGGGAGGGGACCGAAGTGGCGAGTGGGAACAGCGGTGGCGGGGTGCCCGGTGGGCGTCCGACCATGGCCGATGTCGCGGCGCACCTGGGGGTCTCCCGGCAGCTGGTCTCGCTGGTCCTGGGCGACCGTCCGGGCCCCAGTGCCGCCACCCGTGAGCGGGTGCTGCGCGCCGCCGAGGAACTCGGCTATCGCGCCGACACCGCCGCCCAGCTGCTGCGCCGGGCCCGCAGCCGTCAGGTGGGCGTGCTCTTCACCATGGAGCACCCCATGGACGCCGACCTGGTCGAGGCGCTGTACCCGGAGGCGGCCCGGCTCGACTACAGCGTGGCCCTGAGCGCCATGCTGGCCAACCGCACCGAACGCCAGGCGATCGACGAACTCGTGGGGCTGCGCTGCGAGGCGCTGGTACTGATCGGGATGTCCGCGCAGGCACCCGAGGACCTGGCCAGGGTCGCCGAGCGGGTGCCCGTGGTGGAAATCGGTCAGCGCACCAACGCGGCCGGGACGGACAGTGTGCGCACCGACGCCGTATCCGGGGTTCGTCAGGCGGTCGACCACCTGGTCGCCCTGGGCCACCGGCGTATCGCACACGTGTACGGCGGTGACCTGCCCAGTGCCCCCGAACGCCGGACCGGTTATCTGGAGGGCATGCGCGCACACGGGCTGGACGCGTTCGTGGACCTGGTCCCGGGTGCCTATACCGAGGAGGCGGGGGCCCGCGCCGCGGCCGCCCTGCTCGCTCGTGAGGAGCTGCCCACAGCCGTGGTGTGCTGCAACGACCAGTCCGCGCGCGGACTGTTGGAGACTCTGCTGCGCGCGGGCCGTTCGGTGCCCGAGGAGGTGTCGGTGGTGGGCTACGACGACAGCCGGGCCGCCCGGTTGTCGTTCCTGAGTCTGACCTCGGTCCGTCAGGACGTGACCCGTATCGCCGAGCTCACTCTGGGGGCGGTGGCCGAGCGCCTGGAGGAGGGGCGCACCGAGTGCACCCACGTGGTGCTGCCCACCACGCTCACCGTGCGGGAGAGCACCGCTCCCCCACGCCCCGCCCGTTCCTGAACCCCGCCCGCTGGATCCCACAGGCCCCGGGCGCCCGCCCGTGCCCGGCGCGAGACAGATCACGTACCGCGCCGTTGATGATCGGCGGGCATAGGTGACATCATTGATTTAGCACGTGCTAAATCACGTGGCGCGATCCCGAACCCGGACCGCGCCCGATCGCACGGCGACGAACCTCCCAGGGCATCGACGCCCCACCCCGCCATCACGTCTGGGCCGGCGCCCGCGAGGCCGCGCGGACACCGCACACACTCCACCACCCTCCGGAAGGGGGCACAGCCATGCGCCTGGCACTGCTCGCCCTGGCCCTCGGGGCCTTCGCCATCGGCACCACCGAGTTCGTGATCATGGGCCTGCTGCCCGAAGTCGCCGCCGATCTCGGCGTGTCCATCCCCACCGCGGGGCACCTCATCTCCGCCTACGCCCTGGGGGTGGTGGTCGGCGCTCCCCTGCTCACCGCGCTGAGCACACGCCTGCCCCGCAAGAACGCCCTGCTGCTGTTCATGGCGGTCTTCCTCCTGGGGAACCTGCTCACCGTGGTGGCGCCTTCGCACGAGACCGTGCTGGCCGCCCGCTTCCTCGCCGGCATCCCGCACGGCGCCTACCTGGGGGTGGCCGCCCTGGTCGCGGCCCACCTGGCCGGGCCCGCCCGCCAGGCCACCGCGGTGGCGCGGGTGATGCTGGGATTGACCATCGCCAACATCGTCGGCGTGCCCGCGGGAACCCTGCTGGGGCAGCTGACCGGCTGGCGCACCGCCTTCCTGGTGGTGGCGGCGATCGCCGCCCTCACCGTCCTCGGGGTGGCCCGCTGGGTGCCGCACGTGCCCATCGCCCAGCAGGGCGGCCTGCGCGGGGAGTTCTCCGCGCTGGCTCGGCCCCAGGTACTGCTCGGCCTGCTCACGGCGGTGTTCGGCTTCGCGGGGGTGTTCGCCGTCTACAGCTACATCTCCCCGATGATGACCGAGCTGGCCGGGATGCCCAGCGCCGGGGTTCCGATCGTGTTGGCGCTGTTCGGCGTGGGCATGACCCTGGGCTCGCTGATCGTGGGCCCGCTCGCCGACCGTTGGCTGCGCCCCACCATCTACGGCTCCCTGGCGAGCCTGGCGGTGGTGCTCGCGCTGTTCGCCGTGGCCGTGCAGAACCCCTGGACCGCCGCGATCGGCGTCGTGGTGCTGGGCGCCGTCGGTTTCGGTGTGACCGCGCCCCTTCAGGTCCTGGTGATGAGCCGGGCGGGTACCGCACCGAGCCTGGCGTCGGCCTCCAACCACTCGGCGTTCAACCTCGCCAACGCGGGCGGTGCCTGGCTGGGCGGTCTAGGCATCGCGATGGGGTTCGGCTACGCCTCCCCTGCGGTGATCGGCTCGGTCCTGGCCGTGGCGGGCCTGGGCATCGCCGTCACCGCGGGTCTGATCGACCGCAAGGGCTCCGCCCCGGAGGCCTCCGTCCGCACACCGGAACCGGTCTCCGTCTCCGCAGGCAGGGCCTGACCCGCCTCTGTCACCCACCACCGTCCCACTCCTGATCGACCACTTCCAGAGCGCCCGCACCCCTTTTTTCGGGGCGCGGGCGCTCTTTCGTGCGCGTCGTGCGGTTCGTGCGGGTTTGATCACCTTCGGGGGGTTGACTTCATCGATTGTTAACGCCAACAATATTGCCCAGGTCACATCTACCCCCTTGAAGCCCTGGATATTGGCTACCCAAAGGGGGATGTTCAGCACGACAACCCGCGAAGGGAACTCTCGTTGGCCACGAATGTTAGCGCGCACAATCCTGGCCCGGCGGATACCGACCCCGATCCGGTGGTGCTCGGGGTCGACTTCGGAACCCTCTCCGGGCGTGCCGTCGTGGTCCGGGTCTCCGACGGCACCGAACTGGGCTCGGCCGAGCACACCTACCGGCACGGGGTCATCACCGACCGCCTGCCCGACCACGCGGACCCCCTCGAACCGGACACCGCCCTCCAGCACCCCGACGACTACCGCGAGGTCCTGCGCCGGGCCGTGCCCGCCGCCCTGCGCGAAGCCAGGGTCTCCCCCTCACAGGTCATCGGGATCGGTACCGACTTCACCTCCTGCACCGTCCTTCCCGTGACTACCGAGGGCACCCCCCTGTGCGAACTCCCCGATCTGGCGGGCCGCCCGCACGCCTGGCCCAAACTGTGGCGTCACCACGCCGCCCAGCCCGAGGCCGACGAGATCAACGCCCTGGCCGCCGAACGCGGTGAACCCTGGCTGCCCCGCTACGGCGGGAAGATCTCCTCCGAGTGGCAGTTCGCCAAGGCCCTGCAGGTCCTGCGTGATGACCCCGAGGTCTACCAGCGCACCGAACGCTGGATCGAGGGCGCGGACTGGATCGTCTGGCAGCTGTGCGGGTACGAGACCCGCAACGCGGCCACCGCCGGTTACAAGGGCATCCACCAGGACGGGTCCTGGCCCACCAAGGACTTCCTCGCCGCCCTGGACCCCCGCTTCGCCGACTTCGCCGTGAGCAGGCTCGATCATCCCCTGTCCCAACTGGGCGAACGCGCCGGAGGGCTCACCGCACAGGCCGCCGCCTGGACCGGTCTGCCCGAGGGCCTGCCCGTGGCCGTCGGCAACATCGACGCGCACGTCACCGCCGCCACGGCACAGACCACCGCCCCCGGGCGGATGCTCGCCATCATGGGCACCAGCACCTGCCACGTGATGAACTCCGAGGTCCTGGCCGAGGTGCCGGGCATGTGCGGCATGGCCCTGGGCGGCATCACCCCGGGCATGTGGGGCTACGAGGCCGGACAGAGCGGTGTGGGCGACATCTTCGGCTGGTTCGTGGACTCCTACGTGCCGCCCGCCTACCACGAGGAGGCCGCCGAACGCGGGATCTCCGTCCACGACCTGCTCTCCCGCAAGGCGGCCGGGGCCGCCGTCGGCGAACACGGCCTGGTGGCCCTGGACTGGCACAGCGGCAACCGCTCGGTGCTGGTGGACCACTCACTGTCCGGCGTGCTGGTGGGCATGACCCTGGCCACCCGGCCCGAGGAGGTCTACCGGGCGCTGGTGGAGGCCACCGCCTTCGGTACCCGCACCATCGTCGAGGCCTTCACCGGTGCCGGGGTTCCGGTCGACGACCTCACGATCGGCGGCGGGATGGTCCGCAACCCCTTCGTTCTGCAGATCTACGCCGACGTCCTGAACCGGCCGCTGCGCGTGGTGGCCACCGAGCAGAGCTGCGCGGTGGGGTCGGCGATCCACGCAGCGGTCGCCGCCGGGGCCCACCCCGACATCCACGCCGCCTCCGAAGCGATGGGACGGGTGCGCGAGGACACCGTCGCCCCCGACCCGGACCGGGCCGCCGCCTACGACCACCTCTTCACCATCTACTCCGAACTCCACGACCACTTCGGCCGGGGCGGCAGCGACAGCCTGCGCCGCCTGCGGTCCCTGCGCCACGCCGCGTACGCCACCGGCCCCACCACCCCCGAGGGAAAGCGATGACCTCAACCGACCCGCTCCTGCGACAGCTGGAGGACCACCGCACCGAGGTGGAACGCCTGCGCCAGACAGTGTGCGACCTGCACGGGGAACTGCCCCGGTGGAACCTGGTCACCTGGACCAGCGGCAACGTCTCGGCGCGCGTCCCCGGCACCGACCTGATGGTGATCAAGCCCAGCGGGGTCTCCTACGACGACATCACCGCCGAGGACATGGTCGTGTGCGACCTGTACGGGCGGTTGGTCGAGGGACGCCACAAACCCTCCAGCGACACCGACGCGCACGCCTACGTCTACCGGGCCCGCACCGACGTAGGCGGGGTCGTGCACACCCACAGCCCCTACGCGACGGCCTGGGCCGCCCGCGGTGAGGCCATCCCCTGCGCCGTCACCGCGATGGCGGACGAGTTCGGCGGTGACATCCCGGTGGGCCCCTTCGCGCTCATCGGCGACGACTCCATCGGCAAGGGCATTGTCACGACTCTGGAGGGCCACCGCTCCCCGGCCGTACTCATGCGCGGCCACGGGGTGTTCACCGTCGGCGCCACCGCCAAGGCCGCGGTCAAGGCCGCGGTGATGTGCGAGGACGTGGCCCATACCGTCCACCTCGCCCGCCAGGGCGGACCCGTCGAGCGCCTGCGCCAGGAGGACGTGGACGCCCTCTACCACCGCTACCAGAACGCCTACGGACAGTAAGGACCACCTGTGCCTCTACCCACGCCGCCCCCGAGTCAGAACCCGGCAGTGCGTTCCAGCCGCCCCCGGATCGGCCTGCTCGGCATCATGCAGCCGCTCTACGACGCCATGATCCCCGGCATCACCGAACACCAGGCCGCCTACGCCCAGCGGCTCGCCGACGGGCTTTCGGACGTCGCCGAGTGGACGCTCGCCCCGCCGGTGCGGGGCCGGGAGGACGCCGAGAGCGCGATCCGGGGTTTCGAGGGCGCTGACCTCGACGGGGTCCTGGTCGTCATGCTCACCTACGGTCCCTCCATCCGCGTCACCCGGGCGCTGACCGGGACCCGGCTGCCCGTGGCTCTGGCCAACACCCAGCCCGACCCCGCGGTGAGCGCGTCCTGGAACATGGACGACATGACCTACAACCAGGGCATCCACGGGGCCCAGGACACCGCCAACGCGCTGGTCCGCGCCGGGGTCGACTTCGACGTCATCACCGGTGACTGGCAGAGCCCGGAGTTCACCGCGCGGGTGGACCGCTGGGCCCGGGCCGCGCACACCGTCAGCGCCCTGCGGCGGCTGCGCGTGGGCGTGTTCGGGTATCCCATGAACGGCATGGGCGACGCCCGGGTGGACGAGACCGCGTTCCTGCGCAAGCTCGGCCCCGAGGTGCACGTCATCGCCCCCGGCACGCTGCACCGCACCATGGCCGACCTTCCCGAGCAGGCGGTGAGCGACCTCATGGCCTGGGAGGACGGCGCCTTCGACGTGGACGGGCGGCTGTCCAAGGAGGAGCGCGAGGACCACGCCCGTATGCAGTTGGGCATCGAGCACCTGCTGGAGGAATCCGGCTGCGGCGCCTACTCCACCCACTTCGACGCCATCGGCGAGGACGGTCGTTTCGCCCGGCTGCCCATGGCCGCCGCCTCCACCCTGATGGCGCAGGGGTACGGGTTCGCCGGTGAGGGCGACGTCCTGGCGGCGTCGATCGTCTACGCGGGCCACCGGCTCGCTGGGGACGGCCACTTCACCGAGATGTACGCGATGGACTTCCCCAGCGACTCCATCCTGATGAGCCACATGGGCGAGGGCAACTGGCGGGTGGCCCGCGAGGATGAACCGGTCCGGTTGATCAAACGCCCCCTGGGCATCGGCGGCCTGGCCGACCCGCCCACCATCCTGTTCCGCTACCGGCCGGGACCGGCGACCCTGGCCTCCCTGGTCTCGCTGGGCGGTGAACGCTTCCGCCTGGTGGTGGCCGAGGGCGAGGTCCTGGACTCCCCCGAACTGCCCGCGCTGGAGATGCCCTACGGCCAGTTCCGTCCCTCCTCGGGGGTGCGGGGCTGCATGGACGCCTGGCTACGCGCGGGCGGCACCCACCACATGGTGATGAACTCCGGCCACATCGCCCAGGACTGGAAGGTCCTGTGCGAGCTGGCAGGGATCGAGTACGCCCCGGTCTGAGCGACCGGCACGAGCGCCACGAGGCGCATCCACCCCCCAGAGGGAGGGCCCGTTCCGGGCCCTCCCGCCCCCCCGCGCAAGGAG